>PUNM01000109.1 GCA_003552625.1 Ectothiorhodospiraceae bacterium
CTTTCCGGCACGGAGTTGAGCTACCTGACGCTGGGCACGACTCTCTTCGGTGTACTCAACCTGGATACGGCGATCGCCATAGAGACCACCGACAGCTACCCGCGCAGCGCGATGCTCAACCTTAGCCTCGAGGTTGCCTTTTAGCAGCGCCAGCGAGGCTGTCGGCAAAGCCTGAGCACAGAGCCTCTGCGCACCTCGGCCGCGTACCACCGGCGCCCCCCGCCCCGGACGGCCCCGGCGGTACGCGTGCCCTCTGACACCTAGCCGCGACGGCGCAGCACCCAGATCTCCAGCAAGGACCACTCCTCGCCGGGGTAGTTCTCCTGCTCCAGCTCCGACATCCGCCGGTGCCGTGACGCCATGCTGCCGACAAACTCGAAACGCTCAAGCAGCATGCGTTTGGTGGCGTCGGCCTTCTCCAGAGCAAAGGGGTTGAGGAAGTTGACCAGCATGTAGCCCTCGCGCTGATTGGCGGCGAAGGCGTCCAGAATCCTGGCGATGGCCTCCGGCTCCAGGTAGACCAGCGCGGCGGTCGAGATGACCACGTCGGCCTCGGCCATGGCCTGCTCAACGGCCTGCTGCGTCGGCGCCGGCGGGTTGTTGAGATCCGCCTCGATGGTCTCGTCGTAGAGACCGGCGGATTTGCCGTAGGCAAGCGCGTTTCCGGAGATATCGATCCCCGTCACCTTGGCCGGGAAGCGGCGCGGTTGATCGATCTGCTGCGCCGCCTCCGCGCTGCGCCAGTTGTGGCGGATCGCCTCGAAGTCCATGCCGTAGAGCGTCGCCATGGTGGTATTGCCGAAACAGGCGCACAGATCCACGAAGTTGAGGGGGCGATCGGCGGCCTGCTGCTGCGCCCAGGGCAGGATCAGGCGATCGAAGGTCTGCTTGTTGAAGTTATCGGAGACGTAGTCCAGCGCATCAAGGATGCGCTCCTTGAAGGGGACCGGCGTCTCGGCCACGTAGATGTCGTCAAAGTGCTGTTTCTTCTCGTCAGTCTTCACGCCCTAACCGGACATCACTTCCTGCTCCCTATCGCTGGAAAGCGAACATCGTCACCGGCACCCGGGGCGAGGTCAAGGCGGCCTAGCCGCACAGGGGGGCTCGCGCGCGTGGCCGGCACCTTGATTCCGGTCTATTGTCTTCAAGGGCCAAGCCGCGTAATTTCCGCATCAGGACTATCACTGCAATGGGGAGGGACAATGAACTTCGACACTCTTGTAGGCAAACTTGCCCTGGTTGGCCTGACCGGCGTCGTGTTTGCAGTCCTCTATGTCTTACTGATCGCCCTCTTCGTCGATGCAGCCCTGGTGAGCATGGACTGGTTCATCGCCTCCGTCGTTGTCGGCGCAGGCTGCAGCTACCCGATCTACCAGCAAAAGGGTGTTATTCAGTAGCTTCACCCTCTCTTCACGCAGGCCCGCTGCCACCCCAGCCGCAAGCGCTGCGGGTGGCAGCGGGCCGCGGTCACCTTCAAACGCTGCTCGGGCGCATTACGGCAACCGGGAAGGTTGCGTGGTAGAGCACCGTGTGGGCAACACTGCCCATCGTCAGGCGAGCTAGGCCCGTGCGCCCGTGCGTGCTTAATAGCGGCAGGCTGCCCGGGCGGTTGTTGCAGTACTCGATGATGGCGCGACCTGGTTCGTGGTCATGGAGAACGTCCCAGTTGATACCGCCCCGGACCTGCCCCTGGATCTGATTGGCCAGGTGGTCCAGATAGCCTCCTTCATTGACATCCAGGACGCCGGGGCGCGGCATCTCCGAGGTATCGAGTACCTGAATCAACCGCAACTCCGCCCCCACCGCATTGGCCAACTCGATCGCGGCAGGCAGTGACGCCTCTGACAGGCTCGAGCCATCCAACGCTACCATCACCCGCTGCACCGGACCCTTCCAGTTGCCCGGGAGTTCGGGGCCGGCAAGCACGAGAGGCCGTCCCGCCTGGCGCACGGCCGCCGCAGCGACACTGCCCACCACCGCCTCGCTGACCGCACCCAGCCCCCGCGTCGCCATGCACACGAGACTCTCTCCCTCGCGGGCGCGGCGCGCGATGTACGCCGCGGGGTCCTCGCTCACAGCGACTTCGATCTCTGGCGAGACACCCGCTTCGCCTTTGGCCGAGCGCTTGCTGATCTGCGCCTCGATCGCCTCGCGCCGCTCCGGCTCGGCCCCGGCCTGTTCAATAATCGACACTATGCGCAACGGGAGCCCACTCTGTTGACTAAGCGGATCACCGACACGCAACCCCTGGCTGATCGAACCCTTCGAGCCATCGACGGCGATGAGCACCTCGTGCATACTTCCTCCAGCGTGGCGTGATTTACCTTTACGTAAGGGTAAATTAGTAGGACTAGGGTACACGACTGATACCGAGCATCAAGGAGCAACACATCCATGAGCGACGCCCCATCGACCGCGCCAGCCCCGAAACCGGAACAAGACACCCGCACCCCTCAGGAGAAGTGGGAGCACCGTTGGCAGAAGGGACGCACCGCCTGGGACCGCGGGAGCATAAACCCGGCACTCAACCAATGGCTTGCTGCCGATGCCATCCCGGGCCCGCGAGTCCTCATCCCTGGGGCCGGCACAGGCTATGAGGCGGTCGAACTGGCTCGGCGTGGCTACGATGTGACCGCGATCGACTTCGCCCCCACCGCGGTCGCCCGGCTCCGCCAACAGCTGAAGACAGCCGGCGTTGACGCCGTGGTGGTCGAAGATGACTTTTTCCGCTGGCAGCCGGAGCAACCGGTCGATGCCATTTATGAGCAAACCTCCCTCTGCGCCCTTGAGCCGACACAGTGGCCGGCCTACGAGCAGCGCCTCCATCAGTGGCTGCGCCCGGGTGGCGCCTTGCTTGCCCTATTCATGCAGACGGAGCAGCCTGGCGGGCCGCCCTACCACTGCGCGCTCGAGCAGATGCACGCGCTCTTCCCGGAAAGCCGCTGGCGCTGGCCGCCCGTCCACCCGTAACCCATCCCTCATCCAAGCGGTGTCGTCCACGAACTTGCACAAATTCTTTACCGTCTTTGACGGTCTTGATTTCTGACACCCGGATCGTGCGGGCGCGGGTGCCCCGCCCGGACTACTGCATATGCCATCCGTGGCTGACGACCACCGACTGGCCCGTCAGCGCATTGGAAGGGAAGGCGGCCAGACCGACGGCCAGCTCGGCGACATCCTCGAGGGTGGTGAACTCCTGGTCCACCGTGTTGCGCAGCATCACGTTGCGGACCACTTCCTCCTCGCTGATACCCAATTCCTGAGCCTGCTGCGGGATCTGCTGCTCCACCAGCGGGGTTCGCACGAAACCGGGACAGATCAGGTTGCTTCGCACCCCATGAGCAGCCCCTTCCTTGGCTACAGCCCGACAAAGACCAGCAACCCCGTGTTTCGCCGATACGTAAGGAGCCTTGAGCGGTGACGCCTCTTTCGAATGAACGGATCCCATATACAGCATGACGCCGCCGCGCCCGTCCGCGTACATGCGCTGCAAGGCCGCGCGCGTTACCAGAAAAGCGCCGTCAAGATGTACCGCGAGGACCTTACGCCAATCCGCGAAGTCCAGCTGCTCGAGCGGGTCGATGTGCTGGATGCCTGCATTGGCCATGACACAGTCGAGCCGTCCCCGCTCCCGATGGACGCGCTCGACGGCGGACTCAACGGACGCCTCATCAGTGACGTCCATCCCAAGCCCCAGCGCGGCTCCCCCATGGTTGCGTATCGCTTCGGAAACCTCTTCCGCCGCGTCGCCATCGAGGTCCGTTACACCCACAAAGGCCCCCTCGCGGGCGAATGCCTCGGAAATGGCCCGGCCGATACCGCCGCCGGCGCCCGTAACCAGTGCCACATGCTGCTGAAGACGCATCGCGTTTTCTCCTCCTCTCCCAGACGGGCCGGCCCTGTTTTAGAGAACCGCCTCCGGCAGCGCTGTCGCAAGCCCCGGGAACACCATGAGCAACACACACACACCAAGGATCAACAGACAGAAAGGGATCACCGCGCGGTAGAGGTCGGTAATCTGAACCTGTGACGGGGCCACACCCTTGAGATAGAACAACGCATAGCCGAACGGCGGAGTCAGAAAAGAGGTCTGCAGCACGACCGCGGTCAGCACGACAAACCAGAGCAAGTCGAAGCCCATCGCATCAACGACCGGCAAAAGCATCGGGAAGCTGAGCAGCACGATCCCCGTCCAATCGAGAAACATCCCGAGCACAAAGACGACCAAAAGCATGGCGATAATCGCCCCCCACGGGCCACCCGGAACCTGGGCGATCAGTTCGCGGACGACGTCCATGCCGCCAATCTGGGCGAACACCCCTGTAAACGCGGTGGCCCCTACGATGACGAAAAGCACCATGACCGTGGTCTTGCTGGCTTCCACGAACGTGTGAAAGAGCGTCCGCGGAGACCGGTCACCGAAGATCAAGAACAGCAGAAAGGCCAGCGCCGCGCCAATGGCCGAGGCCTCCGTCGCCGTCGCGACACCGGTGAAGAGGGTACCGAGGACACCGAAGATCAGAGCCAGCGGCGGCAGCACATAGAGCAAGGTCATCCCCACCAGGCGCCCGGTACTGTACTGCCCTCGCTCATCGGCTTCGACCGGAGGGCCCAATTCGGGCTTCCACCAGCACAGGAAGAGGACATACAAGCCGTATAGCGCGCCCAGGATGAGCCCGGGGATCAAGGTTCCCGCAAAGAGCTCTCCCACGGACAGGGGCGAATAGCTGGCCATCAGCACCAGCATGATGCTCGGCGGAATGAGAATCCCGAGGCTGCCGCTGGCCATGATCACCCCCGTGCTCAAACGCTTGTCATAGCCGTAGCGCAACATCGGGCCGAGGGCGATCATGCCCATCACTGTGATCGATGCTCCGACAATACCGGTTGTGGCAGCAAGCAGCACCGAGACAATCACCACGGTAATCGTCAAACCGCCATAAACGCGCGAGAGGAGCAAGCGCATGGTGTCGAACATGCGCTCGGCTACACCAGAGTCATTCAGGAACCGGGCCATCAGGATGAATAACGGTATAGCCACAAGAACGTAGTTATCGATCGCCCGGCCGTAGATATTGTTAATAATCAAACCGAACACTTCCGGCCCGGGGCCGAGAAAGGCCCCCATCACCGCCGCTCCACCCAGTACGAAGGGCAGCGGATGGCCCATGAACAAGCCCGCCAGCAAGGCGGCAAACATGAGCGCACTCAGCAACTCGGGGCTCATCGAGTCAGCCCTCCCGCACGGTCTGCACGGCGCGAAGCACCAGCGCTACCGCCTGCAGAGCCAAGAGAAAGCCGATAGCCACCATGATCATCTTGATCGGATAGACCGGCAAATCAACGATCCCGGACGTGGTCTCCTGGAAACGCCACGATCGCTCCGCGAACTGGAATCCGTAGTAGATGTAAACCGCCATGAACGGCGCGAAGAAGAGCACGTAGCCCAGAATGTCCAGAATCGCCTGGACGCGCCGGGACGCCAGCCGTTTGACCACATCCACCTCCACGTGCGCCCGGTGGCGAAGGGTAAAGGCGGCCAGGAGCATGAAGTGGGCGCCGAAGATCAGCGTCGTGGCATCGAAAACCCAGTCGCTCGGGCGGCCGGTAAAAAACCGCAGCAGAACGTCATAGACCACAACCAAGGCCAGCACCGCGATAAGGGGCGCGAATATCCACCCGATAATGTCATTCGTGCGGTCGATACCGGCAATCAATCGATTCATTGTCGCTCTCCGCTCCCGCTCATTTGCCCCGGGCTGGGATCGCTCCCTAGATGACGGTACCGGTCCCGCAGCACGTGCTTGCGGATCTTCCCTGACGGGGTGCGGGGAATGGAATCCGTGAAGACAACATGGCGCGGCTTCTTGTAGCTGGCCAGCCGCTGCCTCGACCATTCGACCAGCGCTTCCGGATCCGGCTTCTGCTGCTCGGATTCCGGCACAACCACCGCACACACTGCTTCCAAAAGCTTCGGGTCCGGGACGGCAATCACGGCGGCCTCGGCGACCCCGGGACACCGAACCAACACGTCCTCGACCTCGCGCGGGTAGATATTCTCCCCGCCGGAGCGAATCATGTCCTTTTTACGCCCGGAGATCTGGAGCAGCCCGCACTCTGTCGTCCGCCCGAGATCCCCGGTTCGGACCCAGCCATCGACGAAGGTCTCTGCGCTTGCGTCGGGACGATTCCAGTACTCCTGGACCGCGACTGGACTGCGGATCCATACCTCGCCCTCCGCTCCGGAGGCCACCGGTCGTCCCTCATCGTCACGCAGGCTGATCTCGGTCAGCGGCATTGGGCGCCCCACGGCGTCCGGTCGGCGGCGTGACTCCTCGCCGGTACTGCAGGCGGCCACCGGCGAGCCCTCGGTCAGGCCATAGATCTGCACCAACTCAATCTGCGGCCACGCTTCAGCGAGCTTTTCGATCGCCCATGGCAGAACCGGGTCGCCACCGGAGACGATACGACGCAAAGAGCCGAGATTCATTTCCTCGAAGCGGGGATGATGCAGCAACTCATAGAGCATGAAGGGGAAGAGCATGAGATCCGTCACCCCCTGCTGCTCCACGAGACGCACAACCCGCTCGATATCGAAGCCACCGCTGCGCAGGACGATGCTGTGGCCACCCGCCGCCAGCGCACCGCTGAGAAGGTCCTCCACCGCACCGACGTGATACATCGGACCCGTTGTCATGGCCACAGTGTCGGGGCCGTAGGACCAATGCCACGCCTGCAGCGCTGCGAACCAAGCTGTATTCGCGTGGGTCCAGACCGCCCCCTTCGGGCGGCCGGTGGTACCGGAGGTGTACATCAGCATGGCCGGCGTGTCGCCATGCGGACGCTCGACCGGAGGCGGGCTTGTCTCGGACCGGAGCAATTCGGACCAATCCCGGCAATGAGCTGGGAGCGAACGCTGCTCCGCCGCCAGCGCGAAACACTTGCGAACCGGTGTCTCGCTCAGAACGGGCTCGACACGTGCCGCCAAGCCCGCATGCGCAATTAATACCTCCGCGCCGGCGTCGTTGAGGCAGTAACTCAGCTCCTCTTCGGCCAAGCGGAAGTTCAACCGCACGGCAATGGCCCCGATACGCATCACGGCCAGGTAGATCGGGACGTATTCCAAGCAGTTGTAGAGCAACAGCCCGACCCGATCGCCCGGCCGCACACCTTGCGCGAGAAGACCATGGGCGATCCGGTTCGAAATCGCAGTAAGCTGGCGATGGCTCAGCGTACATTCGTCTTCAAAGGAGAGTGCGGGCGCGTCGCCGTCGCTGCGCCACAAGCCCGTTTCCCACCGGCGCAAGAAGAAGGCGGTATCCATTCATGCCACTCCGCGGCTCGAAGCGGCCGCCCCTTTCTGTCCGGGGCGGCCGCCGAGAAACCATCTGCCTTTGTCACCAGGCGGTTCAGCCTGATCGACTCAAAGGCACTCTTCGATGGCATCCAGGTCCGGAAGCGCGTCGATGGTCCGGCTCATGTTGAACGGGACGGAAAGATCCCGCCAAGTGGCGTAATCCTTCAGATAAGCGATTTGCGAGTGGTAGACCATGGCGTGATCGGGGTCGTCGCAGGCACCGCGCAGGATCACCTCGTTGGTGACCTCCTGTACTTCCTGCAGCTCCTCCTCCGGCATCTGGCTGATCTCGACACCGGCATCCTTGAACGCTTCCGTGCCCTCGGTCGAGCGACGCTCCGACCAGGCCAGTGACCACGCCATGTTCGCCTCGGCGGCGATCTTCAGCTTCTCTTGAGTGGACTCCGAGAGGGCGTCCCAGGAGTCCTGGTTGATCATGACCCCGAAGACGCTCGCGCTCTGGTGCCATCCGGGCGTGGCCCAGTAGTCGACAATCTCCGCGAATCCGGCTTTGTAGTCGACGCCCGGGATCGCGAACTCGGCGCCATCGACCACGCCACGTTCCAGGGCCTGATAGATCTCCTCCCCGGCCAGTTCCACCTGAGAGCCGCCCAGTTCCTCCAGGACACGCCCCTGATCGCGCCCGGCCAGCCGCAACCGCTTGCCGTCCAGGTCACTGATCGACTCGATCTGCTCGCCGCCCATGAACCCGGACTCATTGTTGGTCACGGCGTAGGGCAGGTAGACCAGATCGTACTCCCCGTAGACCTCCTGATAGACCTCGAAGCCACCCCACTCGAAGATCCAGTTCAGGTAATCGACCGCATTGAAGAGCATCGTATGGGTCGCCAGCGGCGAGAAGGCGGGCGATCGGCCGGCCCAATACCCGGGCCAATCGGCCGCGGCATCGATGTTACCGCTTTGCGCGGCGTCAAAGACCTGGTCACCGGGGATGATCGTGCCCCCGGGCTGGAACTCAATCTCCAGCTCATCCCCCGCAATCCGGTTGACCGTGTCCACCCAGCGGCGATCCAGCTCGATCAGCTCGATCTCCGACGGCCAGGTGCTGGTCATCGTCCAGCTCTGCGTCTCCTCGCCGTGCGCCGCCGGGGTGGCGGTCGCACCAGCCAACCCGACGGCGATGCCGGTCGCAAGCCCGAGGATCTTTTTGGCCATTGGTCTCCTCCTGTCGCCATCCGAAGACGGCGCCCTATCGTTGTTGTTTTGTCAGGCGCCGTCTTTTCATTGTGGTGTTGACCCGTCTTTTTCGGCCTTGGGACTGCTTTAGAATTCGGTTCGGATGTTCACGCTCGCCGCCGTCGCATCCTCACCGATCAGATCATCTGAGGCCGCAAAACCCAGGGTCCCCCAGGTGGTCGTGGTCTCCGTCAGGTCGTAGTGCATCTGGAGATCAACGAAGGTGACGTCTTCATCTCGATCATCAAAAGAATCGTCCCCGATTTGAATTCCATCATAATTGACCCAGCCCAGAGCCCCTTTGAAGCGCAACGCTTCGGTTGCGGTCCAGGTCCCACGTGTGGCGAGCAGGTGCCTGTCATATTCATTCGCGCCGACCTCCCCGATATCGAGAGCTTCGATGCGGGTCGCGGTCATCTCATGCTGCGGGCTGCTATTAATCAGACTGGAGAAGGTATCCACCCCTTGGGTGATGAGTGAACCATCGATATTGCCGATGTACTGCCCCTGCAAATAGAAGTTCGGGGCCACGTCCACACCAAGCCGCAGGATTCCCGCGTAGGAGCCATCTTCAAAGGTCTCATCACCACCACCGAGATAGTGCATTCCGGCGCTGACATCGACATCGCCCACCTGGCCATCGACATAGGGAGAAACGAGCCAGTTGTCGCGCAACGCATAACCACTGGGTTCCCCGTCTTCATCTGTAGCAGGTTGGCCTACATAGTGGCCCGCCAGAGCCCCCCACTCCCAGCCTCCGAGTTCGCCCGTGAAACCCAAGAACCCGAGGTAACCATCATCCTGGGGATCGTCCACGGTCGGGCTATGACGAACATCAAAGCCAGTCAGTAGCGAGGTGTTCGCCCCCACCGGATGGATCACCAGGAAACGGTCTCGCCGATCGTCGCCGACGGTCACCCCGAAGTTCCAGTCGGCAATCTGGCGGCCGATGCGGACGACGGTGTCGCCGAGGGCCAACTGCAAGTAGCCGTAATCCAGCGATGAGAAACGATGGTCACGGTGGGTAAATGGCTTACGGGCAGCTTCATCTTGGTCATCCAACACCCCGTAATC
>PUNM01000063.1 GCA_003552625.1 Ectothiorhodospiraceae bacterium
AAGAAGAGCACAAGCCACGAACAAAAGCTGCCGACCAAGGACATCTGGCTCTACCCCCTGCAGCGAGACTACGCCGAGCAGCTGTGCAGCTAAAAGGCCGACCGGTTTACCGAATATTTACCTCTAGCCCCCAGGGCCATGTTCGTTCTCTCGATACCTGACGGCTACGGCGCTCCGCTCTCGACTGGAGACTTGCGGAGCAACGATGCATAGAGGTATCCAAGCCCCTTCGTCGATGCAAATTGCCGCAGGCGGCGTAACCATGGGCGCTCCGCGTCGGCCACCGCCTACCCCGTCACAGTCCGTAACCTATTGTTTTTCCGGTGAAAGATCTGGCCGCCAAGAGGGCTTGTCGACCCGGCGCGCACGAGTGCGGTTATACGCCACCACACAGCCATGCGCGGCTGCGTTATTGTCAACGCGAACTCAAAGGAACGAGGTCCGGTTTTCGGTTCGTTACTCGCGAGAGGCTGGGTTCGCAAACATCAATACATCACCGTATCGCGCCGGGGCGGTGCGCGGTACAGACTTAAACGCAGAAGGAGGGAAACATCATGGCCGATAACATGTCCCTGACAGGCCTGAACGACGAGGAAGCCAAGGAGTTTCACAGCATCTTCATGCAGAGCTTCCTGATCTTCGTGGCGGTCGCCGTTGTGGCGCACTTCCTCGCCTGGGCCTGGCGCCCCTGGATTCCGGGTGCCGAGGGTTACGGCGCCCTGATCGAGGGTGCCCATAATGTGACGGCTGCTGTGCAGTCCATTGCCCCGATCGCTGGCTAAGGAGGCTGAATCATGTGGAGAATCTGGAAGCTGTTTGAACCGAGCCGTGTGCTGATCGGCATTGGCGCCTGGCTGGCCGTGCTGGCGTTGCTGATCCACTTCATCCTGCTCAGCACTGAGCGTTTCAACTGGGTCCAAGGCGCTGCCGTCAGCTCCGTTACGGAGACGGCTGAAGAGGTAAAGGCCCTGCATCGGCAGGTCTGATCTCTGGAAAAGCCGGGGCGCGACCTGTCGCGCCCCGGCCGCCGGATCGCACGATTCGCTACAAGCGGCATTGTTTTACATTTGAAAAATGCGTAAGCCGTGGTCGGTCTTACGGAAGCGTGGAAATGCTCGTGGATATGGGAAATAAAGGGGTGGGAGCCATTCGTGCTGCGGCGGAGCCGCGGCAAGGGAGCGCACCCCATGCGGCACCGCGCCCCCGTTCGTTGACCGGTATCTGCGGTTCTTGTTTATCTAACTACGCATCGACAGATGTTGCCCGCTCGCCGCGCCGATAGTGCCTGAGCGGGTCGTTCAGAGCCTCTGACCGTAAAGAGGAGTAGCCACTATGAGAAACAGAGACGATTTCGTGGATTTTGACGATCCGAACCGGGTCTGGCCGTCCGGCCTCACGCTGCCGGAGGCGGAGGAGCTGCACTCCTATGTCATCGATGGCTCCCGGATCTTCTTCGGGATCGCGGTCGTTGCGCATATCCTGGCGTTCGCGTACTCGCCCTGGCTCGGTTAAGGGAGGATAGCAGCCATGAATAACGCACGTATTTGGCTCGTTGTGAAGCCCAGCGTCGGCCTGCCGCTTCTGCTCGGCGCCGTCCTGCTGATTGCCCTGCTTGTCCACGGTGCCGTGATGCTGAACTCCAGCTGGTACCCGGCTTACTTCGAGGGCAGCGCTGCCGTCACGGGTGCGCAGGCTGCGCTGGAGTCGTCCGCGGAGGCGGTGCGTAACCTGGTCTCCTGACCGGGGGGAGCCGTCCTCGAGGCTGACGTCAGCCTGTCGGAAGGCGGGGCTTGTAAAAAGCTCCGCCTTTTTTTCTGTGTAGTGACTGAGGGTGCCTGCCTGGCCCTTCGCAGGAGTCTGACCCCATGCCCGAGCGAGCCATCGTTGAACATCCGGACGACACGCTCCGCGAGGTTTCTAAGGAGGTGGAGTCTTTCGGCGGCGGGGAGCTTGAAACACTGGTGGACGACCTTCACGTTACCCGGCGAGCCCACGGCGCGCTCGGGTTAGCCGCACCACAAATCGGCGAGCGCCAGCGTGTGATCGTCTGTGCTGCTAATGACTCCCCTGAGGAATCGAAGACTTACATCAATCCGACGGTAACCGCCAGTAGCCGTTGGGCCTACGTGGAAGAGACCTGTCTTTCCGTGCCGGGACGCACCGGGCTTGTCGAGCGTCCGACACAGCTGAGCGTGGTTGCTCGGGATCTGCGCGGGGAGCGTTTCACCCAGGAGCTTGAAGGCCTTGAAGCCGTGTGCCTGCATCACGAACTTGATCATTTGGATGGGGTGCTCTTCATCGACCGTGTGACCGCCTGGGCGCAGTTTCAGCTGCGCATCGTGCAGGGTGTGCGTCGGCTAATCGGCAAGCAGCAGGGTGCGAACTATTGATCGCTGGCAGCTGCGGCTTCCAGTTCCTGTAGGCGTCTACTGCCGGCCCAGTCCCGGGCGAATTGCCAGGCTACACGCCCGCTTCGGGAGCCCCGATCCAACGCGTAGGCGAGTGCAGCATTCCGCATGGACTCGCTTGCTGCCTCTTCCGGTAGCCCTAGCCGTTCCAGCCAGTGTGCGCAGATCATCAGGTACGCCTCCTGGCTGAACGGGTGGAACGACAGTCGGAGGCCGAAACGCTCGGAGAGGGAGATTCTTTCCTCGACGGCATCGCCATGGTGAATCTCGCCACCCCGAATACGCGCCTGATGGTTATCGTCCTGGGCTTCGGGGACCAAATGGCGGCGGTTGGACGTCGCGTAGAGCAGAGCATTGTCCGTGGATGCTGAAAGGGAGCCGTCGAGCACGGCCTTCAATGCCCGAAAATGGTCGTTACTGGCATCAAAAGAAAGGTCATCGCAAAAGATGATGAAGCGCTCCGGGCGGCTTGCCAGTGCTTCCAGCAGATCGGGCAACTCGATCAGGTGCTCTGGCTCAATTTCGATCATGCGCAGCCCGTCGTCTGCATAGGCCGTATGCAGTGCCTTGACCAGGGATGACTTCCCGGTACCACGCGCGCCCCACAGGAGCGCATTGTTGGCCGGGAGTCCCGCCAGGTGCTGACGGGTGTTGCGGTCCAGAATTTCGTGCTGGCGGCTGATGCCGCGGAGTTCTTCGGGGCGGATCGGGTGCGGTGCACGGATTGGCTCCAATGCTGCGCGGCCGTTGCGGTGGCGCCAGCGAAACGCTGTTCCGATGCACCAGTCCGGTTCGGTTTCTGCGGCCGGGAGCAAAGGCTCCAGCCGGTCCAGCATTTTCTCGGCGCGATCAAGGAAGCGTTCGAGTCGATCCATCAGTATCCCTTTGCCGCGTTCGAGGCCGGTGGTTTCTGCCGCCTGGTGGCGGCGTTGCCATGATGCCTCTACCATGCCCTGCCATGATTCGACTCAACGATATCACTTTGCGGCGCGGCCCTGAGCCCCTCCTCCAAGGGGCCGAGGCGCAGATCCCCGCCGGCCATACGGTGGGCCTGATTGGCGCCAATGGGGCCGGCAAGAGCAGTCTGCTGGCTTTGCTGCGGGGTGAGCTTGCACCGGATCAAGGCTCTGCGCAGATCCCGGCGGGGTGGCGGATCGCATGGCTAGAGCAGGAGACGCCGGCGGAGGCGACGTCCGCTCTTGACTTTGTCCTCGATGGGGATCGACCTCTGCGGGAAGCGGAGGCCGCGGTTGCTGTGGCCGAAGCCTCGGGTGCAGGGAACCGGATCGCCGAGGCCTATGCTCGCCTTGAAGCTGCTGATGGCTACACCGCGAGGGCGCGAGGGGCGGAGCTGCTTCACGGCCTGGGGTTTGAGCCGGGAGACGAAGAGCGCCCCGTGGCCGAGTTCTCGGGTGGGTGGCGCGTGCGGCTCGGGCTTGCCCGGACGCTCATGGCGCCCTCGGATCTTCTCCTGCTTGATGAGCCGACCAACCACCTCGATCTCCCGGCGGTCCTCTGGTTGGAGCGCTGGCTGGCTGCGTACAAAGGGACCTTGGTTCTGATATCCCATGATCGGGAGATGCTGGACCGCATTGCCGATAGCGTCCTGCATTTCGAGGGCCAGCAATTGGTCCACTACGCGGGCGGTTACACGGCGTTTGAGCACCAGCGCGCGGAGCGCCTGGCCCGGCAGCAGGCGATCCATGAGAAACAGGAGCGGGAACGCCGGCACATGCAGCAGTTCATCGACCGCTTCCGGGCCAAGGCGAGCAAGGCGCGTGCGGCGCAGAGTCGGATCAAGGCGCTGGAGCGCATGGAGCGCGTGGCCCCAGCTCATGTCGATTCGCCGTTTCACTTCCGTCTTCCACAGCCACCGTCCGCGGCGGACCCGTTGGTTACCATGCGCGATGCCGGGCTCGGGTACGGCGAGGACGCCGTGCTGGCAGGGGTCACTCGTAGCCTCGCGCAAGGTGATCGTGTGGGGCTGCTCGGCCCCAACGGTGCAGGGAAGTCCACGCTGATCCGGGCGCTTGCGGCGGGCGATACGTGCCTCTACGGAGAGGTGCAGCAGGCGCCGTCGGCTCGTGTCGGATATTTCGCCCAGCATCAGCTGGAGCAGCTGGATGGGGCGGCGAGTCCACTGCTGCATCTTCAGCGTCTCGCACCGGAGCAGCCGGAGCAGTCGCTCAGGGACTTCCTGGGCAGTTTTGCGTTCAGCGGGGACCTTGCCAAGGAGCCGGTTGAACGGCTCTCGGGCGGGCAGCGCGCCCGGCTGGCGCTCGCTCTCATCGCCTGGCGGAGGCCGAATCTGCTCTTGCTTGATGAGCCGACCAACCACCTCGACCTGGAGATGCGCCACGCACTGACGGTGGCCCTGCAGGAGTATCCTGGCGCGGTGGTAGTGGTCTCCCACGATCGCCAGCTGTTGGCCACGACCGTTGAGCGGTATTGGCTGGTCGCTGACGGCGCGGTTCGTGATTTTGATGGTGATCTCGATGAATACCGGGATTGGCTACAGGCTCGGGAGCGCGCGGCGACGCGCCAGCGGCGGGCGCAGGCCACCGAGGGGGTAGGCGAGGTTGCTCAGCACGGTGCACAGGCGCGCAAGGATCAGCGACGCCGGGATGCGGAACGACGTGCTGCGCTGCGCCCGCTGCAGAAGCGGGTCGATGAACTCGTGACCGCCATCGAAGCGCGAGACCGGGAGCTCGCCGAGCTGGAAGAGCAACTGTCCGATCCGGCCCTCTACGAATCCGCCGAGGCTAACGCCCGGCTCACGGAACTTCTGCAGCGCCAGGGCGCGCTGCGCCAGGATCGGGAGCAGCTCGAAGAGGCCTGGATGGAAGCGGAGCAGGCTCTAGAGGATGCCCGAACCGCGTAGGGAGGCGAGCGGTGGGAAATCGTTCGACTCCCGTCGCGGCTCTTAGCGCGACGGGAGTCGGCGGGAGGCGGTCAGCCGCTGAGGTCCTTGCGGATGGTTTCCTTCACGGTCTGGATCCGATAGAAGGCTGCGGCTAGCAAGACGACGCCGGCCCCAAGCAGGACGCCTTGCTCCGGGTTGGCGAGCGCCTGCAGCTGCGTCTGCGGGTCGAGATCAATGAGTACCCGGCGTTCGGCCTCCGTGGCTGCGCAGAACTGGCCGAACAGGAAGCCGCCGTAGATGAGGGTCACTCCCACAAAACCCAGCCCGGCGGCCCGGCGAATCGAGTCGCACTGCATGTATCCGCGCTCGTAGTCCCACACGCCCATCGCCGAGCGCTTGAAGTCGAACTCGTAGGCACCGAGTTTGCCGCCGATCTTCTCGTAAAGGAAAAAGGCCAGTGCGGCCAGCACGGCGGCAACCACGACCCAGGGCGTCACGGGGTAGTGATCGACCCAGAAGATCTCGACAAGGAACGCGGTCGCGAGGTGGGCAGCTAGCAGGATTACAAGGAGTGCGCCCCAGAGAAGCGGGATGCGTTGGTCGGTATACGTGCGCAAATCCTGAATAATTTGTGCGTTGCGGGTCATAAGTTGAGTCCCTTTTTTCCAGCACTCCAGTGCGGCGGGCCTTGCGTGATCGAACGCCGGCGCGTGTTAAGCGCGGGCGCGACGGGTCAATAACCTACTTGGCGCCCGGCTTGGCTGCAAGCGCTTGCTCAAGCATTTCCTTTGTCTGGGCATAAGTCGTTTACGCAGCTGCGCTAGGTGGATGCGGTGCCCACGTTGCCGAGTCGCTCCTGGAGTGTGTTGAACAGCTGGCGCGACGCCTCACTGGGCCGGCCGGCGCTCCGGTGAAGGGCGAGCTCGATGCTCGGGAGTTCGGGCAGGCCGTGATCCGTACCGAGCACCCGCAGGTCCGGGTCGAGCATGGAGGGTGTCAGCACGGTGATCGCCAGGCCGGACCGGACAGCGGCCCGAAGGCCGGCGAGGCTAGTGCTAGAGTATGCGATCCGCCATGAAAAATCCGCGGCTTCCAAGGCGTTGACTGCCTGCTCCCGGAAGATACACACCCCCTGTCGGGAGAGGGCGAGGGGCAGCGGGGTCCGCTCCTCGGCTGCATGGTCAGCGGCCGCTGCCCAGACCAGCGGCTCACGGCGGAGCACTTCACCGCCGGGGCTGCGGGGCTGGCGCGTCACCACGGCGAGATCAAGCTGACCGGCCTGAACGCGTTCGACCAAGTCCACGCTCAGCCCGCAGGAGACCTCCAATTCGACTCCGGGGTGGCGAGCTTCAAAATCGCTGAGACTCTCCGGCAGATAAACGATGTAGTCATCCGGAATGCCGAGTCGTACGCGACCTTCCATGCGCTCTTCCTGAAGGTCTTGCCAGGCGAGTTCGTTCTGCTGGAGCAGGCGGCGGGCGTGGGCAAGCAGGCGCTCGCCCTTGGCAGTGGTGGTAAGACGCCGTTGGTCCCGGCGCAGAAGCTGGTGGCCGACAAGTTGCTCCAGCCGACCAAGGTGAGCGCTTACCGTGGATTGTGCCAGGTGCAGGTTCTCTCCGGCGGCGGTGAACCCACCCGTCTCAACCACCGTCACGAAGGTCTGGAGCAGGGTTAAGTCGAGCGTGCGCGTTCTCATGGGCGATCGAGATTCGTGATCGGTTAATTACGAAGATTCGTTTGGAAGATCGGGCATGGATCCCTATATTACGCGGCCCGAATTGGTCCATCAAAAGGTTATAGGAGGTTGTCCGTTGCTGAACCGTGCGCTGCTTTCGGGTCTTGTAGCGGGCGTTTTTTCAGTAAGCCTTTGGGGTAGCCTGCCGCTACTGCGCCAACTTACTGAGTTGCCTGCAATGCTTACGTCGGTCGTGGCTCTGGGTGCCGCGGCGGGCGTGGCGTGGTTTTCGGCCTATGTGGTCAATGAGCCACAAAGCCGGGAGCCGGACCCGGATCTGGGCTATTGGCTCGGCGGCGTCGGTTCATTGGTAGCGGCGCTCTATCTCTACTTCGCAGCTCTGGCCTGGGGTGATCCGGCTCGGGTGACGCTGGTGACCTACCTCTGGCCGGTCGTCTTCGTCCTCGTGGCCAATGCGTTGAGTGGTCACGGCGTGCCTATGCGGGTGCTTGCAGGAATGGGAGTCGCGTTCCTGGGCGTGATGCCGTTGGTACTGGGAGACGCCCAAGGACAGGAGACTCCGCTCGTAGCCTATATCTTCGGCGTAATTAGTGGATGTGCCTGGGCCGCGTTCTCGATCTATTTGCGGCAGACCGGGGCGATCCCGTATCGCGGCTACGCTCGCATGTTCGCCCAGGCGGCGGGTGTGGCGCTGGTGCTGTTCCTGGTCATCGGTGAGGAAGTCTATGCGCCGAGCCGTATCGATTGGCTCGCCGCCGCGCTGATCGGGATTGGACCCTACGGGATCGCCTTCATGACCTGGGGTTTCGCTCTGCGTACGGGCCCGGCCGGCCTGATGGGCGTGCTGACCTATATGGTTCCAGTGATCTCGGCGGTGCTCCTGGTCGCTACGGGGTTCACCGAGCCTGAATGGGCTCTTCTAGTGGCCGGAGTAGCCGTGGTCGGCGGTGCCATGCTGGCTCAGTCGGCCGAGCGTCAGCCCGCATCCGAGGAACACGACCCGGATGCAGTGGGCAGCGACTCGGCACGCCGCCCGATCGCACGGGCCAGACCCGGGAACACGAACGAGTGAGCCGGAGCGAAGGCGTACCAGTACAGTAGCCCCCACACCCCCGCCGGGTGCCAGTGATTGATAACCGTAATCTCTGTGCCGCCGTTGCCGGTGGGGGTGAGCTCAAACTCGAGCACGCCGGAGCCGGGGGCCCGCATCCCGAACCACAGGGTCAGGCGGCGCTCCGGCTCTACGTCGACCACGCGCCAGGAGTCAATCGTATCGCCAATGCGCAGGTCGGTCGGGTGGCGTCGGCCGCGGTTGCGGCCGACGCCACCCACCAGCCAGTCCATGGTCTCGCGTAAGGCCCAGAGGGGGTTGGCAAAGTAATACCGGTTTTCGCCGCCGATTGCGGAAACGACCCGCCACACGGCATCGGGCGAGGCGGAACTCACGTATCGGCCTGTGGCCTTCTTGGAGTAGAAGCTGTAGTCCAGCCGATAGTCCCGGAACATGAAGGCCCCTTCGGTCCACCTTGCGGTGACGGCATTGTCCCGCTCGGCGCGGAACGCATCGCGCACTGCTTCGCGGAAGTCCATCAGCCTCTGCGGGACGAGCCTGCGGATCTCCGTATCGTCCGCGGTGTAGTCTTCGCGCAGCCCCTCGATCAGTGCCCGGGCGATGGGGGTGGGCACCGCCGTGACCAGCTTGAGCCAGTAGGAGGAGAGCTTCGGTGAAAGAAGCGGCACCGGGACGATCCGTGGGGGTTTGTGCCCGGCCTCTTCGGCGAGTTGGCGCATCATTTCGGCGTACGTCAGGTGGTTCGGCCCCGCCGTGTCGAGGATCTTGTCGGCGGTCTCCGGTAGGGTAGGCACGCGCCTGAGGTACTCGAGCAGATCATTGAGGGCGATCGGCGGTGATTGGGCGAAAACCCAGCGCGGTGTAACCATGATGGGAAGATGCAGCACCAGGTCGCGCATGACCTCGAAGGCAGCGGAGCCCGGCCCGACAATAATCCCGGCACGCAGCTCGGTGACCGGAACGCTGCCGCGTCGCAGCGCATCGCCGGTTTCGCGCCGGGAGATGATGTGCTCCGAACGCGCCGACTCCGGAACAAGCCCACCGAGATAGACGATCCGCCGCACGCCTGCCTGCTCGGCAGCGCGGGCAAAGTTTTCGGCGGCTTGCAGGTCAAGCCGGCCAAACTCCTTGCCTGCTCCCATGGAGTGCACCAGGTAGTAAGCGATCTCCGCCCCTTCAAGGGCCGGCGCCAGGGTCTCCGGACGTAGCGCATCCGCAGCGGCGAACTCGGCTCCCTGCCAGCCGCGGTCCTGGAGCACCTCGGTGTTGCGGGCGACCGCGCGGACACGGCAACCGTTTTTGAGCAGTTCCGGTACCAGGTGCGAGCCGATGTAGCCGCTGGCGCCGAATACCAGGTAGAGGGGGCCATTGTGCTGCCCTTCATGGATCGTTTCGGTGGTCGCGGAATCGCTCATGGGTCTCCTCACCTCTATGGGGATCCACCAGGTAAGCGTGGCTCATTGGGAAGCCGGGGGGAACGGTGGATCAGCCCCCTGTGTCATTATGCGCCTGAAGAGGTTAGCAGTGCTTGTGCGAGGAAGGGGATGCCGGGACGAATCGCGGGGTTGATCGTGGCAGCAGCGGT
>PUNM01000139.1 GCA_003552625.1 Ectothiorhodospiraceae bacterium
ACAGCACTCCCGCCTCCAACACCCCGCCGCAGCTTGACATCCTCAGCCTGGGCGATATCGACACCCGGATCACTACGGGGATCAGCCATTTCGGAGACGGCCAGGGCAATACCCTGGACACTCTCCCCGCCGCCCGCTTTGGTCTTCCGGGCCCCATCGATATCGCTTTTACCGCCCCGTATCGCTACGATACAGAGGCGGATCGAAGCGCGATGCGCGCGGAGCTTGAAGTGGAAGTCGCCTACGGGTGGCGCGAGACCGAGCAACAGCAAGGGACCATTCGTGCCTACAGCACGTTAGGACCAACGAGTGACGGCCGCGACGTCGGTAGCGGGTCGCACAATCTCGGAATCCGCGCCGATCTGCGTGCCAATGACTGGGCGGAGGCAGGCGCCGTCTACCTTCGCGGTGCTCTCGAACGGATCGATCATCGAGATGATCCCGATCGTCCCACATACCGCCTGGCGAATCGCCTGATGCTTGAGAGCGGCATTGGCCTCGATCTCGAAGCCGATGCCGAGCCCTACTTCGGTATACGCGGCACCCAGGGCTTCGGGCCGGGACGCAGCAGTGATCAGCAGAGCGTAGCCTTCCGCCCCGGTTTTCGCTACGGCATCAGCCCGGAGCAAGACCTTCACGTCTACGCCCACTTTGATGCCCTGCAAAGGGATGCGGAACCAGAGCGCGCCCTTTTCGCCACTTGGACGTACCGCTTCCGTCAGCCCGCTACGGATACACAAGGCCTCCAGCGTCGAATCGAACGCCTGGAGGAAGATGTCACCAGCCTCAACCAGCGCATGGCGGCTGTCGAACAACGCACCCTTGCGCGCGACCCGCCTAGAACGACGGAAGAAGCCGCCGACCAGATCCTGATTCTCAATCACTCCGGCATCAGCGAGCTGACACCGCTCGTGATCGATGCAGTTGAGGCCCTCGACCTCTCGGTAAGCGATGCCAGGGAGGAAGCAGACGTCCCCCGACGGGATCGCACGGTGATTCGCTACCAGGAAAATGAGGCCGAGACCGCCCGGCGGATCGCCCGGGCCCTGCCCGGGAATCAGCTGATCGAGCAACGGGACGATCTTCCGGATGGAGCGCGAATCGTCGTGCTTATCGGCTTCGATCTGGAGTGAAAGCTCAGGACTTTCCGGATGCTATCGCCGCGCTGTCGAGGCGCAAAAAGTGCTGACCGCCCGCTGGATCCAGGTAGAGCCACTGCAACGTAAACTCTGCTGGCGGCATTAGCGGATCCCCCTCTGTGATGGTCTCGTATGTCCCCGGGTTGCCGCCAATCGCCCGGTATCGCTGCGTCAGAAACAGCGTATCAAGACTGCCGTCAGCCATCAGTGTATGGGCGATCTGCGGCCCCGCGACCGAGTAAGCCCGGCGGTAGCCCGCCCCGGCTAGCGCCTGACGGAGCCGTGCGCCCGTCACCCGTTGTCCGGGATAGCGATCCAGAACCTTTGCCCCCTCTCGGCAGTGCACTTCAAGGGACGCCTCGTTCACCACCTGCGGCACCATCAGATAGACACGACGTCTCTGCGCAGTTAGATCCGGGGGCAGCGTATAGTCCACACCGCCTGAGACCACGACGACGTCTGGCTGCGGCGGCAATCCTTGAGAAATCCGCCAAGCGCGCAGATCGTCGAATTCGTGACCGAGGGGCAGGACGTCCTGGGCACTGCCCGTTTGCAAGTCCCGCAAATAGCGCCCACTGGTAATAAGACAGTCAGCACGTGCCGCCAATTCCTGGAATAACCGCCAATCCCGCGCATTAGCAATACCTTCGGGTACGCGACACCCACCTCCTTGATCCAGCGCAATCCGGCCATCAAGACTGGTCACGAAATTCGCAGCAATCCAGGGCGAATTGCCGCGGTTAGCCGGCAATTCCGCACTAAGATAAAGACCTTTCAGATCAGAGGGTTGCGATACCGTTCCGGGGTATAGAGGCTGAACAGACGGCGGATCGAGATTGGCCATAAGAAGACTCAGGCTTCATGTTGGGTTGTCGGAATGCAACGATCCTCCTAGAGTAACTAAAGATCACCGCGGGCATCGAGGTAGATGCATGATTCGCATGGTTCTGGTGGACGACCACCGTCTGGTCTGTCAGGCCATGGAGGGTATCCTAAGAGAGACACCGGATATTCAGGTGGAAGCCAAAGTCCACAGCGGGGAGGCAGCCATCGAGGCCGTCCGCGAACTCTGCCCGGATGTGGTTACCGTCGATCTCCACATGCCCGGTATGGGGGGCATTGAAGCCATACGACGGATTCGCCACCTGAATATAGGCACGACCGTCGTCGCGGTCAGTGTGTACGACTCGGGCCCCTACCCCAGTCACGCCCTCCGTGCCGGCGCCCAGGGGTATGTTCACAAGGGCTGCGACAAGGACGAACTTATCGAGGCAATCCGTACTGTCCACCTCGGAAGATCGTACGTCTGCAATGACGTCGCCCAGACGATGGCTCTTGACCGGGTCGGCGGCGCTCCGGAAAACCCCTTCGAGGAACTGACCCAGCGCGAGTTGGAAATTCTCATGCGTGTGCTCGACGGCCAGCGCGGTCGCGCCATCGCCGATGAGCTGTGTCTCAGCCCCAAGACGGTCAGTACCCACCGGACCCGGCTCTTTGAGCGTCTCGGCGTGCGCAACGACGCGGAGCTGACCCGGATTGCCATCGACTACGGCCTGATCGGTCCTGAGCGGCGCACCTGACCCGCCGCGCGCTTCACCCAGTGCGTTATGATGAGTCGCCGCGCGCGTAAAGCGGAATCGCGTAATGCATGAGCCCGTGGACAACCCCTCCTGCAATGAACACCCCCTGCGTGAGAAGGTAAGACGCTTGCCCGAGCGTCCCGGCGTCTACCGGATGCTCAGTGGCGACGGCACCATCATCTATGTAGGGAAAGCCCGTAACCTGCGGCGACGGGTGGCGAGTTATTTCACCCGCTCGCGGAAGACGCCGAAGACAGAGCGCCTCGTGCAGCAGATTGCCGACCTCCAGGTGACGGTCACCCACACGGAGGCCGAGGCGCTGATCCTTGAGAATACACTCATCAAGGAGCACCGACCCCGTTACAATGTGCTGCTGCGGGACGACAAGTCCTATCCCTACATCTATCTATCGAGCCACCAACACTTCCCGAGGCTTGCCTTTCACCGAGGCGCGCGCTCTGGTCCAGGGCGGTTTTTTGGACCCTTCCCGAACTCTACCGCAGTCCGGGAGACGCTTGCTTACCTGCAGAAGGTCTTTCCCATTCGCCAATGCCGGGATAGCTTTTACCGCAACCGCTCCAGACCGTGCCTTCAATACCAGATTCGCCGCTGCACAGCGCCTTGCGTTGGCTATATTAGCGAAGCTGAATACGCCGCTGAAGTACGCCGCGCCGAACTCTTCCTGGAGGGGCGCTCGGCCGAGGTCATCGATGAGCTGGTCGGACAAATGGAGAAAGCCGCCGAAGGCCTCGAATTCGAGGCTGCTGCTCGCTTGCGCGACCGGATCGCGACACTTCGCCAGATCCAGCAGCGCCAATACGTCAGTCAGGATCGGGACGACGATATGGACGTCGTGGCGTGCGTTGCCGAGGGGGATACAGCCTGTATCCAGGTCTTCTTCATCCGCGCGGGCAACAGCCTCGGAAACCAGTCCTATTTTCCAAGCGTTCCGTCCGGCAGCCGCCCGAGCGATATTCTTTCAAGCTTCCTGTCTCAGTACTATCTGGGTCGAACGGCACCACCGGAAGTGGTCATCAATCAGCCGATCCGCGAGCAGGCACTTCTTGCGCAAGCCCTGAGCACACCCTCCGGCGGTCGTGTCGCCATCCGCCACCGCGTTCGTAGCGACCGGCGACGCTGGGTCGAGATGGCCGAAGAGAACGCCCGTCACTCCCTTGCAGCCCGTAGCGCCTCCACAGCCAGCCAACGCCGCCGCTACGAGGCTTTGGCCGAACTCCTCGACAGCGACACTCCGCCGCAGCGCATCGAGTGCTTCGATATCAGCCACACCAGCGGAGAAGCAACAGTCGCCTCCTGCGTCGTGTTCAACGCAGATGGCCCCCTGAAAAGCGATTATCGCCGCTTTAACATTCGCGACGTCCCTGCCGGCGATGACTACGGGGCGATGCACCAAGTCTTGACCAGGCGGTATCGAAAGGTCCGCGACGGCGAGGCGGCCGTCCCCGACCTCTTGCTAATCGACGGCGGAAAGGGGCAAGTTTCCCAGGCTCGGGATGTGCTCGATGAGCTTGGCATCGAAGGGGTCGCCTTGATGGGCATCGCGAAGGGCCCCGAACGACGGCCTGGCGAGGAGACTCTGATCCTCGACGATGGCGACCGGGAACTGGAGCTGCCCGCGGACTCGCCGGCCCTCCACCTCCTTCAGCAGGTGCGCGATGAAGCACACCGGTTTGCAGTCAGCGGACACCGCCAGCAACGCAGCAAGAAGCGGCGCGAGTCCGTACTCGAGGAGATCCCTGGCCTCGGTCCGAAGCGACGCCAAAGCCTGCTGAAGCACTTCGGTGGTCTTCAGGGTATCCGCCAAGCGGGCACGGAGGACCTAGCCAGGGTTCCCGGTATCAGCCGCCCACTAGCGCAACGGATTTACGATACGTTCCACGGTTAGGACACTTGGTTATGGTTGTGACACTGCCCACTGCACTCACGCTTCTGCGCATCGCGCTCATCCCGGTCTTCGGGCTCTGCTTCCTCTTGCCACCGCCGTGGACGAACTGGCTTACTGTGGCGGTCTTTGCGCTTGCAGCGATCACTGACTGGCTGGATGGCTACCTCGCACGGCGCCTCGGGCAGTCGTCGGACTTTGGTGCCTTCCTGGACCCGGTGGCCGACAAGCTCATGGTTGCCGTGGCCCTCGTTGCCCTCGTCTCGGTCTATCCCGGGTTATGGATGGCGATTCCGGCAGCAGTGATTATCGGCCGTGAGATCGCCGTTTCCGCCCTGCGCGAGTGGATGGCGGAAATTGGTAAGCGGGCGAGCGTGGCCGTCAACCAAGTCGGCAAGCTCAAGACCGTCGCACAGATGGCAGCGATCATCATGCTGCTCTACCGAGAGCCGCTGCTCGGCGTTCCCGTACCGGAGATTGGCGTTGCTCTGCTCTGGTTCTCGGCGCTTTTAACCCTGTACTCCGCCTATATCTACCTGCGCGCCGCACTGCGGGTGCTCGACTAACCCACTAGCCAAGCACCGCCCCCGCGATCTGACTGTAGCGCCGGACGCAGTTGCGTCCGGCCCCTTTCGCGGCGTACAGGGCTTGGTCAGCACGGTACTGAAGGTCACGCAGGCTCACCCCGGGCTCCACCCCGGCCACACCGAGGCTCACGGTCACCGTGCCCACCTCCTCGAAAGGACGATCCGCCGCCGCTCTGCGCACGCGTTCGGCGATACCCCCGGCCGCAGGCTCATCGGCGTGTGCGGCGACGATCAGAAACTCCTCACCTCCCCAGCGTCCTATATGGTCTTCGTCGCGCAATGCGCCACGAATCCGCCGGGCGAGCTCCCAAAGCACGGCGTCACCCGCATTGTGCCCCCACCGGTCATTAATCTGCTTGAACAGATCGACATCGAACAGCACCACCGAAAAGGGGACGCCGTGCCGCTCCCAGGCTGCCTCGGCGGCACGCTGCAACTGATGAATCTTGGCGCGATTGAACAGGTTCGTAAGTGGGTCCTGGCATGCCCGTCGCTCCAGCTCTTGCTGGAGCCGCCGATACTCCGTGACGTCTTCGTTGATACCGATCGCCCGGGTCAACCTGCCCTGTTCATCGTCAGTGTATTGGCCCACCGCACGAATGTAGCGTGTCGCTCCGGTGTCCAAGCGTTGGATCCGGAATTCCACCTCAAAGCGTTCATTTCGGGCAAACGCCTCGCGAAAGGCACTCTCCACACCGGGAAGGTCCTCCGGGTGCACCAATGCCCGCCACCGCCGGTAGCTCCAGTCACCCGCATGATCCGTGATCCCGTATAAGGCGCGGACACGCTCATCGAAGTAGAACCGGTCGCGACTCAGGTCCCGCTCCCAGATCCCGATGCCGGCCGCCTCAGTCGCCAGCTTCAGCCGTTCCTCGCTCCGTCTCAGGGCGTGTTCAGTAGCGCTTGCCCCCGGGCCCCTCCCCGCCTCATGCCCATCGGCAGGAGCCATGCTCGATTCATCCTTGGACGAATTGGACGGTCGGTTGTTCACAAGCGCCTCACCAAAAAACGCTCCATGAATACGGGATCTCACCACCACGAGCGGCCGACTTCAAGCCGGACCTATGGCGACCGCTGAGGAATTATTGGGCCTCTCGCAGAAGGTTTCGGCGTGCATATCGTCAACATGCCACACTGATGCATTCAGTCGCACGCTATTGAGAATAACCCTTCGGAAGAGGCAGGATTGCTCGTGCCAGCGCCGGATCCCCCGCCGGCCTGCGCACTGAAATCGATGGTGACATGGACAGTGATTCGCCCAGTGAACGGGCTTTCGTCGCCATCGCAAGGAGCCACTTTGAAGCGGAGATTCTTCAATGACTGATTCCATTCCGTCGCAATACGATGGGAGTGCTCGCCCCGACCGCATTCTGCGCCGCCCCGAGGTGGAGACCCTCGTCGGACTCCGGCGTTCCGCCATCTACAAGGCGATTCGAGATGGCCGCTTTCCACCACCGGTGCGCATCAGTAGCCAGGCTGTCGGCTGGTTCGAAAGCGACATTACCGCTTGGATCAAGTCGCGGCGACGGCGTGGAAAGAAGGGGGGCTGAACGCCCCCCTTGCTGCCTTAAACGACGACCATTATCATAAGCGCCACGCTGGCTAGGTGGCAGAGTGGTGATGCAGCGGCCTGCAAAGCCGTGTACGTGGGTTCGATTCCCGCCCTAGCCTCCAGATTCCTTCGTTTGACTCCTCCGATGCTCAGCGTCGTAGCACGCGCGCCACCACCCCGCCCGGGTGGCGGAATTGGTAGACGCAGACGACTTAAAATCGTCAGGCCTTGTGCCGTGCCGGTTCGACTCCGGCCCCGGGCACCATGGAAGGTCCGCTACTTGCGCAGCCCCCGCCGTGCCCCGTGCCTGCGGTAACGCACCGCTTCGACGGCGAGCGCATTCCGGTCCGGCGGACAGAGGGGCGATAACATGCCGGTCAATGAACAACTAGTCGACAGACCTTGCCATGCCCCGCCAGCGAACCAACATCGTTTTGATCGGGATGCCCGGCTCCGGGAAGAGTACCGTCGGAGCCCTGCTCGCCAAGCGGTCCGGCAAGGGGTTCGTCGATACCGACCTGTTAATCCAACGGGATACCGGCCAAACCCTGCAGCAGATCATCGACGCCGCTGGCCACCGGGAACTGCGCCGCGCGGAGGCCACCGTACTGGCCAACCTCGATGTCCAGGACCATGTCATCGCGACCGGGGGTAGCGCCGTCTATAGTGCTTCAGGCATGGAGCACCTGCGGACAGATAGCCTGGTAGTCTTTCTAGATGCCTCCCTCGGGACCGTGCGTGCGCGTCTCGGCGATTTCAGCCTGCGCGGCATCGCCAAACGCCCGGAGCAGACCCTGGAGGAACTCTTCCGCGAGCGCTACGCGCTCTATGAGCGTTACGCCGATCAGACCATCCACTGTGAAGGGCTGAGCCAGGAGGCCGTGTGCGAGCGTATCCTGCACATTACACAGCCCCTTTCCTGAAGAACACCAAGAACGAGGGATCGACTCACCATGGCCAGCGTATTCTCGCGTCTCGTTGTCAAGAACCCCACCGGCGTCGTGATGGAGACGCTCATCTTCCTCCTCGCCGTGACAGGGGTGCTTGTGATGATCGTCGGATCGATCGTCAGCGCCTTGCTCTCTGCGGCAACCTGGAACAGCCTCATAGGCGGCTTCCCGGGCGGGATCGCGCAGATGGGGCACGATGCCGACGGTTGGTTCCGGTTGTTCTTCACAATCGTCGGGGGTCTGTCCCTGGTGGTCTTCTCCGGAGTGCTTAGCGCTCTCTACAACCTGTTTCTGACCCCGGTGCTTCGGAGCCGTAATGTCGCCCGGCTTGAAAAACGCGGTTTCCAGGCGGATCCAATCTTCTGCGGCCAGTGGGAGTGGTCGGTACTCGACCCGCAACAGCGCTACGCGTTCTTCCTAACCGCCGCCCGGGCTCTCCAGATCCACGCCGATGAGATCAAGAAGGTAGCAGTGCGTTCTATGCCGCTCGGACGCAAGCATCTGCTCCGGGTCGAGCTGACGGATCCACAGACGCCTTATCACGAGGTCTATTTCAAATCCAAAGACGAGGCGAATGCACTCCACAAGGCGCTGCGCGAGCTTTGAGCGACCTTCGCGAAGGAACAGGAGACACCGCCGTGCCTGTGCACGAAGCGGAGCAGCCGACCCTGCTCATCGTCGATGACGAGCCGACCAACATCCAGGCCCTGGCCCATCTGCTCAAGGCGGACCACCGGATACGCGTCGCCAATGACGGCACCAAGGCACTGGAGGTCGCTGCCAGCGATCCCCAGCCGGATCTGATCCTGCTCGACGTCGTCATGCCGGATCCGGACGGTTACGAGGTCTGTCGGCAACTGAAGAATGACCCGAGAACCCATGACATACCAGTCATTTTTGTAACGGGCCGCAACAGTGACGCCGACGAGGAACGAGGACTCGAACTCGGTGCGGTGGACTACATCACCAAACCCTTCTCCCCGCGGATAACCCGCACCCGTGTCCGCAATCATGTAGACCTGAAACGCAAGTCGGATGCCCTCGAGCGTCTCTCCCAGCGGGACGCGCTTACGGACCTGCCCAATCGAAGGGTGCTCGACCAGCGATTCCCGGAGGAATGGATCCGAGCGCAACGCGGGGTCACCCCGCTATCGGTCATCATGATCGATATCGATCATTTCAAGGCCTACAACGACCACTACGGCCACGGCGCGGGCGACGACTGCCTGCGCCGGGTAGCCCGCGCCCTCGCCGATGTGCCTGGTCGGGCAACCGACTTGGTAGCACGCTACGGTGGCGAGGAGTTCGTCGTTCTATTGCCCTACACCGATGTCACCAGTGCTGAAGAGATGGCCGAACGCTTCCGCACTACCGTCGCCGACATGGCCATACCGCATCGCCATGCACCGAGCACGGAGATCGTCACCGTGAGCCTGGGGGTGGCCACACATACCCCGGGCGACGGAGTCACCTCGTTCGATCAACTCCAGAGCGCGGCAGATCAGGCACTCTACGCAGCCAAACGAGCCGGTCGTAACCGTGTATGCCGTGGACCCCGTTGAACTGATACCGCGCGGTAACCGGCACCCTCGCTCCGGTTCTTGGCTTGCCGCACGCAGGCCTGTGATATTCTGGGCGAAACCCCATAACCTGCAGGGACTCCCAGGCGCTGGCGCGGGGCTTCAGAGATATGAAAGGCGCTCATACAAACTCCCCGGAAGAGTGGCGGATTCTCTTCGACCACTTTCCAGATGCGACGCTGCTGATTGACCCCAGCACCGGGCAGGTGATCGAAGGCAATCCAGTCGCCGCCAGGCAGCTGGGTTATCCCCCGGATGCGCTCCGCGGCCTCGAAATCTCCGATTTCGAGGCGCTCAAGACACCGGAGGAGATCACGGGGCATATCGAGAAGATCCAGCGCACCGGGCGTGACGATTTTGAGAGCCAGCACCGCCGCCGTGACGGCACGCTCGTCGATGTGCAGATCACGGTCTCGTTGATCGAATTCGGCGGCAGTGCCCGCCTGCTGGCAGTCTTTCGGGATATCACCGAGCGCAAAGAGACCATTCGGGCGCTACGGGCCAGCGAGCAACGTTTCCTGGACGTCGTGAACGCGGCCGGGGAGTACATTTGGGAGATCGACCGCGCCGGTATCTACCAAATGGTCACCCCCCAGATCGAGCCAGTACTGGGCCGCCCGACAGAGGCGATCGTCGGCCGCTCTCCGGTGGAGTTCATGCCTCCCGAAGAGGCCAGCCGCGTACAGGCGATGCTCGCGGCACGGGCCGACAGCGGCGAGCCCTGGCAGCATCTTGAGCACGAGTCTCTGAGACCGGACGGCACCCGGGTTTGGCAGCGGGTCAGCGGGCTTCCCATCTTTGATGATACTGGCCAACTCGTCGGCTTTCGCGGTACCGGACGCGATATTACTGCCGAACGCCAAGCTCAGGAGAACGAGCAACGGCTCAATGAGCGCCTCCGCCTGGCGACCTCTGCAGCCCGGCTCGGCGTATGGGAACTCGATCTCGAGACCGACCACCTTGAGTGGGACTCCGGCTCCGTCCGCATCTTCGGCATGGATACCGCTTCATTCGGGCACCGCAAAAGTCAGTGGCGCGCCCTTTTGCATGAACAAAGCCGCGTCATTGCCGACGAGTTGATCGAGCGCACGCTCCAGAGCCGCGAGCCCTGCGAGGCTGAGTTCCGCATCCGGCGTCAAGATGACGGCACATTGCGCCATATCCGTGTAGTGGGCCAATCCATTGCGGATGAACACGGGCAGGTACACCGTCTCGTCGGTATCAACGAGGACATCACCGATCGGGTACAGGCACGCGAGGAACGAGCGGCGCAGGAGGCACGATTCCGCGGCCTTTTCGAACTGGCCCCGGTTGGGCTGGCAATGAACGATTTCGAGACCGGTGCCTTTGTCGATTTCAATGCCAAGCTTCCTGAGGCAGCAGGCTATACCCGAGAGGAATTCGCCGCGCTCACTTACTGGGATCTCACCCCTAGCGAATACGAGCCCCAAGAGCACGAACAATTACGCGCCATGGAACGCACGGGCTACTATGGCCCCTTCGAGAAAGAGTTTATTCATCGGGATGGGCATCGATTCCCGGTGCTGCTCAATGGATTCCGGATGACGGACCCGCAAACCGGGCGGGCCGTAATCTGGTCCGTGATCCAGGATATATCCGAGCGTAAGGCGGTCGAGCGAACATTGCGCCAGGCCAAGGAAGAAGCCGAAAGTGCGAACCGGGCCAAAAGCGAATTCCTGGCCAACATGAGCCACGAGATCCGTACACCCATGAATGCCGTCATCGGGCTCGGTCAACTCCTGATGGGAACGGAGCTCAACCCGACCCAGCAGAACTATCTGGACAAGACGCACCATGCCTCGCGCATGCTGCTGGGCATCATTAATGACATCCTTGACTACTCCAAGATCGAGGCCGACCGGCTCACCCTCGACCCCCATCCTTTCGACCTTCATGAATTGCTCGACCAAATGGCCACCCTCTTCTCCGAGTCATCTAAAGACAAGGAGTTAGAGCTTTTTTTTCATGTCGAGCCGACCATCGCCACGCGTCTCACCGGAGACTCTCTGCGCCTCGGCCAGATCCTGAGCAACCTCCTCTCCAACGCGGTGAAGTTCACAGAGAAGGGGCAAGTCGGGCTTTCGATCCAGGACCTTGGGATCAACCCGGCCGATACCGGCGTTACACGACTCCGTTTTCAGGTCGAGGACACCGGAATCGGAATCACCCCGGAGCAAAAGCGTAATCTTTTCCAAGCCTTCTCCCAGGCGGATACCTCGACGACGCGCAACTATGGGGGGACCGGCCTGGGGCTCGTGATCAGCCAGCGACTTGTGGAGCTCATGGGTGGCGAGCTACAACTCGAATCCAGCCCGGGCGCCGGGACCCGCTTCTTTTTTGATCTCGATCTGCCGGTCGCGGACGCCACGGCCTGGATGCTGAACGTGCCCCCGCCGCCCGGCGAGCACGTCCTCGTCGTGGACGATCACGAGGTGGCGCGGAAAATCCTGCGGGAATACCTGGAGACTTGGGGCCTCACTGTCACCGATGCCGACAGCGCCCGAACCGCGATCGACGCCATCCAGGCCGCGGAGCAGGCCGGGCGCCCCTTCGATCTAATCCTCCTGGACACCAGCCTGCCCGGCGGATCGGATGGACTCGACACAGCACAGCGACTCTGGAGCGTGCGCCAAAACGGTGTGCTTTCTGCAACCGAACCCCGCCTCGTGCTGGTCAGTTCCCATCCGCATGACGAGCCAGGTGAACCCGATTCAGGACCCGTCCATGGATTCCTGCCTAAGCCGGTTACGGCCTCCACGCTTTTCGATGTGGTCCATACGGTCATGGGAAGTCGCTCCAGGCCCGGATCACTACCCGCCCAGAACGGGGCGATCCCCGATCTTACCAGGCACACGCTGCTGTTAGTCGAGGATAATCCGATCAACCAGGAGGTCGCCCAACGACTGCTTGAGCAGACCGGGGCACAGATCAGTTTGGCCAATAACGGCGCCGAGGCTGTAGAGCTCGCCGGGGCCCACGCGTTCGATCTCATCCTTATGGACCTGCAGATGCCGGTGATGGACGGCTACGAGGCGGCACGCCAGATCCGCCGCGAGCGGCCGCAGGTTCCCATTCTGGCGCTGACGGCAGCGGTGCTCGACAATGACCGCACAGAGGCCCAGAAAGCGGGACTCGACGATCACATCGGCAAGCCAATCGACAGTCAATTTCTCTATCAGCGGCTCGCTTACTGGCTCGGCGCTCCTTCCCAGTGTGCAGCCGTCCCCACCGCAGAGAGCACCGTAGTCACGGAGGAGATGGGTGAGCTCCCCCGATCGCTGCCCGGAATCGACATGGAAACGGGGCTACGGCACCTAGAAGGGGACCGCGGCTTCTACCAGAGGCTGCTTCGCCGGTTCATCAGCCAGCTGGACAGCCAGCTCCACGAACTACCGAGCGCGCTTGAACAAGGCGACCTGGAAAGCGCACGGCGCCTGGCGCACACCCTGAAGAGCACCGCGGGTACCGTCGGCGCAAACCGTCTAGCCGCCGTCGCCGCCGACGTGGATCGCTGCCTCAAGAATGCGAACGGGATACCGCCGGTCCTGAAACAAGAGCTGTGCGCCGCCTTGAACGAGGTCGCTGGTGGCCTGCATTCGGCGGGCCTCGCCACGACGCCCGTGGAAAACCCGCAGGCTGTGGATGAAACGACAGGCACAGCAGCTGTCGCCGAGCTTCGCAGCGCCCTGTTAAACCATGAACTTGTTGACGACGCCTGTGCCGAGGCCGCGCTCGGCTACCTCGCTGCGTTGACCGAAAGCCACCAAATTGCAGAGCTGCGCCAGCACATCGAGCAATTCGATTACGAAACCGCCGCCGAACTACTCGCGACGCTGACGGACCAGCCTTGATCCGGTGGGCGGATGACGGTCATCCCTCTGTCATCGAGCGGGCATCGCCGCGTAACAGCAGAGTGTCAACGTGCCGTCTACTCTGAAAAGATCGAAGCGATCCAGCGGCACTAGGAGGTTTCACATGGCCCGCAAAAGCCCGACGGAGCTGTATTACACCGCCCTGCGCATGTACCGGCATGGCATCACCATTGAGCAGATCGCCGACGAACTGGCGATTCACCCGGAGTCCGTGCGGACCTGGCTGGCGACCCCGGTCTACCCGGCCGCGGGGCGGAAGAATCCGAGCCATCGCCGCACCGGCATTTCCGGGCACAGCGGCTCGAAGCAGGCTGCTGTCTGATCCGGGCGATTGCTCTTGATGATCGATACTCACCACGTCCATGCCGCGCCAGCGCTCTTTACGAGCAAGGGGTTGATCTCTACTTGCGTACCAACTACACCTAGCGGAGACAACGCGCCGCACAGGGAGATCATACATGGACGTCGATCGCGAAACGCTACTCCAAGTGGCGCAGGCCACTGCGCCGGTCGGCAGTTGGATGCTCAATGGCTCGACCGGAGCCGTTCACGTCTCTTCCGAGGTGCGCGAACTGCTCGACCTATCCCCTGCCCCCCAACTGAGTCTTCGCCGGGCACTCCACCTTTTCCCTCCGGCAGAGCGCCGCTCCGTGGCCCACGCCGTGCGCGCAGCCCTTAAGCGAGGCCAACCGTTCCGGCTGGAGGCCAACGTCCGCAACGCCGGGCGGGAGCGAACCCTGCAAGTCTGCAAAGCGGGTAAGCCGATGACCGATGATCACGGCCGGATTGTCGGCGTGCGCGGCTGTCTGCAGGACATCACCCAGATCCGGGAGACCGAGGCGCAGGCCCAAAAGCTTGCGCGGCGGCTGGAGTCTACCCTCGAGGGAATGTCCGACGCCTTCTTTCTGGTTGATCGCTCGTGGCGTTTTCAGTTTCTCAATCACGGAGCCGAAAGACTCCTGCAGTGCAACCGTGAGGAGCTCCTCGGCTCAGTCGCCTGGGATGCATTCCCGGACGCCCTCGGCACCGACTTCGAGGCTCACTACCGCCAGGCCCTCTCCGACGATCAACCGGCCTACTTCGAAGCCTACTACCCACCGATCGACACATGGTTCGAAGTGCGGGCTTTCCCGACGGATCAAGGGCTGGCGGTCTATTTCCGCAACATCACCGAGCGCAAGGAACGGGAGGCCGAGCGACGCGAACTGACCGAAGCACTGCGCGAGGCCCGGGACCGCGCCGAAAGCGCGAACCAGGCCAAGTCAAAGTTCCTCTCGGCAATGAGCCATGAGTTGCGCACCCCTCTGAACGCGGTCATCGGCTTTGCTCAGCTGCTTCTGGAACAACCGTCACCAGCCGCGCACATTCAGCAACGCTATACGCGGCACATCCTGGACGGCGGCTGGCACCTGCGCGAGCTCGTTGACAAGGTCCTGCACTTCGCGCAACTGGATGCTGGCCACCTTGAGGTCCACAACGAGCCGCTCGCTGTCACTAACCTCATCCGTGGTTCGCTGAAACACCTGGAGGCCGAAGCCGAGCGCCGGCAGGTTCACCTCCTCGATTGGTCGCCTGAGCACTCCAGCCTCTGGGTGAACGCCGATCCGCTCCGCGCTCGTCAGGCATTGACCCACCTGCTCGAAAACGCCATTCGCTACAACCGACCCGGAGGTCAGGTGCGCGTTGGGTGGGATGCTTTCGGCGGACAGGTCCACATCGATGTCAGTGACACCGGCACCGGGATCACGGCTGCGCAGTGTGAACATCTCTTCAATCCCTTCGAGCGCCTGGGTCGGGAGACGAGCACCGAGATGGGGTCCGGGCTGGGGTTAACGCTTGCGCGACAGTTGGCGCGCAGGATGGGTGGCGACGTACGCCTCATCCGCAGCGTGCCGGAGCGCGGCGCGACATTCCGGATGAGCCTGCCCGCCCCCCAGTTCGCCAGTTCAGGCCACGCGCTGCCAGGCAACTCCCTGCAGCGAGGCCGGCCCGGCCAGCGCAGCCGCCGGATGGAGATCCTCTATATCGAAGACAACGAGTTGAACATGATGGTGGTCCACGGCCTTCTGACGGCAAGCGCCGATATCCACCTGCACGAGGCCTGGACCGGTGCGCAGGGGCTCGAGGCGGCGCGTCACTGCCGCCCCGACCTGATCCTGCTCGATCTGCACCTGCCCGATATGCATGGCCGCGAGGTCCTCGCGGGCCTGCAGAAAGAGCCCGAGCTGCGCGGGACCCCAGTGGTCGTGATTAGTGCAGACGCCTCGACGGACGCCTCCGACGAGCTTCTCCACCAGATCGATAGCTACCTGGTCAAACCCTTCCGGATAAGCGATCTGGAGACGCTGATCGAGCGCTTCGCCCCGTTGTAGCAGGAATAGGCTTAGCTGCCCGGAATGCCGCCCCGTGCGAGATCCCGGGGGTCGAGCAGCCGCTGCAGCTCCTCCTCGGAGAGGTCAGTCATCTCGCGGGCGACATCGATCACCGGGCGCCCTTCCTGGTAGGCCCTCTTGGCCACCTGCGCACCCTTTTCATAGCCGATCACGGCATTGAGGGCTGTGACGAGGATCGGATTACGATCCAGGGCCTCGCGCAGATTCTCCTCATTGACGGTGAATCCGGCGATGGCGTCGCGCCCGAGAATCGTCGCGGCGTTGGCGATAAGATCGATGCTCTCCAACAGCGTAGCGCCAATAACCGGAAGCATGACGTTGAGCTGGAAGTTGCCCGACTGGCCGCCGATGGAGATCGTGGTGTCGTTACCCATAACCCGGGCACTGACCATGGCTACCGACTCCGGAATGACCGGGTTGACCTTGCCAGGCATGATGCTCGACCCAGGCTGCAAGGCCGGCAGGCTAATCTCGCCCAGACCGGCCAATGGGCCGCTGTTCATCCAGCGCAGATCATTGGCGATCTTCATCATGGACACAGCCACCGTGCGCAGCTGGCCGGACAACTCAACCGCCGCATCCTGACTGGAGAGCGCCTCAAAACGGTTCGCCACCGGCGCAAATGGTACACCGCTGGCCTCGGCGAGGAGCTTGGCAACGCGGGCCCCGAATTCCGGATGGGCATTAATGCCGGTGCCCACGGCCGTTCCCCCTTGGGCGAGCGCGTGCACCCGCGGCAGGGCGCTCTCGACGCGCGCCACGCCGTTGCGAATCTGTGCTGCCCACCCGGAGAGCTCCTGGCCGAGGGTGACCGGCATGGCGTCCATCAGATGCGTTCGGCCGGTCGTGGTTACCTCTTCGAGTTCCTGCGCCCGTTGCTCGATCGCATCGACAAGGCGGCGCAACGCCGGCAGAAGCTTGTCATGTACCTCGAGCGCCGCACTGACGTGGATTGCGGTGGGAATGACGTCATTGGAGCTTTGCCCCATGTTGACGTGGTCGTTCGGGTGGACCGTCGTCCCCGCCTGCTCCGTCGCCAGTCGCGCGATCACTTCATTGGCGTTCATGTTGCTTGAAGTGCCGGAGCCGGTCTGGAAGATATCTACGGGAAAGTGATCGTCGTAATCACCTTGGGCGACCGCTTCGGCACAGTCCGCGATAGCCTCCGCGACGGCCGGATCGAGACCGGAGAGTTCACGATTGGCTCGCGCACAGGCGGCCTTGATCAGCCCCAGTGCCTGGATGAACGGCCGGGGCATCGGCTGGCCGCTGACCGGAAAGTTCTGCACCGCACGCTGGGTCTGCGCCCCGTACAAGGCGTCGGCGGGCACCTGCAGCTCTCCCATGCTGTCTCGCTCGATCCGGTAACCGTCTTGGCTCATGGGCATCTCTCCTCGTTGACGGATTCTCCGGCCCCAAGGGCCGACCGTCCATTGTAGAATATGCGTTTTGCGATTTGGCAGCGGAGAGACGCACTGTGGAGTTGGATACCCTGACCGCCCTTGCCCCGATCGACGGCCGCTACGCCGACAAGACCGAGACTTTGCGCCCTCTTCTCAGCGAGTACGGGCTGATCCGCCACCGCGTGGTGGTCGAGGTCCGCTGGTTGCAGGCGCTCGCGGCGGAGCCGCAGATCACCGAGGTCCCGGAGCTCAGCGCTGAGGCCACGGACTTCCTCGACGGGCTGATCGCCGGTTTCAATGTCGAGCAGGCCCGACGCATCAAGCAGATCGAGGCGACCACCAACCACGACGTCAAAGCCGTCGAGTACTTCCTCAAGGAGCGCCTGGCCGAGCATGCTGAGCTGGCTGAACGCGCCGAGTTTGTGCACTTCGCCTGCACTTCGGAGGATATCAACAACCTGGCCTGGGCCTGCATGCTGCGCGCAACCCGCGACGACGTCCTGTTGCCTGCGCTCGACCGGGTCATTGAGCAGTTACGGGTACTGGCCCACGAGCACGCCGAGTTGCCCATGCTCTCACGCACGCACGGGCAGACAGCGTCTCCGACCACCCTCGGCAAGGAGATCGCCAACGTCGTCCATCGTCTGCGTGAACAGCGGGCACACCTTGCCGCCGTCACGCCCTTGGGCAAGATCAACGGCGCCGTAGGGAATTTCAACGCCCATCAGGTCGCCTACCCGGAAGTTGACTGGCCCGCCGTAAGCCAGCGTTATGTCGAGAGGTTGGGCCTGGACTGGAACCCTTACACGACCCAGATCGAACCTCACGACTGGATCGCCGAACTCTTCGACGCCCAGAATCGCATCAACACGGTCCTGCTCGACCTCGCCCGGGATGTTTGGGGCTACATCTCCCTCGGGTACTTCGGTCAACGGGTGGTCGCCGGCGAGGTGGGATCATCCACCATGCCGCATAAGGTCAACCCCATCGATTTCGAGAACGCTGAGGGCAATCTGGGCGTGGCGACAGCACTTTTTGAGCATCTGGCGCGCAAACTGCCCGTCTCACGCTGGCAGCGGGATCTGAGTGACTCCACGGCGCTGCGCACCATCAGCCTGGGGATGGGCCACGTCCTCATCGCCCTGCGCTCACTGGAGAAGGGACTCGGCAAGCTGGAGGCCAACCCGGCCCGTCTCGACGCGGACTTACAGGCCGCCTGGGAGGTGCTGGCGGAACCGATCCAGACCGTCATGCGCCGATACGGCGCGGAAGAACCCTACGAGCAACTCAAGGCCCTGACCCGTGGTCGGCAGATCGACGAGGCTGCGGTACGAGCGTTCATCGATAGCCTGGACCTGCCGGAGGTCGCCAAGGCGCAGCTCCGCGAGCTCACGCCGCAGACCTATATCGGAAACGCTGCAGCCCAGGCACGGGCGGTCTAGGCGTTCCCGTCGCGCCCCGGGACGCCCGCTTCGGCGGGCGCCTAGTCGTCCTCGGCCGGATCCGACCAGAGGTGCTCGCTCCAGCGCCCCTCGCTCCATTCCTCCCGCAGACGGCGGCGATTAAGCGCCAGCCACTGCAGGGCAATGACAGGCATTGCGGCCCGGTAATGGCCACCGGCGACCTGATCGATGGCTTCGTCGGCGGGCAGTACATGGGCCCAGATGTCTTCGTGCTCGCTGTCGAGGCCGTGTACTCCACCGACCTCGCGAGTATCACAGCGCGCGCAGTAGAGTAGGACCCGCTCGCTGGTGCAGCCGGGGCTCGGCAGGTAGTCGCAGATCAGGCGCAAGTCGTCGATCGCCACCTGCGCTTCCTCCCAGGCCTCCCGCACCGCTACGCTCCGGGGGTCTTCGCCGGGCTCCGCCATCCCGGCAATGGTCTCCGTAATCCAGGCGCCGCGATCGTCATCCATCGCCCCGACACGGAATTGCTCGACCATCACCACTGTATCTTCCTCCGGGTCGTACGGGAGGACACCCACCGCCATTCCACGCACCAGGCACTCCCGGGTGACCTCTTCAGACATGCCCCCTTCAAACAGGGCGTGGCGCAGTCGGAAGCGATCCAGGCGCAAATAACCCTGGTGACAGTGCTCACGGGCGAGGATCTCGTAGCGGTGGGCCATGGCGCGGAAACCTCCTTGATCGTCTACTCGCGGTCAAACACCGCGAAACTCTCCACATGAGCCGTGTGCGGGAACATGTCCATGACCCCGGCCGCGGTCAGCCGGAAGCCGTGACGACGAACGAGTTCCCCGGCGTCGCGCGCCAGGGTCGCGGGGCCACAGGAGCAATAAACCACCCGGCGCGCACCGGTCGCGCTGACGGCCGGCAAAACCTCCAATGCACCGGAGCGCGGCGGATCGAGCAGAACCGCGTCGAAGCCGCCCCGGACCCGAGCAATGCCGGCTTCCTCGGTCAAGTCCGCGGCCTGAAAGCTGACCGATACGCCGTTTCGCTGAGCGTTAGCAGCAGCTCGCTCGACGAGAGCGGCATCCCCCTCAATGCCATTGACCGAACCCCCCTCGGCCGCCAGCGGGAGCGAGAAGTTCCCGAGGCCGCAGAAAAGGTCGAGAATGCGCTTGCCCGGCTCCGGAGCCAGCCAATCCACCGTCCGCTGAACCATCGCTGTATTCATGGCAGCGTTCACTTGGGTGAAGTCTGTCGCCGAAAAACCGAGTTCAAGATCCCATGGTTCGAGCCGGTAGTGGAGATCCGGGCCTGCCACGGGCGAAAGGGGCGTGATCGTCGTTTCGTCGCCGGGCTGTTCCAACACCGCGAGGCCGGTATCCTCGGCGAACTGTACCATGCGGGAGCGGTCGGTCTCGTTCGGCGCCTCCAGCGTGCGAAAGACCAGCGCCACATCCGTGTCCGCACAGGCCACTTCGATCTGCGGAATCCGGTTCCTGATCGACAGCTCACCAACCAGTTCGGCGAGGGCCTCTATCCGGCAGCCGACACGGGGGTCGAGCACCGGGCAGAACTGTACCGGAGCCACCAGAGGGCTGTGCTTCTCACGAAATCCGACCAGCACGCCACCCTTGCGCGGAACGTCCTTGACCGCAAGGCGGGCCTTGCGGCGATACCCCCACACCGGGCCAGTCAACGCCGGCAGTCGCTGCTCGGGCTCCACACCCCCCATCCGCGCAAGCTGCTCGAAGAGTACCCGCTCCTTGTGAGCGATCTGGGCCTCTGGCGGCAAGTGCTGGAGCGCACAGCCACCACAGTTCCCGAAGTGGGCACACTCCGGCGCGATTCGCTCGGCCGCCGGCTCGAGGATCTCCACTGCAGTCGCCTCCGCCCGGGAGCGCCGCAGCTTGGTATACCGCATGCGGATACGCTCACCAGGCAGAGCGAAGTCCACAAAGACCGGTCGGCCCTGTTCGTCGTGGGTAATTCCTCGCCCCTCATGGGCCATACCCTCCACCGAAGCCGTCACCGGCTCTTTGGGAATGCGGCGCTTACGTCCCACGCCACGCCTCCAGAAAACCAAGCAGGTGCGGCCGATCACTGGCGGCCAGGGCTTCGGCAACTCGGTCACACTCCCGACTGTAGTCAGTCTCGTCGAGTGCTCCGCGGAAATGCTGGAAGCGCAGGTAAAGCAGGTAGGTGTTCAGCACGTCTGTTTCACAGTAGTTGCGAACCGCCTCGAGTTCTCCATTGGCCACGGCATCGGCAACGGCACTGCCGCTCATTCCCATCTTGCCGGGCAACCCACAGAGTGTCGCCATCTCGTCAAGCGGCGCAGCGCCCCGCATCTGGAACGAGGCGAGGACATCCATCAGGTCCGTGTGCCGCTCGTGGTAGCGGTTGAGGTAGTTGTTAAAGCGAAAGCTGCGATCATTATCGCCGGTCTCCCAGTAGCGCGGCGCCGTCAGACCGTGGATGAGGGCCCGGTGATGGAGAACGGGGATGTCGAACCCATTGCCGTTCCAGGAAACCAGATCCGGAACATAGCGATCGAGACCGTCAAAGAAGCGCTGCAGCAGCTGTGGCTCCTGATCGTCCAGTTCCCCCAGCGACCAGACGCGGAAACGCCCGTTGACGATCCCGGCTAGGGAGACGGCGACGACGCGATGCAGGTGCAGCCGTGGAAACTCGCTTCCCGTCTCCTGGCGCCGGCGTGCGGCCATGGCGCGGGACACATCGGCATCCTCCAGCCCATCGAGGCCGTAGACGCGCCGCCCTCCTGTCAGATCGGGTACGGTCTCGAGGTCAAAGGCGAGCACGTTCATTTCACTCCTCCCTGGGTTGCATCGCCAACGAGCACAACGAAGGCAACCGCATACTCCCGTTCATCGGTGATACTCAGCTCAGCGCGGATCACCCCCAGCGCCGTTGCACGCTCAGCCGCCGCACGATGGAAACGGAGGCCGGGCTTGCCCCAGGCGTCATGAACCACTTCCAGATCGCGCAACGTCACACCCTGACTGAAACCTGTACCCAGTGCCTTGGAGGCGGCCTCCTTGGCCGCAAAGCGCCTCGCCAAGAAGGCAACCCGTGAGCCCGTCTGCTCAAAGGCCCGCAATTCCGGTGTAGCCAGTACCCGGCGCGCCAAACGCTCCCCGTGGCGTTCCAGCGCCCTCTCAAGCCGCGCCACTGCGACGATATCGGTCCCGACCCCAGCGATCACACCGCCGCCCGCATAATCCGCTTCATGGCCGCCACCGCGGGGGCGAGCCCCTCGAATAGGGCGCGGGCAACGATGGCGTGACCGATATTGAGCTCCGCCATACCCGGGAGCGCAGCCACCGGCTCCACATTGTGATAGTGCAGTCCATGGCCAGCGTTGACCTGAAGATTTCGCGCGTGCGCCTCTTCCGCAGCCTGCCGGATACGGAGCAGTTCGCTCTCCCGCGTAGCCTCATCGGGGGCATCCGCGTAAGCCCCGGTATGCAATTCAATCACCGGCGCACCCGCGGTCGCGGCTGCCGCCACCTGCTCCGGGTCCGGATCGATGAACAGCGACACCCGGATACCGGCACTGCCCAGCTCCCCGCAGGCCTGTTCAATGCGCTGAGTGTCCCCCGCAACGTCGAGTCCGCCTTCGGTAGTCAGCTCTTCCCGCCTCTCCGGCACGAGGCAGCAATCGGTCGGGCGCAGCCGCGTCGCTATGCCCACCATCTCCCTGGTAACGGCCATCTCCAGATTCACCCGCGTCTGCACGTGGCGCTGCAGCGCTTCCACATCGTAGTCCTGGATATGGCGACGATCCTCGCGCAGGTGCACAGTAACGGCGTCCGCACCACCTCGCTCCGCTTCTGCGGCGGCGTGAAGGATGTCCGGATAACGCGTCCCCCGCGCCTGACGCAGGGTCGCTACATGGTCGATATTAACGCCTAGCTGGATGGACCCGCTCTTCATGCTCTCCTCACTGGATTCCGCGCAGGGATCGAAACATTTCGCGGCTTCGTAAGCGCCGCCCGCCCAGGTGGTGATGGAGTACGGCCCGCATGAGTTGGCGTGCCTCGCTGCGAACCGGCTCGACCAGGAGCGCCCCCTCATCGGCCGCCCCCAGCGCTTGAAGGGTCGCGCCGCAGACTTCCACGCCGCCCTCACCGGTGCCGGCCAGCTCCGCCCCGCGGTCGGGAACATAGCGGTAACGCTGCCCTGGCTGCATCGTTTCGCCGCGGCGATCTGCTTCTAGCTGCAGACCGTATCCGCTCTCCTCGAGTAATGCCACCTCGAAACACCGCAGCGCTGGCTCCTCGTATGCACCGCCCAGGCAATCGACGGCAACGGCGTAACGTTCCCAGGTCCGCGGGTGAGGATCCTCGCGGCGCGTCAGGAAGAACAGCAGCTCTGCCATATAGAATCCACAGGCCACGGAGCGCCCGCGCAGCCCATAGCCGCGGCCGGCCTGATCGACACCCATGAGCGTCTTGAGATCACCACGGCCCTGCCAAGAGGCCTGCAACGGAATAAATGGCTCAAGCAGGCCGCTCCAGCCGCGTCGCCGCGCGCCACGGGCCACCGCTCCAACCCGGCCGTGCTCACGGGTAAACAACTCCACGAGTACGCTGGTCTCCCGAAAGGGGCGACGATGGAGAACCCATGCCGGCTGCCCCTCAACGCGGCTCAATCCGTATACCCGAGCTCTCGCAGGGCGCGCTGATCGTCAGTCCAGCGCGGCTTGACCCGGGCCCACAGCTCCAGGTGAACGCGACCTCCGAGCTGTGCCTCCATCGACTTGCGCGCCGCGGTGCCGATTCGTTTGAGCCGCTCCCCGCCGCGACCAATGACGATCGGCTTCTGACCCTCGGTCTCTACCCAGATCACCGCGCCGATCCGGGTCACGCCCTCTTCCTGCTCCAGCGCTTCTACCTGGACGTGCGTGGTGTACGGCAACTCCTCGCCCAGGTGGAGCATTAACTGCTCACGGACCAATTCCCCAAGCCGAAACCCCAGATCGCGGTCCGTAATCTGATCGGCCGGGAACAGCGGTGGCCCTTCGGGCATGCGCTGAACAACCTCCTGCTCCAGCGCCTCCAGGTTCTCGTGGCGGTGGGCCGAGACCGGAACCACCGCATCGAAGTTCCGCAATCGTGTGATTCGATCCAGATGCGGCAGGAGCTGGCGTTTATCACGAATCCGGTCAACCTGGTTGACCGCCAGGATGACCGGCGCGGTCACACCGTCGAGGCGCTCCAGAACCCGCTGATCCTCATCCTTCCACTCGGTCCCCCGAGTCACCAGGACCACCACGTCGATGTCCTCCAGTGCCCCCAGCGCCGCCCGGTTGAGCTGACGATTGAGCGCCCGCTTACCCCCTTCATGCAGGCCCGGGGTGTCCACTAGAACCACCTGCGCTGCCGGACGATTAAGCACCCCGAGAATACGGTGCCGGGTGGTCTGCGGCTTCCGCGTGACAATGCTGACCTTCTGCCCGAGCAGAGCGTTCAGCAGAGTCGACTTCCCGACATTAGGACGGCCGACGAGCGCGCACAGCCCACTTCGCCGAGCGTCGTCCGGCGTCGCCTCGTAGTATTGGTCGTATTGATCGCCCGACATTACGGATTATTCCCCCTCACCGGTCTCAGCACCGATTTCCACGAGCATCGCCTCCGCGGCGCGCTGCTCCGCTTGACGACGACTCCCCGCTTCCCCGACGGTGGCATTTTCGGTGTCGGCCAATCGGCACTCGACGCGAAAGCGTTGATGGTGGGCCCTTCCGCGCACGTCCAGCACCTGATAACCGGGCAGCGGCCGTCGTGTCGACTGAAGCGCTTCCTGCAACCGCGTCTTCGGGTCCTTGAGCACCGCCTGCTGCGGGAGCGTCTCAAGCCTTTCACGGTAGAGCCCGATGATGGTGCGCGCGGTAGTCGTGAAATCGCTATCCAGGTAGACAGCGCCGAAGACCGCCTCTAGTGCGTCGGCCAGAATCGAGTCCCGGCGGTGGCCACCGCTTTTCAGCTCACCCCCACCAAGCCGCAGATGGTCGCCGAGTTCGAGCTCCCGGGCGATTGCCGCCAGGGTGGTGCGATTGACCAGACCGGCGCGAAGCCGCGAGAGATTGCCCTCGCTGTCTTCCGGTCGGCGCTCGAAGACCTCGTAGGCGATGACAAAATTAAGGATCGAGTCGCCAAGAAACTCCAGCCGTTCATTGTGCGGACTGCCGGCACTGCGGTGGGTTAGCGACTCACGCAGTCGGGCCACTTCGTTGAAGCGGTAGCCCAGCCTCTTCTGCAAACCATCCAGCTCCGCGCTACCTGCCATTGCTCATTCGATCCGCTGTCCGATGCGATCCCAAGCAATACCACCCTCCTCGTGATCCCAACTCATCCAGATCAGAAAGGCGCGCCCGGCCAGATAGTCGTCGGAGACGGGGCCCCAGACCCGGCTATCGGCACTGCGATCGCGATTGTCGCCGACCGTGAAGTACTCCCCTTCGGGTACCGTGTAGGTGAAGTTCCCGGAGGGCGACTCAGGGTGATGAAGAATCCGGTAACTCCGATCGTTCACCCGCTCGGTGCGAATCACCGCCGGGCCGTCGGTATCGGTACGCGCGTACCGCTCCTCACCCTCCTGATCGAACCGCTCACCGTTGACGTAGAAGACGCGATCCTCGTAGCGGATTTCGTCGCCGGGGAGCCCGATCACCCGCTTGATGTAATCCTGACTCGGATCCACCGGGTAACGAAAAACCGCGATTTCACCGCGCTCCGGCTCGCCGCTGCCGATTAGCCGATCACGCAGCACCGGAAGCCGGACGCCGTAAGCGACCTTGTTGACCAGGATGAAGTCACCGGCCTGCAGGGTCGGAAGCATGGAGCCGGACGGTATGCGAAACGGCTCGGCCACAAAGGAGCGCACCACCAGCACGATCAGGATGATCGGAAAGAGCGACCGCGGCAGATCCACATACCAGGGATCGCGATCGCGGTCGATGCCCTCGCGCCGGCGCAGCCATCGGTCCCACGCCCAGATCGTTCCGGTGAGCAGAGTGAGAACGACAAGAAGGAGTTCGAAGTCCATGGGTTCCGTCTAGTCCTTGGAGTCGTCGACGCGGAGAACGGCCAGGAAGGCATCCTGGGGGATCTCCACCTTGCCGACCTGCTTCATGCGCTTCTTGCCCTCTTTCTGCTTTTCGAGGAGCTTGCGCTTGCGGGTCGCATCACCGCCGTAGCACTTGGCCGTCACGTTCTTGCGCATCGCCTTTACTGTACTACGGGCGATGATCTGGTTACCGATTGCGGCCTGGATCGCGACCTCGAACATCTGCCGCGGGATGATCTCCTTGAGCCGTTCCACCAGGGCACGGCCACGGTGATAGGAGTGATCCCTGTGGACAATGTTGGACAAGGCATCCACGCGATCGCCATTAATCAGCACATCGAGCTTGACCAGGTCGTCGGCCTGGAAACGCTTGAGTTCGTAGTCGAACGACGCAAAGCCCCGCGTGGCCGATTTCAGCCGATCGAAGAAATCAAGCACTACCTCGCTCAGCGGCATCTCGTAGACCAGCGAGATCTGCTGGCCGACGTACTGCATCTCCTTCTGCACACCGCGCTTCTCTTCACAGAGCGCGAGCACGTTCCCCACGAACTCCTGCGGGACGAGGATGCTCGCCTCGATGATCGGTTCGCGGATCTCCTCGATCTCGGCGTTTGGCGGGAGGTTGGCGGGGTTGTCGACCTCCAGCTCCTCGCCATCGCGAGTGACGACGTGGTGTACGACAGTCGGCGCCGTGGTGACGAGATCGAGGTCGTACTCGCGCTCCAGACGCTCCTGGACGATCTCCATGTGCAGCATGCCGAGGAAACCGACCCGAAACCCGAACCCCAGGGCGTGGGAACTCTCCGGCTCGTAGTTTAGCGCAGCATCATTGAGTCGCAGTTTGCCCAAGGCAGTGCGCAGCGCCTCGAAGTCGTCGGAACTGCTCGGAAAAAGGCCGGCAAAGACCCGGGGCTGAACGTGCTTGAAACCAGGCACCGGCTTGTCCGCCGGGGCGCTCGCCCGAGTGAGCGTCGCCCCCACCGGCGCCCCGTCGATATCCTTGATCCCGGCGACGACGTACCCCACCTGACCGACCCCCAAGCGATCCTTCGGGGTCCGCTTCGGCGTGAAGATGCCGAGTTCATCGACCTGGAACTCCCGGCCGGTCGCCATGACCTGGATTCGATCCCCCTTGCGCAGTTCGCCGTCGAAGATCCGGGCCAGGCAGACCACACCGAGGTAATTGTCGAACCAGGAGTCCATGATGAGGGCCTTGAGCGCGCCATCCGGATTGCCCCGGGGGGCCGGCACACGCTGGACCAGTGCTTCCAGAAGGTCCTCGACCCCCTCACCGGTCTTGGCGCTGACCATCAGCGCCTCGGCGCCGTCCAGGCCAATGATCTCCTCGATCTGTTCAAGCACACGATCTGGCTCCGCCGACGGCAGATCGATCTTGTTGAGAACCGGGATGATCTCCAGATCCTGCTCCAGCGCCGTGTAGCAATTAGCCACGCTCTGCGCCTCCACCCCCTGGGAGGCGTCCACGACGAGCAACGCACCCTCGCATGCGGCCAACGAGCGGGAGACTTCGTAAGAAAAGTCAACGTGGCCAGGGGTGTCGATGAAGTTCAACTCGTAGGTCTGCCCATCCCGGGCGTGGTACTGCAGCGACACGCTCTGCGCCTTGATCGTGATCCCACGCTCGCGCTCGAGATCCATGGAGTCGAGCACCTGCTCCCGGCTCTCGCGCTCACTGAGCGTGCCCGCCACCTGGATGAAACGATCCGAAAGGGTGGACTTGCCGTGGTCGATATGGGCAATGATCGAGAAGTTGCGGATATTCTCCATGCGGGTCGCTCAGTCCTGCCGCTCACCGGTGAAAGTTTGATGCTCTCAATGAAAAAAGCGCCCCCCTTAACGGGCGGGCGCCGCTATTCTACGCGTTTGCAGCCGTTAAGGCATTTGCAGGGCGAGAAAGCTTGGGTGCCCGTCACGAATGACCAGGACGGGAACAGTGCTCCCCGGCTCCGCGTCGGACACCCGCTCGGCCAGTTCCTCGGGCGTTGCGATGGGCTCGCGATCGAAACTGACGAGCACGTCACCCACCCGCACTCCAGCATCGGCGGCCGGTCCATCATCAACACGGGTAACGATGACGCCGCCCTCTTCTTCCTCGAGTTCGAGTTCCCGGCGCTCGGCATCGCCGACCGGCTCAACACCGAGCCCCAGATCACCCTCGAGTTCGTGGTCTCCGCCGGGTCTCCCGGGCTCGGGAGATGGCGCGGCCAGCTCTTCCTCGCTCGGCAATGCCGCCACCTCCACCTCAACGGTTTTCTCCTCGCCGTCGCGGAGGATGAGCACGCGGACCTTCTCCCCGATGGCGCTGCGACCGACAATCGGCGGGAGTGCTGCCGAACTCTCGACCACTTCACCATCGAACTCGAGGATGACGTCGCCACTCTCAATTCCCGCGTCGGCAGCCGGGCTGTCTTCGAGCAACTCCGACACCAGAGCCCCGCGCGGCCGATCAAGCCCGAAGCCCTCGGCCAGATCCCTGGTCACGTCCTGGATCATCACCCCGAGCCACCCCCGTTCGACCTCTCCGGTCTCGATCAGCTGGCCAGCGACATCCATGGCCAATTCGATCGGAATAGCGAAGGACAGTCCCATGAAGCCGCCGGTGCGGCTGTAGATCTGGGAGTTGATCCCGACCACATCGCCGTGGAGGTTGAACAGGGGGCCGCCGGAGTTGCCCGGATTAATCGCGACATCGGTCTGAATATACGGGACGTAGTTGCCGTGGGGCAGCGAGCGCCCCTTCGCTGAGACGATCCCCGCGGTGACCGAGTGTTCAAAGCCGAAAGGGGAGCCGATGGCAAGCACCCACTCGCCAACCTCCAGCCCATCCGAACTTCCGATGGAAACGGTGGGCAGTTCATCCTCGGTGTCGATCTCCAATACCGCCAGATCCGTGCGCTCATCCGAGCCGACCAGATCCGCGTCGTGCTCACGCCCGTCGGCGAGACGGACGATCACCTCTTCTGCCTGCGCCACGACGTGATGGTTGGTCAGGATGGTTCCGTCATCGCTGATCAGAAACCCGGAACCGAGGGATTGGCCCTCGTCTCCGAACGGATCCTCCGGTTGGGGACCGGGCTCTCGCCCCGGCGCACCGCCCCCTTCCGGGTCGCCGAAGAACTCTTCGAAAAAGGCCGGCGATGCCCCGTCCACCGCAACGCTGTGGGGGCGCGGCGCAGGATTTCCCGAGGGAGCGCGCTGGGGCTCCACACCCGGCGGCAGGGCCTCGGGGGCTTCGCCGGGGAGCTCTTTGCGTGTGCTGATATTAACCACCGCTGCGCTATTGTCGCGGACGAGTTCGGCAAAATCCGGGAGCTCAATGGCTGCCAAAGGGGCAGCGACACCCAGGCCCAGCCCGAGTCCGGTCAGGGCGCGTAGTGGCCGCAATCTTTTGGTGGACATCTCCTCGCTCCCTCGTTACCGCCCAGACGCGCGACAACCGCACATCAACGCGGGCGAACCCCGGTGGCGAAACGTTCCACGGTGCGCGCCGGCACATCGCCAATGGCCGTCACATGGTGATCGTCAATCGGCTCCTCGAAGGCGTGGAGCGCGCCCGCCCGCGCACGTCCGCGCTCCCCTCCGCCGCCAGCCTCAATATAAATGGACACCGTCGCCAAACCGTCGCTAAAAAGTAGATGCTCGATCCGTTGCTCCCGCTCTTCAGCGCCTGCCAGCACACTCCGCCCGACAAGCTTGAAGCCTGACGGCGGTTCCGGTACGTGCCAACGTGCCTGCTCCTCCTCGATCCGCTCGCGCGCGACAGACTCCAGGTCGCGGGCCACCTCAAGGCGCGGTTCGAGTTCCTGCTCGCCGATCTCATCGCGAAGCTCAAGCGCGGTAAAGAGCAGCCGCTCGATCACCCGGCTACCCTCAAGCAGCTGGGCCTGCAGAGGCAGGCCGCTCTCGCGGTCGATCCAGAGCCGATGTCCATAGCGTAATTGATCCAGCGGCTCAATCAGCACCACCTCGGCGGCCCGCCCGGCCACCCGGCCGTCGCCGGCAAGACGGATCCGGTAGAGCGACTCGTCAATCTCGTCTGCCCGGGGCCAGGCGTCGCCGAGCGCCCCGCCGATGCCCTGGCGATGAACGTTGCGCGCGTGCCCGACGCCCGCAACACGCACCCCATCGGCTGTCCGCACGATCTCTCGCTCCGGACCGGTAAGGATCTCCAGACGCTGACGGAACCGACCTTCTTCGCCCGCCCGGTGGACCACCCGCACCGTCTCAACGATTCCGGCCCGCGCATAGACAAACGTACCGCTGTACGATTGCTCGTCGAGCGCTTGAACCAGGCGATTGAGCGCCTCCCTTCCCTGTTCCACCCCCACGGGGTCTTCATTCCCGGAGCCCGCCGCCGCACTGGTCGCTGGCGACAGCAGCACGATCATCAATGCGGCAAGGATGCGCAAGCGCACCAGCCTCTCAGGGCTCCTCATGCTCCGGGACCCGCACGTGTTGCAGCATGCTGCCGGGATAGTCGGATTCGGCCTGCTCAGCGTGATCAATCATGAATCGATGCAGACGTTCCGGCATGGGCTCGTTGCGCGCCTGCTGCGTATCCCCAACGGTCTGCAGAGCCGGCAGGGAGTAGGTCGAGGTCGTCCACGGGAAAGCCGCTCCCTCGCCAAAGGTTACCGCCTGCGCGGGAGCACCCGCCTGGGCCCGCGCTTCGGTCGCACCGGCATCGGCCTGCTGACGGGGTTCGGCCTCCTGCTCCGTACTCGACTCGACTACCTCGCCCACGGCGGTTGGCTCGTTGACGCCACCCATGGGCACCCCGCCCTGCCACCAGAGCACGGTCACTGCCGCGACCGTCGCCGCGATCGCCCCCCCTAGTGCCGGTCTACGCCAGCCCCGCGGTTGCGGAACTGACTCCTGCGTATGCGGCGGATCCTCCGCGAGACCGGCTCGGACACGCTCGACCAGATCAGTGCGCGGCTGTTCGGGGAGCGAGCGCTGCAGCGCATCGCGCATCAAATGGTAACGGGCCAGGCGCGCCCGCGCTTGGCCGTCGTGGTCCAGACGCCGGAGCAGGAAAGCCCGCTCCTCCCGACTGAGTTCGTCGTCAACGAGCGCGGAGAGCTGCTCGCCGAGCTCGTCACTGTATTGTTCGTCTCTCGCCATACCCTTTCCCCCGATGCCGCCTACTCTGGATCGGTCAGAGGCCGCAGACGCTTGTCAATGGCCTCCCGCGCCCGAAAGATTCGTGAGCGCACGGTGCCAACCGGGCAGTCCATGACCTCAGCGATCTCCTGATAGCTCATGCCCTCTAGCTCACGGAGCGTTACCGCGGTCCGCAACTCTTCCGGCAATGCGGCGATCGCTTCCACCACCGTTCGCTCGACCTCATCCCGGTAGGCCTCGGCCTCCGGCGTATCCTGCTCCCGGAGCATCGTGTCGATGTCGAACCGCTCAGCATCCTGGGCATCGACATCGGAATCCGGCGGACGCCTCCCCTGTGCAACGAGGTGGTTCTTCGCCGTATTGACCCCGATCCGATAAAGCCAGGTGTAGAAGCTGCTCTCACCGCGGAAGCTGGGGATCGCCCGATAGGCCTTGATGAAGGCCTCCTGGGCAACGTCCATCGCTTCCTGCGGGTCGCGGACATACCGCGTGATCAGCTTCACCAGCTTCTGCTGGTAGCGCACGACGAGCACGTCGAAGGCCTGCTTTTCACCGGCCTGGACGCGCTCGACGAGCTCACGGTCCGACTCCCCGGAACTCATCGCAGCCGGCGCCCCCCTGCGGTCGAGCGCCGGTCTCTGCTGCAGTAGACACTACCCTTGGGCGTGAGTTCGCGCACGGCTTCGGAATCGGGCACTTTTGGGTGGGTGATTTGCCGCGGATCGCGCGGCGTGCGAAGCTTGGCAGGTTATCCGATGGCACGGCACAAGCGCAAGCAAATGGCGGAGCATAGAACGGGTTACGATGTCCTGGTAATCGGCAGCGGCCTGGCGGGGCTGACCGTGGCCCTGCAGCTGCCGGAACACCTCCATGTGGCGGTCCTGTCCAAGGGAACGCTCACCGAAGGCGCGACGCCCTACGCGCAGGGCGGCGTCTCCGCCGCCCTTGACGCCGCCGATTCGGTGGAAGCCCACGTCCGTGACACGCTGGAGGCCGGTGCGGGGCTCAATGACGAGCCGATCACACGCTTCGTTGCTGAGCGTGCCCGGGAGGCGATCGAGTGGCTCGTCGACCAGGAGGTACCCTTCTCCCGAATCGCCCCCGGAGAAGGAACGGAAGGCCTCCATTTACACCAGGAAGGGGGACACAGCCATCGACGTGTGGTCCACGCCGAGGATGCCACCGGTGCGGCCATCTCACGCAGCCTCTCCAGCCTTGTCGCTGAACGCGGGAACATCGACCTGCTCGAAAGCCGTTACGCCGTCGATGTGATTACCGGCGCGCGGCTCGGTCGCGGAGAGAACCGCTGCTACGGCGCCTACGTGCTTAACGACTCGACGGGGCGGGTCGAGCTTCTGCGGGCCCCCCATGTAGTCCTGGCATGCGGCGGCGCGAGCAAGGTCTACCTCTACTCGACGAGCCCCTACGCGGCTACCGGCGATGGCATCGCCATGGCGTGGCGCGCTGGCTGCCGGGTGGCAAACATGGAATTTAACCAGTTCCATCCCACCTGCCTGTACCACCCGGAGGAACGCTCCTTCCTGATCAGTGAGGCGGTGCGCGGCGAAGGCGGCAAGCTTTTGCTGCCGGACGGCACCCCCTTCATGTACCGCTTCGACGAGCGCGAGGAGTTGGCGCCTCGGGATGTTGTCGCCCGTGCGATCGACCACGAAATGAAACGTCTCGGCGCGGAGTGCCTCTATCTGGATATCAGTCACCGGCCCGCTGAGCTCATTGAAGAGCGTTTCCCGACCATCCTCCGCCGATGCCTGGAACTCGGCATCGACATGCGTAAAGAACCGCTACCGGTAGTTCCCGCCGCGCACTACACGTGCGGCGGAGTCATCGCCGATCGCGCCGGCCGCACCGACGTTCCCGGCCTTTACGCGGTGGGAGAGACCGCTTGCTCCGGACTCCACGGCGCCAACCGCCTGGCCAGTAACTCGCTGCTGGAGTGTCTCGTCTTCGGTGCCGAGACTGCCCGCGATATCAGCGCAGCCGCAGCGGAATCGATCCCCATCCCCACCCTGCCCCCCTGGGATGAGAGCCGGGTCACCGACTCCGACGAGCAGGTCGTCGTCAGCCACAACTGGTCGGAACTGCGAAGGGCGATGTGGAACTACGTCGGCATCGTGCGCACCGACCGACGCCTCGAGCGTGCCGCTCGCAGGATCGATCTCCTGTCACGGGAGATCCACGAGTACTACAGTAACTTCCGCATCAGCGGCGATCTCGTGGAACTGCGCAATCTGATCCGGGTGGCCGACCTCACCGTTCGCTGCGCCAGCCTTCGCCGTGAGAGTCGCGGCCTCCACTACACCCTCGACTTTCCCGAGCGGGACGCGCGTCAGGCCCGCTGGACCATCCTCGTCCCCGCCAAGCCCCGGCCCTTCGGCCAATTGCGCGCGCGCAGCGACGGCTAAACGGCTCTGGCTGCCAGCGATGGGCCATCGCCCAGCAGCGGACACGACGGTGAATGTTTCCCGGAACGGCCCCGCGGAGCACGGGGACGTCGTAGCAGGCACCATCACGGAAGCGCAGCCTCAGGATCACGAGGAGCGGACTGACGAAGCGGCTCCCCGCGGCGGCCACCGGCTCAACCGGCCCCTCTCCGCGGCGGGCGAAACAGCGGCCCGCGGCTTGCAACTCGCAACGGGTGATTCTCCTCTGCCGCCGCCACAACCAAAGGCTGTGCACCACCGGGCCCGAGAGCGCCACTCCCCACACGGTCGCAGCGACGGTGCCGCAGGAACGGCTCCAGGCGACAAGCAAAGCCAGCCCGGCAACCACCACAACCGGGGCGAGCAAAACCCCGCTACCGCCGGGGCGAAAGATCAGTGGTTCGGATGGTCTCGACAATGCGGCGCAACGCCCCTTCCGTGGGTTTCTCGCCGGTAATCAGCCACGCCTGCAGGTCATGATCCTCCTGGGCCAGCAGGTGCTCGAAGGCTTCCTGGCCGGCGGCATCCAGCTGCTGGAAGCCACTGTCCAGGAAACCTTCGAGGAGCAGATCCAGTTCCTTGGTACCGCGCCGACAACGCCAGCGCAAACGCCGCAGGGTCGCGCTCTCTCGGCCTCGCTGACCGGTCACGACCTGCTCAGACCTCCCGCTCGGCGATCAGCCGCTTGATCTCGCCGATGGCCTTGCCTGGATTGAGGCCCTTCGGGCAAGTGGCCGTGCAGTTCATGATGGTATGGCAGCGGTAGAGCTTGTACGAGTCGTTGAGCTCATCCAGCCGTTCGCCGGTCGCCTCGTCGCGACTGTCGGCGATCCAGCGGTACGCCTGCAGCAACGCTGCTGGCCCCAGGTAGCGATCCCCGTTCCACCAGTAACTGGGGCAGGAGGTGGAGCAGCACGCACAAAGAATACACTCGTAAAGACCGTCGAGTCGCTCCCGCTCCTCCTTCGACTGCAGTCGCTCGTGGTCCGGCGGCGTCGGCGTCTGCGTCTTGATCCACGGCTCTATAGAGGCGTACTGCGCGTAGAAGTGATTGAGATCCGGCACGAGGTCCTTGATCACATCCATATGCGGCAGAGGGGACACGTTGATATCCCCCTTCACCTCATCGAGCCCCTTCGTGCACGCCAGCGTATTGGTGCCGTCGATATTCATGGCGCAGGAACCACAGATCCCCTCACGGCAAGAGCGCCGAAAGGTCAATGTCGGATCGATCTGATCCTTGATCGCGATCAGTGCGTCGAGAATCATCGGCCCCGCCTGATCGGCATCGATCTCGAACGTGTCCATGCGCGGGTTGGCCCCGCCCTCCGGATCGTAGCGATAGACGCGGATGCGCCGCAGGTTGTTGCTGCTCTCCGCGCCGGGGGCGCGGTGTGTGTTCCCCTCCCGGATTCGGGAGTTGGCAGGAAGCCTGAACTCAGCCATTACGATCTCCCTGAAATCGTCAGTACACCCGGGCCTTCGGAGGGATCGCCTCCACGTCGTCGGTCAGCGTCTCGAGATGGACGGGGCGGTAGTCGATGCTCACGACCCCGTTGGAATCCATGCTCGAAAGCGTGTGCTTAAGCCACTGGTCGTCATCGCGCTCGGCGTAGTCTTCCCGCGCATGGGCACCGCGGCTCTCCAGGCGGTTGCGGGCCGAGTGGATAGTGGTCACCGCGCTGCCAAGCAGATTCTCCAGTTCCAGCGTCTCGATGAGATCCGAGTTCCAGATCAGCGAGCGATCAGTAACCTTCACATCGGCGAACGACCGAAGGACATCGTCCATGCGACGACACCCTTCCTCCAACACATCACCGGTGCGGAAGACCGCAGCAAAATTCTGCATGTTCCACTGCATGTCGTGGCGGATCTGCGCCGTCGGCTTGCTGCCGTTGGCCGTGCGGATTCGCTCCAGCCGGTTGAGCGCCGGGTCCGCCGCTCCCTCCGGCAGGCGCGGATGGGGTTTGCCGCGGCCGCCGATGACCTCGGCCGCGCGGTGCGCCGCGGCACGACCGAAGACGACGAGATCGAGCAGCGAGTTCGAGCCGAGCCGGTTGGCGCCATGCACGGAGATGCAGGCCGCCTCCCCGATCGCCATCAGCCCGGGCACGACGGCATCCGGGTCCCCGTCCTTGAGGTGGACCACCTCACCCTTGTAGTTGGTCGGGATGCCACCCATGTTGTAGTGAACGGTCGGCAGGACGGGGATCGGCTCCTTCGTTACATCCACGCCGGCAAAGATCCGTGCAGTCTCCGAGATGCCCGGCAGACGCTCCTCAATCACCTCCGGCCCCAGATGCTCCAGGTGCAGGTTAATGTGATCGCCGTGCTCGCCGACGCCGCGCCCCTCCCGGATCTCGATGGTCATCGAGCGAGAGACCACGTCCCGGGAGGCCAGATCCTTGGCGTTGGGCGCATAGCGTTCCATGAAACGCTCGCCCTGGGTATTGGTCAGGTAGCCGCCCTCGCCCCGGACCCCCTCGGTAATCAGGCAGCCGGCGCCGTAGATCCCCGTCGGGTGGAACTGAACGAACTCCATATCCTGCAGCGGCAGTCCGGCCCGGAGGACCATGCCGTTGCCGTCCCCGGTGCACGTGTGGGCGGCGGTGCAGGAGAAGTACGCCCGGCCGTAACCACCTGTCGCCAGGACCACCGTATGCGCCCGGAAGATATGAACCGTGCCGCTGTCGAGATCGAGGGTTACCACACCGCGACAGACGCCATCGTCCATGATCAGGTCAATGGCGAAGTGCTCGATGAAGAACTCCGCTTCGTGCTTGAGCGCTTGCTGATAGAGGGTATGCAGAATCGCGTGGCCGGTCCGGTCCGCGGCCGCGCAGGTTCGCTGCGCCGTCCCCTGACCGTAGTGGGTCGTCATGCCGCCGAAGGGGCGCTGGTAGATGCGCCCCTCCTCCGTGCGGGAAAACGGCACACCGTAGTGCTCCAGCTCCACGATCGCCGGAACCGCCTCCCGGCACATGTACTCGATGGCGTCTTGGTCGCCGAGCCAGTCCGACCCTTTGATGGTGTCGTACATGTGCCAGCGCCAGTCGTCGTCGCCCATGTTCCCGAGCGCCGCAGAAACGCCACCCTGCGCTGCGACCGTGTGACTACGCGTGGGAAAGACCTTGGTCACGCAGGCGGTGTTCAGGCCCTGCTGGGCCATGCCGAAGGTCGCCCGCAGGCCAGCCCCGCCGGCGCCGACGACCACGACGTCGTATTGATGCTCGACCGTCTTGATCGGTTCTGACATGTGCGCTTCAGCTCCCCAGTGCGATGCGGATGACCGCCAGGATCCCGGCGACGGCCACAAGGAAACAGGCGAAATGGACCAGCAGGATACCGGCAGCCTTGAGCCCTTCGGTGTGCACGTAGTCCTCAATGACCACCTGCACGCCGATCGCCCCGTGGTAGAAAAGGATGATGATCGACGTGACCAGCAAAGTCGCGTTGACCGGGTGGGCGACCCAGGCCCGGGCCGACTCCAGGTCAGCGCCCGCTTGAAGAGCGATCCCGAACCCCAGCCAAAGCATCAGGGGCACAAGTACGACCGCGGTGATCCGCTGCTGCCACCAGTGATGAAAGCCGTTCTTTGCCGAACCGAGCCCCTTGGCGCGGGATAGCGGCGTCTCAAAGGCGCGCATGGCTCAGAACCTCCCTGCGTAGGCGACCACCCAAACCAGGATGGTCAGAAGAATGCTCACGGCCACCACGATATAGCCACCCCGGTAGACCGCGCTCAATTCGAAGCCGCGCCCGGTATCCCAGACCAAGTGCCGGATGCCATTGCAAAGGTGGTAAGCCACGCTGAAGGTCACGCCGAGCAGCACCAGCTGACCAAACCAGTGGCCGGCAATGGCGTTGAACGTGGCGTAAGCCTCCGCACCCGCGGCCATCGCCATCAGCCAGCCGACAAGCAGCAAAGCCGCAATCGTGATAAACACGCCGGTGCCCCGGTGCACTACCGACAGCAACGAGGTCAGCTGATGCATACGGTATACGGTCAGATGCGGCGAAAGCGGACGGTTCGGATTTCGCATGGCAGTTTCACTCCGCTGGCCGGGAAGGCTGTCGAGCCGTGCTCGGCAGCAATAAGGCGTTGGAAATGGCGCAATAAGCTAAGGCCTCGACCCGGGGATTGCAAGGCGCCGGAAGCGCTCAGAAATCGCTGCAACGACCGGCGCGCTCCCAGTCCCCGTAGCGAGTAGGCTCCGGCCCCTGCGGGCCGCCGATCTCGGGCGGCAATTGCTCTGCGTTGCCCCCGTGAGGCGGATTCCCCGGCCCCGACTGCGCCGACCCCTCGCCGGCTGCCGTGTTAGCGTGCGTACCAGTCGCGTGTTCGGCGTTGCGCTGATCCTGATTCTGCTTGTCCGACATCGGGCCTCCGCACCAGGACAAAGGGCAAGGATGAACGGTCAGTCACGGCAAATTGTCGCATAAACTGAAAGGCTCGGCACCTATCTGCGCACAGGAGTTCACTATGGCAGCGACGGCACCGGATTCCTTCCCCGCCCTGTCAATCGGCCCGCTGCTCGTCCCCGGAGACAGCCTGGCCGTGATCCAGGCCCACGGCGACGAGGCGCACGACTTCCTCCAGCGAATGCTGACCGCGGACGTACCTCGGCCCGGCTCCGGCAGCAGCGTCCTGGCGGGACTTTGCACGCCGAAAGGCCGACTTCTCGCACTCGCGCGGGTCATCCCGCAGAGTGATTCACTCTGCCTGGTTCTGCCGCAGTCGATCGCCGCCGACACGGTGCAGCGTCTGCGTATGTACGTGCTGCGCTCAAAGGTCACCCTAACACCCCGCGAAGGGGAATGGCGGCTGCTTCAGGCGAGTGGCGCCGAAGCCCAGCGTGGGCTCGCGGCACAGGGGCTACCCAGCCCCGAAACCCCGGATACCGTCCTTGGCACCGCGGAGGGGATCCTCGTGGTCCGGCTCGCGGGCTCCGGACCGCGCTACTGGATCCTCGGCTCTGCGCCAACCGTTTCGGCAATCGAGGAAAAGCTCAGCGACCACCTCCCCACAGGCAGCGAAGAGCAGTGGCGACTCGGGGAGATCGCTGCTGGAATCCCGCAGATCGAAGCAACGAGCCGCGAGCTTTTCATCCCGCAAATGATCAACCTGGACCACCTCGGCGGCGTGAGCTTTAGCAAGGGCTGCTTCCCGGGCCAGGAGGTCGTCGCGCGCACGCACTACCGCGGCCAGGTGAAGCAGCGTATGCACCGTGCGACTGGAAGCGGACCACCGCCGCTGCCTGGAAGCGAGATCCGGGACCCGGAAGGCGGCCTTGCCGGGCATACGGTGTCGGCCGTGGCCACCGACGGCGAACGCTATTCCGCGCTGGTCTCCGTGCGCGAGCGCGCACTGAACGAGGCCATCCTCACCCTAGAAGGCGCACCGATACAAATCGAACACGCACCCGCGACGGAGGCATCGGCGTAAAGCGCCGGCTGCCTCTTCTGCCCCCAACCAGCCCCGCCCCTGCGCGCCACGCGGCCTTACCTACGGGCGGTCGAGGATTTCCTCGGAGCGCCACGCCTCAAGGAATCGCTGCTGGCTCTCGGTTAGGGCATCGATACCGACGCCCAGCGTCTCGAGCTTGAGGGCCGCCACCTCCTCATCCACCGCGTCCGGGACCGGATGGACGCCGGCAGCGAGTTGCTCACGGCGTACTAGCAGATCCCGCGCGGCCATGAACTGCATGGCGAAAGTCTGATCCATGACCTCGGCCGGGTGGCCCATCGCCGTCGGCGCCGCCAGATTCACCAGGCGACCCTCGCAGACGAGGTGAATCTCCCGGCCATCGGCCGTGCAGAATGCCTCGATACCCGGCCGAGCCTGACGGCGCTCGACGGCCAGCCCTGCCAGGCCGTCTCTATCGATCTCCACGTTGAAGTGCCCAGCGTTGGCCAGTATGGCGCCATCCCGCATCCGCTCGAAGTGCTCCACCCGAAGCACATCGCGGTTGCCCGTTGCGGTGATGAAGATCTCCCCTTGAGCGGCCGCTTCGACCATAGGCATAACGGCAAAACCGTTCATGTGGGCACGCAGGGCTCGGCGCGGCTCGACTTCGGTGACGGTCACCTGCGCACCCCACGCGCGCGCCTTGTGCGCAATACCGACGCCGCAGTCGCCGTAACCGGCGACAACGACCTGTTTGCCGGCGAGCAAGAGATTGGTGGTCAACATCAGATTGGTCAGAGCCGATTCGCCGGTGCCGTGGATATTGTCGAACTCGTGTTTCATGGGCGTGTGATTGACGGCATACGCCGGGAACCGGAGCACACCCTCGGCAACCATGGCTCGAATCCGCTGGACGCCCGTGGTGGTCTGCTCACAAACCCCTTGAAGATCATCGAGCAAGTCCGGACGCTGATGGGCAAGCCGCGCGGTAAGTTCGGCAGCATCATCCAGAATCAGGTTCGGTCCGTGTTCCAGCGCCTGGCCATGCAACCCCGCAAGACGCTCCTCGCTGACCCCCCGCTGGGCATACCCCGTGATCCCCGGTTGCTGGTTGAGAGCCGCAACCACATCGTCCTGGCTGGACCCCGGCTCGCTGCCAGTGAATACGACGTCGGCTCCGGCCGCGGCGAGCGTCTCCAGAAAGACACCGGTCTTGGCCTCAATGTGCGAGCAGACGGCGATCCGTACCCCCGAAAACGGCGCCTGCTCCGCGAAGCGTTGGCGCAGCGCGGCGTGAACCGGCATGTGGGCTCGGGCCCAGTCGAGCTTCTGATGTCCCAGCTCGGCGTTTTTGTCGGTCATTGGGTACCTCAATGCGATCTGGGTGCGGTCCCAGCCACTCGAAGGCTGCCGAGCCGCACCGGGATGTAGTAGGATTCGCGCCTCGCCGCGGCCCGCTCGCATTGATCGAATGCGTCGCCGGCGCGAAAGCCCCATTCAGTATCCGGAGGGAGCGATGGAGATCAACCCGCTTCTTGAGCAAATCGAAGACCTGCAAGGGCGTTTTGAGGCCCTGAGGGGGTATCTTTGACGAAGCCGGCAAGCGTGAGCGTCTTGAAGAGGTCTTGCGCGAGCTAGAGGATCCCGCCGTCTGGAGCAACCCGGAGCAGGCACAGGCCTTGAGCCGCGAGCGTTCGCAGCTCCAGGGAACAGTGGGCACACTGGACACCATCGGCGCGGTGCTCGACGATGCCGCCGAACTGGTTGAGATGGCGCGCGACGAAGGCGACACGGAAACGCTGGAATCGGTTTCCAGCGACGTCCAGCGTGCCGCCGAACAGGTGGCAGAACTGGAATTCCGGCGGATGTTTTCCGGGGAGATGGACACCGCGAACGCCTTTCTGGACATCCAGGCCGGCTCCGGCGGCACCGAGGCCCAGGACTGGGCCGAGATGCTGTTGCGCATGTACCTGCGCTGGGCCGAGGGCAAAGGCTTTGAAGCCGAAGTACTGGAGGCGACCGAGGGGCAGGAGGCAGGCCTGAAGAGCGCAACGGTTCGTGTCTCCGGCGAGTACGCCTTCGGCTGGCTGCGCACGGAGACCGGCGTCCACCGCCTGGTCCGCAAATCGCCTTTCGACTCCGGCAACCGGCGGCACACCTCCTTCGCCTCCGTCTTTGTCTCGCCAGAGATCGACGACGACGTGGACCTGGAGATCGACCCGTCGGATCTGCGCATCGACGTCTTCCGCGCCTCGGGGGCCGGCGGCCAGCACGTCAACACCACCGAATCGGCTGTGCGCATCACGCACCAGCCGACAGGAATCGTGGTGCAGTCGCAGAACGACCGCTCGCAACACAAGAATCGCGCCACGGCCATGAACCAGCTGCGCGCCAAACTCTACGAGCTGGAGATGCAGCGCCGGCGCGCCGAGGCCGAGGCGCAGGAGGACACCAAGTCCGACATCGGCTGGGGGAGCCAGATCCGCTCCTACGTGCTCGATCAATCCCGCATCAAGGACCTGCGCACGGGCGTCGAGATCGGGAATACACAGGCGGTGCTCGACGGCCAGCTCGACCCGTTCATCCGGGCGAGCCTCAAGGCCGGGGTTTAGGCGCACGCCTGACCACCGGGCAGCCGATTCCGCTATGCGGAACCACTAACAAGCCTTAACTCCGGAGCCAACGGATGTCCGACAGCGACGAGAACAAGCTGATCGCCCACCGTCGGGAGAAGCTGCGTGGCCTGCGCGAGGCGGGTCAGGCCTTCCCCAATGACTTTCGCCGCAACACCCTTGCCGCCGAGGTACATGAACGCTTTGGCCAGCTTGAGGCGGCCGAGCTCGAGGGTGACGGCACCCGCGTCGTGGTCGCGGGGCGGATGATGGCCAAACGGGTGATGGGCAAGGCCAGCTTCGCACAGCTCCAGGACAATTCCGGGCGGATCCAGCTCTTTCTCAGCCGCGACACCCTTGCCGAGGCGTATCAGGCATTCAAGGGCTGGGATGTAGGCGATATCATCGGGGCTTCCGGCACTGTGTTCCGCACCCGCAAGGGCGAACTCTCCATCCACTGTGACGAACTCCGTCTGCTGACCAAATCCCTCCGCCCCCTGCCGGAGAAGTGGCACGGGCTCACGGACAATGAGACGCGTTACCGCCAGCGCTATCTGGACCTGATGGTCAACGAGCGAAGCCGAGAGGTTTTCGCGCTACGCACTCGCGTGCTCAGTGCCATGCGCCGCTTTCTCGACGAGCGCGGTTTCATGGAAGTCGAGACACCGATGATGCAACCGATCCCCGGCGGCGCCGCGGCCCGGCCCTTTGTCACGCATCACAACGCCCTCGGCCGGGATCTCTACCTGCGCATCGCGCCGGAGCTCTACCTCAAGCGCCTTGTGGTGGGTGGTTTCGAACGCGTCTACGAAATCAATCGTAACTTCCGGAATGAAGGGGTCTCGACTCGCCACAATCCCGAATTCACGATGCTCGAGTTCTATCAGGCCTACGCCGATCACCGGGACTTGATGGACCTGACGGAGGAACTGCTTCGCCACCTCGCCGTGGAAGCAACCGGGACGGGCACGATCACGTGGCAGGGGCACTCTTACGATTTCGGATCAACCTTTGATCGTATCTCTTTGAAACAGGCGATTCTTCGATGCAATCCAGAACTCCCCGCCGAGGCCTTGGAGCGCCGTGAGGAGGCCGCAGCCGCCGCCGAGGCATACGGGCTGGACGTCGACCCTAAGGACGGCCTGGGCAAGATCCTCGCCCTGCTCTTCGAAGAGACGGCAGAAGATCAGCTGCGGGGGCCGGTCTTTGTTACCGACTACCCGAAAGAGGTCTCCCCGCTTGCCCGCCCCAGGGATGACGATCCCTTTTTCACGGAGCGCTTCGAACTCATTGTCGGCGGACGCGAGATTGCCAATGGCTTCTCCGAGCTCAATGACCCCGAGGATCAGGCTGCGCGATTCAAGGAGCAAGCAGCGGAACGCGATGCCGGGGATCAGGAGGCGATGCACTACGACGCCGACTACATCCGCGCTCTGGAATACGGCCTGCCGCCCACTGCTGGGGAAGGTATCGGCATCGACCGCCTCGTGATGCTTCTCGCCGACTGCGAGTCGATTCGCGACGTGCTTCTCTTCCCCGCTATGCGCCCAGAAACCTGAACGGGCCGCGGGCCTTCCCCGGGGGCGGCAGACCCCGGATGCACGACGTCCCGCGGAGCCGTGCGAAAGGACAGCACTTGTCGAACGACGCTTCGCGCACTAGGGTATAAGCGCTATGGCACAGTACAAACGTGACGATAATCCCGACCGCCATGAAGGGCCGGACCGTACCTCCCCGTATCCGGTAAGCCGGCTCTCGGCGCCGATCGACTTGGTCGATACCGCGCGCGAGATCCAGGAGGCGGACCAGGCCATCGGCAACCGCACCAGCGCCAAGCTGACGGTCATCGCCGACCAGATCCGGGCCCTTCAGGAGCAGGCCCGCGAGGTGCTCGAGGAGAGCCAGCGGGACATGGACTTACACCGGGCGAAGTGCAACTTCCAACGCCGCCCGGGGAGTGTCTATCACCTCTATGAACGCTCCGATGGCGAGCTTTATTTCTCCATGCTCGCACCGGAGGACTGGCGGGACGGGCCACCCCACGCCTACCAGGGGTCGTATCGACTGGAGGCGGATTTCTCCTGGACGCCGCTGGAGCAAGTCGACCAGCCCGACGAAACAAGGGACATGGTCCAGCGCCTGATCGCCGACTACCGAGGCGACGGTTCCTGACCCCATCACCGTCTGCGAAGTAGCCAGGCCGCAGGCCTCTGCCCTCCCCAAGATCCGCCCCGGAGGCTGGCGGCGTTGAGCAGCGTGCCGTGCCTCCGGGGGACGCCACCCCTAACGGGTTTCGGCGCCGAGCGCCTTCACCCGCTCGCGTAGCGCACTGACAACCCGCTGCTCCGGCGTATCACCGCTACCCTCCTGCTCCAACGTCTGCGGGTCCACCGGCTCGCCGATCCGAATACGGATCCGACACGGGCGCGGGAAGCGTCGACCGATGGGCATCGCCTCCTCTGTCCCCGAGATCCAAACCGGCAGCGCGGGTACGGGTTGAGCCTGGAGGATCAGCCCCAGCCCGGGCTGGAAGCTTTGCAGCTCGCCATCGGCGGAGCGCCGTCCTTCGGGGAACCAGACCAGAGCGTAGCCATCGTGGAGCGCCTTTGCGCCCAGCGCGAGGCTGCCGCGCGGCCCCGTGTGGGGGTCGATGGGCAGGACGAGACAGGCACGACTGATGCGCCTTACCCAGCGGTTGGCAAAGAGCAGGCCGGTCCACCCTCCCCAGCGCAGGCGGGTCATTCGGGCATACGGAAGCGTCGAGCCAAGGGCCGGCGGGTCCAGAGCGGACAGATGGTTCGGAACAAGGACCACGGACTGATCGATGGGGACGTTCTCAACCCCTTCGACATCGACCCGGCAGTACCAGCGGCAGAGAGCCCGATCGATGGCGAAGAGCGCACGCCCCAAGGCCTGTTCGCCGCGGGTGCGTGGTTCCATCCACCGCAACTGCTCGCTCGATAGCAGCTCGTCCGGGGCGCGCAACTGGCTGACCAGGTCGCGTTGGGAATCCTCCCCATCGGCTTCGACCTCGGCGGCGTCAGCTGCTTCGCGCAGCAAGTCCCGAACTGTTTCGATGCGGCCGATGACGTCCTCATCCAAAGCAACTCCGGCGCGGTCCCGCAGCTCCAGGCTCAAATCGACCCAGCCGAGCGAGTCGATCCCCAGATCCAGGCGCAGGCTGCTATCCGGTGTCAGCCGCACACGCTGGAACCGCTCCGAAAGGCGCTCCCACACCCGACGCGCGGTAGGGATCTGCAGCAACTGCTGATCCTCGACCGCCATGCGCTCCTCCGGCATGGGGCCCACATCGGTCTGCGCAGCCCCGCTATCGAGGGCTTCGAAGACTTCGCGCAGCTTATGCCGCCGCATTTTCCCCAACCGGGTCCGGGGCAGTGGATCCGGCGTCACCCGATAGGTGTTGATCTGATGGTGGCTCGGCAACTCTGAGCCCGCCTGCGCAAGGGCCTCGTTCAGGCGCTTGCGCACCTGTTCCTCGTCCAGGTCGCGCACCGCCTCCGGATCCGGGAAGAGCACCGCAGCCAGACGCCCTTCATGTTCGAGGACGCCGGCATCCCGCACTGCGGAACCTTCTGTCAGGGCACGCTCTACCCGTTCCGGATCGATGTTCTCGCCGCCGCCGAGGACAATCATCTCCGAGGCCCGTCCCTCCAGGCGGAGGTAGCCGTCAGCATCGAACCAGCCGAGATCGCCGGTGCGGTAGTATCCCGCCTCCGTGAAAGCGGCCGCGCTCTTCTCCGGCAGCTTCCAGTAGCCGCTGAAGACGTTCGGCCCGCGAGCAAGGACTTCACCGCGCCCATCCGTCCGTCCGGCATCATCGATGGCGACCTCTACCCCGGGAAGCACCTCGCCCGCCGCTTCGAGGCGAACCGCCTCCGGCCGGTTATAGGTCAGGATCGGGGAGGTCTCGGTCAGGCCGTACCCGGTGGCGACCTCCCAACCCAACGCCTGAAGGCGCTCGCCGATTTCCGGACGCAGCGGTGCGCCCCCGGCGACCACCATCCGGACCGAGGGCGCCATCCGCTGGTGGAGGCTGCGAAACAGGCGGGGCCCGAGGCGCCAGCCGAAGCGCCGGCGCGCTGCCCGGGAGGCAGCGATCATCGTCTCGAACAACCGCTCGGCACGCCGGCCACGCTCCGCGACACGGCCGCGAATGGCGGCGTCAAGAGCTTCATAAAGCCGCGGCACGCCGAGGATGATGGTCGCATCGCCCTCGCGCAGCGCGCGGACGATCTGCGGGCCGAGCACCGAGTACGGAAGCACGATCGCCGCTCCGAGCGCCAGCGGCGTGATCAACCCCAGCGTGAAGGGATAGACGTGGTGGTACGGCAGCGGGACAAAGACCCGGTCATCCGGGTGGGCCAGTTCCTGAGCGATCAGTGCGTTCAGGTTGGCGCTAATGTTCCCGTGTGTCAGCGGAACACCTTTCGGCATGCCGGTCGTACCGGAGGTATAGAACAGGGCTGCGCCGTCGGACTCGGTGACTTCGGGCCCGCTCGCCCCGTCACTGCGCTGCCACTCCACCCAGCTACCCGCCTCTCCGGTACCCCGGTCGAGGTGGATCCAGACCGGCGGGCGCTCCAGCGCCAGCCCCTCCAGCCGCCGGGCCGCCTCCCCCGCAGTAAAGACCCGACGCACATCACTGTCGGTGATCGCGTGGGCCAGCTCCGCGCGCGGCATCTGCGTATCAAACGGGGTAACGACCCCGCCGGCCTCGAGAATGGCCAGACAGGCAATGACCCAGCCGCTACTGTTCGGCGCGCAGACCCCTACCGGCTCCCCCCGCTCCAGTCCATCGGCGACCAGGCCGCGGGCCAGGCGCCGGGCCTGCTCCGCCAGATCCGCGTGGCTCCAGCGCACCATATCGTCGCGACCGAGGGCCCGGACGGCATCCCGATCACCGTGGCGGTCCATATCGCGCACTAGCGCTTGCAACGTCTGCAGCTTCGTCGTCACGGCTCCCCCTTTCTTTTCCGTTCGAGTCCCGGGGCCGACCCTGTTACCATAAGCCGCTTCGATGGCAACCCTGTACCTACAGCATGGACGTCGATACTCAAGAGCCCACGCGCATCCGCGAAATCCCCTACAACTACACTTCCTTCTCCGACCGTGAGATCGTCGCCCGTTTTCTCGGCGATGAGACCTGGGAACTTCTCAACGAGCTCCGCGGAGAACGCCGCACGGGGATCTCCGCGCGCATGCTCTTCGAGGTTCTCGGTGACCTCTGGGTCGTTGCCCGCAACCCCTACATCCAAGACGATCTGATCAATAACAGGAAGCGTCTGCAAGCGCTGGCCAGCGCGATGCACCACCGAGTGGACCAGATCGTCGCTCGCGCCGACGGTAACGAGAAAGCCCTCGACCTGGCCAGCCGCGCCCGCAGCGCCGTCGAGGCCTTCGATCGCCACTACCGTGCCCAACGCGACCGCCGCGCCCGGATCCGGCGCCGGCTCGCCCGTCATACCCGTTCCGACAACATCTGCTTCGATGGGTTATCCCGTGTCTCCCATGCCACGGACGCCACCGACTGGCGCGTGGAGTTGCCGTTCGTCGTCCTGACACCGGACACGGAAGCCGAGATCGCGCCATTGACCGCCGCCTGCATCGACGAAGGGCTGACCGTTATCCCCCGCGGCGGCGGCACCGGCTACACGGGCGGCGCCGTGCCGCTCGACGGCGACTCGGCGGTAATGAACACCGAGAAACTCGACCAGATCTCGGGCGTCGAGGAAGTCGAGCTGCCCGGGGTCGATACCCCGGTGCCTACCATTCACGTTGGCGCTGGCGCCGTGACCCGGCGCGTGAGTGAGCGGGCCGAGGCCTTTGGCCGGGTCTTCGCCGTCGATCCCACCTCGCAGGATGCCTCGACCATCGGCGGCAACATCGCGATGAATGCGGGCGGCAAGAAGGCCGTGCTCTGGGGGACCACGCTGGACAATGTGGTCTCTTACCGGATGATTACCGCGGAGGCCAAATGGATCGAGGTCGAGCGGCTAGACCACAATCTCGGCAAGCTCGACGACCTGGATGCTGTCCGTTTCCGAGTCACGCGTTACGCACGCGATGGCGTCACCCAAGAGGGCGAGCCGGAGATTCTCAGCTTCTCGGGCACCGCTTTTCGCAAGACCGGCCTGGGCAAGGACGTCACCGACAAATTCCTGGGCGGTCTGCCAGGCGTTCAGAAGGAAGGGTGTGACGGCCTGATCACCTCGGCACGCATGCTCGTCCACCGGATGCCCGAACACGAGCGCACCGTATGCCTCGAGTTCTACGGCCACGACCTTCATGAGGCCGTACCCGCAATCCTCGAGATCCGCGACGACCTGCTCGCCGACGAATCCGTGGCCTTGGCCGGCCTTGAACATCTGGACGAGCGCTATATTCAGGCTGTGGATTATTCGCCCAAGGCGAACCGCAGTGAAATCCCGAAGATGATCCTCCTCGCCGACCTGGCCAGCGACCAGGTGGAGGCCGTGGACGCTGCCGCACAGCGGATCGTCGAGCTGGCCAAAGCCCGCAATGGCGAGGGGTTCATCGCCACGTCGGCCGAAGCCCGGCGGCGGTTCTGGGCTGAGCGCTCGCGCACGGCGGCGATTGCCTCCCACACCAACGCCTTCAAGATCAACGAGGACGTGGTCATCCCGCTGGAGCGGCTGGCCGAATACACCGAGGGCGTCGAGCGCATCAACGTCGAGCACTCCATGCGCAACAAGCTCGCCATGGTCGACGAGATCCTCGCCTACCTCGAGGGCGACCTGCCGGAGGTCCGACAGGTCAAGGATTTCGAAGCCAGTGACGAGGGCGACCAGATCCTCGCTGACAAGAAGGCGGCCGCCCGCGACCACCTGCTCGGCGTCCGCGCGCGCTGGCACGCGATCCTAGAAGCCTTCGATGCGCGTGCAGCCGATCGTGACGACCTGCTCGACGAGACGGCGCGGGCTGATATGCGCCCCGGTGACCGGATCATCGACCTGATTCTGCGCCGCAGCCTGCGGATCTCCTTCCGCCGCGAGGCAGAACGCCCCATCGACGAGATCTTCAAAGGCCGGGACCTGCAGCCGGTGCGCGCCCGGTTCGCCGAGATCCACGACCGCATCCTGCGCAGCCGGCTCTTCGTTGGCCTCCACATGCACGCCGGGGATGGCAACGTTCACACCAACATCCCGGTCAACTCCGGCGACTACGGGATGATGCGCGCGGCCGAGGCGATCGTCGATCGCATCATGGATCTGGCAGTCTCCCTTGGCGGCGTCATCACCGGAGAACACGGCGTCGGACTGACCAAGATGCAGTACCTGGATCCGGAGCAGGTGGAGCGTTTCGCCGAGTACAACGCCCGGGTGGATCCGGAAGGGCGCTTTAACCGGGGCAAGCTGCTGCCCGGGTCCGGCTTGGTCGATGCCTACACGCCGTCTCTGCAGCTGGTGGCCCAAGAGGCGATCATCCTCGAGGAGAGCGAACTCGGCGAGCTCAACCGGGATATCAAGGACTGCCTGCGCTGCGGCAAGTGCAAGCCGGTCTGCACGACCCACGTGCCACGGGCCAACCTGCTCTACTCGCCGCGCAACAAGATCCTCGCCACCGGACTGATGATCGAGGCATTCCTCTACGAGGAACAGACCCGGCGCGGCCTGTCGCTGCGCCATTTCGATGTCATGAATGACGTGGCGGACCACTGCACGATCTGCCACCGCTGCCTCAATCCTTGTCCGGTAAACATCGATTTCGGTGACGTCACCATCCGCATGCGGCATATCCTGGAGACCCGGGGCCAGCGCCAGTCGCGCCTGCCTTCGAAGCTCTCGATGGCGTTCCTGAACGTCACCGACCCGCGGCTGGTCAACGTCATGCGCAAGGGCATGGCCTATTACGGCTTCAATGTCCAGCGCATGGTCTCCGAAGGCCTGCGTGCCGCCGGGGTCTTTCCCTTCAAGCGGCGGCCGGCCAGTACCACGGAGCGCTCCAGCATTCCGGCGCAGGCGGTGCACTTTCTCGAAAAACCCATGCCCTCGAACGTGCCGAAGCAGAGCATGCGTGCGGTCCTCGGTGCCGAGGAGTCCGATCACGTCCCGATCGTCCGCGACCCCGAGCGCGCGGACGATGAGGCGGAGGCGGTCTTCTACTTCCCCGGCTGTGGGTCCGAGCGCCTGTTCAGCCAGGTTGGACTCGCCACGCTGGCAATGCTCAACGAGGCCGGCGCGCAGACGGTCCTGCCTCCCGGCTACCTGTGCTGCGGCTATCCGCAGCACGCTGGCGGCCAGATCGAACGGGCCGAGCAGATCACCACGGCCAACCGGGTGCTGTTCCACCGCGTGGCGAATACCCTGAACTACCTCGACATCCAGACCGTCGTCGTCTCCTGCGGCACGTGCATGGACCAGCTGATGCTCTATGAATTCCAGCGGATCTTTCCGGGGTGCCGGCTGCTCGATATCCACGAGTACCTCTTGGAGAAGGGCTACGCCCTCGATGGCGTCGACGGGGTCGAGTACCTCTACCACGATCCCTGCCACACGCCGATGAAGACGCACAATCCCACGCAGGCGGCGAGTACACTGATGGGCCAGCCGGTCCAGCTTTCCGATCGCTGCTGTGGCGAGTCCGGTACCTTCGCCGTGGCGCGCCCGGACATCTCCAGTCAGGTCCGGCAGCGCAAGCAGGAAGAGATCCAGCGCGGCGTGCACTCGCTGACTGGCTCAGCCCACGCCGAAAATGGCAACGTGCGCATGCTCACCACCTGTCCCTCCTGCCTCCAGGGCCTGTCGCGCTACCGCGCGGACACCGGGGTGGACGCGGAGTACATTGTCGTCGAGATGGCGCGCCATTTGCTGGGTGACGATTGGGAGGAGCGTTTCGTCGAGCGGGCCCGCAACGGCGGGGTGGAAAAGGTGCTGCTCTAGGTCTAGGGAGGTCGGATGGACGCGCTCATCGGGGTCGTGGACGAGCTGCTATGGCGATCAGGCACTTGGGTCCACGGCCACATCGGGGAGATCGCCCTCGCCTTCGTAGCCACTCTGCTTGTGGTCTTCGGGGGAGCGATCAACCGAACCTTCGCCCGAACTGTACGACCTTACCCTTGGGTGGTCCGGATCACCGCTTTCGTGCTCATGTGCGCATTCGGTTACGGGGCCGTCACGGTGATGCTGACACCGTTGCTTGCCGAGGTACTGCTCTTCGTTGAGACTCGATACCTGGGACTCGTGGCCGTGGCTGCTTTTCTGGCCATCGGCGTGATTGCGGAGCGCAAGCACCAGATCTAAGCGCACCCGCCCCGCATCCCTCGGGAGACAAGGAGCCAACCATGATCGTCATGCTACTGGGTCTACTGCTTTTCCTGGGCGCTCACTCCGTGCGGATCGTTGCCGAAGACTGGCGTAACGCACAAATCGCCCGCCATGGGGAGATTCCCTGGAAAATCGGCCACGCCGTCGTATCGCTTATCGGGCTGGCAGTTGCCATCTACGGGTATGGCTTGACCCGCATCGAAGGGAGCTGGATCTGGATCCCGCCGGAGTGGACGGCCCACGCCATGGCCTTGGTGATGATTCCGGCCTTCATCTTCCTGGTCGCCGCCTACAGCCCGGCGAACCGACTACGCAACGCTGTTGGCCATCCGATGCTCGTCGCCGTAGCCCTCTGGGCGCTCGCTCACCTCATGGCCAACGGACGGCTCGGCGACATCATCCTCTTCGCCGCCTTCGGGCTCTGGGCGGTTATAGCCTACCGTGCGGCACGGCAGCGGGATGCTGCGCAGGGCCGGGTTTTCCCGGAGCCGACACGCACCGGTGACGCGGTGGCCATCGGCGGCGGCCTTATCGGCTACGTGGTGTTCGCTCTCTTCCTGCACGTACCGATCACAGGCGTTCCTGCCCACGCCTAGCCGCCGGGCCCGTACGCGGCCTGGGTCCACGCCTTGGGGAAAAGGCTGACCACGGCCTCCCCGCGCTGGGCGCCAAGACCCAGGCAGTAGCCACGATGACGAACGAGCACTGGACCGTGCTCGACGGTCGGCCGCGGCTGCTCCGGGGTCAGTAACAGCGGTTGGCGCCGAAAAAACGCCTCCGCGCCGTCGCGATCAACGTCCAGAAACGGGCCGGCAGCATGCGGTCCGAGCGCCATGGCGCCCGCGGTTGCGGGCTTCGGATAACGCGTCTGCGCCCGAACCGCCGCCAGTCCGACCCGCTCGGCGCTGACATCGCCGGCAGTTGTGTGATCGGCAGCGGCAATCTTGGCGTACTTCTGCCCTTCAAAAAAGGCCACCAGGCCGTCAAGGACTTCCCGCGGGACGCCAAGGGCATCGTTGTAGACCTGCAGCAACTGCCGGGCCCGCGGCTCCTCCGCCAGCGGCTGCAGCGGTCCGCCGTCCTCACCACCATCGATGCGCTCGAGCACCGCCACGAAGAACCCCCCGGTATCGTTGTGGTGCGGCCAAAGCCGGCCGCAGGCACTCAGCTCCGGTCCGTAACGCTCAGCCCCCCATCCCTCGAGTCCGGGATCAAGGTGCAGACCCGGGATCCGGGCCGGTCGCAGCCGAAACTGACCCCGCATCCGTGCAAGCGCCGCTGCCACGACGGCCTCGTTCTCCTCGGGCGCGAACGTGCACGTGGAGTAAACGACCCGCCCCCGGGGCCGGGTCAGGGCCATACCACGCAAAAGCAGGCGCAGTTGCTTGCGCGTCAGCCGCTCCCGGAATTCTTCCGGAGTCGGCTCAGCGGCAGTAGCCGTCTTGCGGAACGTCCCCTCGCAGCTGCATGGGGCATCCACAACGACCTTGTCGAAGCGGCCGGCAGCCCACGGCATACCCTGCCCGTCGCGCGCCGTTTGCGCGACGTTGAGAACACCGTGGCGCTTGACCGCCTGCCCCAGCGCCCCGAGCCGGCCACGGCTGGCGTCATTGGCAACCACCGTGCCCCGGTTCCCGAGGGCGTCGGCCAACTGGAGGGTCTTATTCCCCGGAGCTGCACAGAGATCGAGGACCCGCTCGCCCGGCTTCGGGTCCAGCAGCGCTACCGGGAGCAGCGAGGCGGCCTCCTGGATCTGGTAGAGACCGGCGATGGCTGCCCAGTGGCGACCGGGCCGCAGACCGTCCACGAGCACCGCATCCGGATGCCAGGCCAGACGCCGCGGCCGATACCCCTCGGCTGCCAGCAGCGCCTCCAGTTCGTCCCCGGAAAGCCGCGCGGTGTTGGCACGCAGGCATGCTGGTAGCGGTCGCTGCAGCGTCGCACAGAACGCTGACCAATCATCCACCAAACCCTGGTATCGGGTGTAGGCACTCTCGCCCGTCTCCAGGTCCGCGGGGGGGGCATATCGATCACTCCGGGCCACGCCGTTGCTCCTCCTCACAGGGCGCTGCCTGCGCCCCGGGCCAAAGAAAAACGGGCCAGTGTAGGGAGTGCGCTCACCTTTGACCAGCACCGGCTCCCCTGCCCCGGCGTCTATTGTGGTACGGTTTGCAGGGAAAACACGCTCGAGGGGACCCACGACGGCATGGCAAGCGGCTACAACGAGAACAGCCGCCCGGCTCGAATCACCCGCAAGGACAGCGGAACGGGCCACCTCGGAACACGCACCGGTGCCACGACCTGGCTAAGCGCGCTGGATGCGCTCCAGACCCCGATTTTCGTCCACGACGCAGATCACCGCATCCTGGAGGCAAATCGCGCCTACTGCGAGCGGGCTGGCCTACCTCCGCACCGGATCGTCGGGCGTCCGTACTGGGAAGTATTCCCCCTGGGCGATGGCCCCTTACCCAGTTGTCGCGCCGGCGTGGAGCGGGCCCGGCATCCGGAGTCCGACGGCGTCGGGTCGGACACGGGCGAAGCCCTCGATACCGTCACCCTGGACAACGGGCAGACCTACCTATCCCGGGCCTTTGTCATCCCCGACGAACACGGCGAGTACGGCCACTCGGTCCATATTGTCGAGGAGATCACAGAGCGACTGCGCGCTGAACGTGCCCGCAGTGCCGGCGAGTGCGCCCTGCGCGAGCGTGAAGAGCAGCTGCAGCAGGTGTTCCTGAGCATGACCGAAGGGGTGCTGGTCGTCGACGACGCCGGCAGCGTGCAGTACGCCAACCCCGCAGTCGCCGAACTGTTCGCCCGGTCGGCGGAGGCTTTGCGCGGTGAGGCCCTTGGCCTGCCGATCGGGGGGCCTGATGCGCAGGAGATCGAGCTCCATCCGGCGCGGGGTCTACCGCGTACCGTGGAGATGCGCGTCCGCCCCATTCATTGGGGAGGCAACCAAGCCCACCTGGTGAACCTGCGCGACATCACCGAGCGCAAGCGCGTCGAGTCGGAGTTGCGCCGCGCCGCCATCGTCTTCGAAGAGGCCCGTGAGGGGATTCTCGTCACTGACGCTGATCAGCGCATCGTGGCAGTCAACCCCGCCTTTACGGAGATGACCGGCTACCCGGAATCGGAGGTCCTCGACCGAACTCCGCGCATACTGCGCTCCGGGCTCCACGATGAGGCCTTCTACCAGTCCATGTGGCAAAGTCTCCACGAGCGTGGCTTCTGGACCGGCGAAGTGTGGAATCGTTGCCGGGACGGCACCACCTTCGCCAGCCTTGCCAACATCCGCGCCGTCGTTGATGGCGATGGCCGCATCACGCACTACCTCTCCGTGCTGGCCGACATCTCAAGAATCAAGGAGTACCAGAGCCAGCTTGAGCGCATTCTCCACTCGGATCCGCTCACCGGGCTACCCAACCGCCTGCTCTTTCACGATCGGCTCGAGCAGGCCCTCCTCGCCACGGTGCAGCACACCGGCCTGCTTGCCGTCCTCTCGCTCGATCTCAACGATTTGAAGACGATCAACTTCAGTCTCGGCCACCACGTCGGCGACGCCATTCTGCAGCAGTTCGGCCAGCGCTTGAGCCGCACCCTGCGCCCGGAGGATACCGTGGCCCGGCTCGGCGGCGACGAGTTCGGCATCTTGATGCCCGGGGTCTCGGACGCCAACGAGGTCACCACGATCCTCGAGCAGCTGCGCCATGAGTTCGATCAGCCGTTCCGCATCGGCGATCGCGGCATTCCGATGAGCGCCAGCATTGGCGTGAGCCTCTTCCCGCAACAGCAGGGCGAAGCCGGCGAACTCTTCCAGCAGGCGAATGCCGCCATGCACGAGGCAAAGCGGGAGGGGGTCGCTTACCGCTTTTTCAGTGAGGAGCTGACGGCTCAGGCCCGGGAGCGGGTGCAGTTGGGCAGCGATCTGCGCGAGGCGCTCAAGGAGAACGCTCTTACCGTTCACTTCCAACCCCAGGTGGATTTGGAACGGAGGACATGGATTGGCTGTGAAGCCCTTATCCGCTGGCACCACCCGTGCCAGGGCTGGATCCCGCCCGACCGTTTCATTCCGGTGGCCGAGCGCATTGGCCTGATCATCCCGCTCGGGGACTGGGTTCTGGAACAGGCCTGCCAACAGGGCCGGGCATGGCTGGACGCCGGCTACGAGATCGGTCGTATCGGCGTAAACTTTGCCGCCCCGGAAATCGCTGCCCCCGACCTGGAAGCGAAAATCCTCGCCATCCTGGCCCGGACCGGGCTCCCCGCGGAACGCCTGGAGGTGGAAATCACCGAGAGCCTGCTCGTCGATCCCGACGCAGTGGTCGTCGAGCGGCTTCAGCGCTTGCGCCGACACGGGATCACCGTAGCTATCGATGACTTCGGCACCGGCTACTCGGCGCTGAGCTACCTGCGCGATCTGCCCGTGGACCGTCTCAAGATCGACCGCTCCTTCATTGATCCCCTACCCCTACCCGAGGACGAGCGGGTCCGCACGATCACCGGGGCCATCGTTCACTTGGGAGCCAACCTAGGGTTCGACGTCATCGCCGAGGGCATCGAGACCGCAGCCCAGTCCCGGACGCTGAGGGCCATGGGGTGCCAGCAGGGCCAAGGCTACCACTACGCGCGTCCGGCGCCGGCGGACCGGCTCGCCCCGCCCCGCATCGGGCGGTAATGGAGCATCCGCTGCCGCGGGGACAAAGCAAAACTGCCCCTGGCGCTACTTCACGCCATAGGCGGTTAACGGCACTCCAACGCCGGAGGCGGGTGCGCAGGCCGAGCGAAGTAAAACCCCTGGAGAAGATCGGCGCCGGCTTCCCGCAGCCACTGGACCTCCTCGGCCTCTTCCACACCCTCGCCGATACTCGTAACGCCCAGATTTCGGGCCATGCTTAGAATGGCCTCCACAATGGTCCCCTGGGCCGGATTATTGTGCACATTGCGGACCAGATCCCGGTCGAGCTTAATGAAGTCCGGCTCCAGATCCTTGAGCAGATTCAGCGAGCCGTACCCTGCTCCGAGATCGTCCAAGGCGATGCGGAAGCCACCCTGCCGGTACTCATCGACGATGTGGCGCAGGTGTGCGTGGTCACTGATCGCCTCACTCTCCACCACCTCAAAAACGACCTGCTCCGGGTCGATGCCGAGCTTCTCCACCGCGCCCACCGTGGTGCGCAGGCAGAACTCCGGATCGTAAATCGCCGTGGGCCGGAAGTTGATAAACAGGTTCGCACGGACACCGAGCCGATGGCTCTCTCGAATCGCCGCGACGCGGGCCATTCGGTCCAGATGAAACTCCAGGTCGGCTACCTCGGCCGTGCGGAACAACCGCCCTGGCGGGATCTGCGTCCCGTCGTCCGCGTAGCCGCGGAGCAGACACTCGTAGCCGTAGACCTGCTCGGACGCCTGAGCCTGGACGATCGGCTGGTAGTGGATCTGTACCTGCTCCCGCTCGATAACCCGGAGCAGCCAGTCGTGCTCAGCCCGGGCGGTCCAGACCGCCAGCGGCCGGGCGTCGAGCAACGTGCCGATATCCGGTACACCACCCCCCTCCAGAAACACCGCCGCTGCCGCGGCGAGTTCCGGCTCACTCATCAACGGCTCGAGCGCGCGCAGCAGAGGCCTCAGTTGAGCCGCTCCCACCGCCACGCCCATCACACCGTCGTGCGGAAAGGTAACGGACCAGCCCTGTTCACTGAGCCGGACGTACACCCGATCCCGGGTGTGCCGCAGTGGTGGTGCTAGATAGAAGACCCCGGCCTTGTCACTAAGACCCGGTAGCTCCGGGCTGCCGGGGCAAATGGTTGGTACTTCTTGGCTCATAACGATGGTGACCGCACTCCATGTATCCTGTCTGCGGGTAGCCGCATCCTGCGGCCTTCGTACGCACGGCGGGGACCCGAGATCTGAGTGCGTACCTTCGCGGAACTGCTCGGCAGCGCCCAGAATGGCGCAGTTTGACACACCCCAACCCGTTCCAACCACCTCCAATGGCAAAGGATGGATGCGATGAGCCGACCTCCCGCTGTCTCGACCGGTATCGCGGGGCTCGACCGCGTGCTCGACGGACTGCGCCTCGGGGATAACGTGGTCTGGCGACTGGAGGAGCTGGACGACTACCGCGACCTCCTCCAGCCGTTCGTGGCCACCGCACAAGGCGAAGGGCGGCAGATCATCTATCTGCGCTATGGCCAGCATCCGCCTTTGCTCTCTGAAGCCGACGGAGTCCGCGTGGAGGTCCTCGATGCGCGCGGCGGCTTCGAGGCCTTCACCAGTCGGGTCTACCAGCTGATCAACGACCACGGCCGGGGCGCCTTCTACGTCTGCGACTGCCTGACCGATCTACTCCAGGCCTGGACCACCGACGCGATGGTCGGCAGCTTTTTCCGGGTGGTCTGCCCGCAACTCTATGAACTGGACACAGTCGCCTACTTTGCCCTGCATCCGCACAGCCACGCCCATGCAACCCTTGCGCGGATCCGCGAAACGACCCAGGTTCTGCTCGATGTCCGCCGGGTGGATCGCGAAATGCATGTGCAGCCGGTGAAGGTCTGGCAGCGCCACTCGCCGACAATGTTCCTGCCGCACCGGGTTCGCGGCGAGCGCTTCTTACCGGTGGTGGACAGCAGCGACGCAACCCGCCTGCAGGACGAGCTAGAGCGCCGTCACCCGGAAGCGAGCCAGCGCCGTCTTCTCGACTACTGGGACCGTCTCTTTCTCACCGCCGCCGATTGCCGCCAGCACCCCGCTGACGATCCGGAACGCCAAGCTGTCCGAGCGGAGCTGCTCGAGGCCCTGATCGGCCGTGATGACCGGATACTGGCCCTGGCCAAGCGCTATCTGGATCTGGACGACCTGCTCGCCATCGGTGCGCGCATGGTCGGTAGCGGCTTCATCGGCGGGAAGGCAGCCGGAATGCTCCTCGCCCGCGCGATCCTGCAGCAGGAGGACCCTGACACCTGGCAGGAAGCACTCGAGCCCCACGACTCCTACTACCTCGGCTCCGACGTCTTCTACGCTTTTATCGTGCATAACGGCTGGTGGCCACTGCTCATGCGCCAACGCACCGAGGCCGGCTACTTCTCGGCCGGCCAGGCGCTGCGCGAGGCCATACCGGATGGGGCGATGCCGCCGGAGGTCCGGCCGGAGCTGGAGCGCATGCTCGACCACTTCGGCCAGTATCCGATACTCGTTCGCTCCAGCAGCCTCCTGGAAGACGGCTTCGGCAACGCTTTCGCCGGTAAGTACGACAGTGTCTTCTGCACCAACCAGGGCAACCCGGAGGCGCGGCTTGACGCGCTCGAGGACGCGATCCGCCAGGTCTTCGCCTCCACCTTCAGCGAAGACGCTCTGGTCTATCGCCGCCAGCGCGGTATCGACCGACTGGAAGAGCCAATGGCCCTCCTCCTCCAGCGCGTCAACGGCCGGTATCACGGCCCGCTCTACATGCCCGATGCCGCTGGCGTGGGCGTTTCGGTCAATCCGTTCGTCTGGGACGCAAGCCTCGACCCGGGCGCCGGCATGTTGCGACTGGTGATGGGCCTCGGGACCCGGGCTGTGGATCGGATCGGTACGGATCACGCCTGTGTTGCAGCGCTTGATCAGCCCCTCCGCCGCCCTTTCCAGGACCGGGACGCGCTCTACCGCTACTCCCAGCACCACGTCGATTGTCTGGACCTCGAGGCCGGCTGCCTGACCGCCTATGCGCTCCGCGAACTTACCGCCCGCGCGGACGATCTGGCTCTGGAGGCGCTGGGCGAGCTGGATCGCGCGGCCACCGCGCGATCCCGCGAACTTGGCGATCCGACGCCGATTTGGCGGCTCACCTTCGAGCCCCTGCTGCGCAACCCCGCACTTATTGATCGTGCCCACCGCTTGCTCAAGACCCTGGAGAGGGCCTACGGCCACCCGGTGGATGTGGAGTTCACCCTCCACCGTGCCAACGAGCCGACCCCCACGCTCAACCTGGTCCAGTGCCGGCCCCTTCCGGCCCGGGGTGACGGCTCCGGCGCACCACTACCCGCATCCATCGAGGACGGCGCGCTGCTGCTCGAGTGCGGGGGGCACTTCATGGGCGGCAACCTCGATCTGCGTATCGCCCACGTGGTTTGGGTCGATCCTCAGGCCTACGCCGCCCTGCCGCGTAGGGCGAAGCAGGAAGTCGCCACGCTGGTAGGGCGGATCACCCGGGCACTGGCCGAGGAAGAGCCGGGCCGAATTCTCCTGCTCGGCCCCGGGCGCTGGGGAACCAGCACCCCGGAGCTGGGCGTGCCGGTTCGCTTCGCTGACATCAGTCGCGTCTCTGTACTGGGCGAGATTGCCAGCCTCGGCGACGGGATTGCCCCCGACCTCTCCTTCGGATCCCACTTTTTCCAGGACCTGATCGAGACCGGCATCGCTTATGTCGCCGTACTCCCGGACCACCCGGGCACCCGCTACCGGCCGGAGTGGCTCCAGAGCGGAGCCCGCACAGACAGCGACTGGCCCCAGCGGCTGAGCGAGGACCCGGGGCTCGCGGCGGTGGTCCACCACCTGCGGCTCGGCCCCGAGGAGCTGCGCCTGGCCAGCGACATCCAGGCTCAGCGCCTGGTCGCCTACACCCCTTGCGCCACGTCGTGAGCGCGGCCCGCTCAGGACGGGAAAAGGCTAAATCAGCCCCATGGCTACCATCGCCCGACTGACTTTGAGAAAGCCAGTGATGTTCGCGCCGGTGACGTAATCGCCCGGGACCCCGAACTCCTCGGCCGTCTCGTAGCAGTTGCGGTGGATATCCACCATGATCTCGTGCAGGCGCTCCTCGGTATGCTCGAACGTCCACGAGTCGCGGCTCGCGTTCTGCTGCATCTCCAGAGCGCTCGTGGCGACACCGCCGGCATTCGCGGCTTTACCCGGCCCGTAGGCGATACCGGCCTCCTGGAACATGCGCACGGCCTCCGGCGTACACGGCATATTGGCCCCCTCGGCCACGGCAGTGCAGCCGTTGTTGAGCAACTCCCGCGCATCCCGACCACTGAGTTCATTCTGCGTAGCGCAGGGCAGAGCAACATGGCACGGCACCCGCCAGATATCACCGTCCTCCACATAGCGCGCACGCTGAAGCTCATCGGCGTAGACACTGATACGCCGGCGCTCGACTTCCTTGATGCGCTTGAGCCGATTCAGATCGATCCCCTGCTCATCGACGATGATGCCGCCGGAATCAGAGCAGGCAATCACGTGCGCACCGAGGCTCATGGCCTTCTCCATGGCGTAAATTGCGACATTGCCGGAACCGGAGACAACGCAGGTCTGCCCCTCCAGGCTCTCCCCGCGGGCCTTGAGCATCTCATCCAGGAAGTAGACCGTGCCGTACCCTGTCGCCTCCTTTCGAGCCCGGCTGCCCCCCCAACTCAGCCCCTTGCCGGTGAAGACACCGGACTCGTAGCGGTTGGTGATCCGCTTGTACTGCCCGAACAGGTAGCCGACCTCGCGCTGACCGACGCCGATATCACCGGCAGGCACGTCGGTGTACTCGCCAAGATACCGGTAGAGCTCGGTCATCAGGCTCTGGCAGAAGCGCATGATCTCATCGTCGGAGCGCCCCTTCGGATCGAAATCGCTACCGCCCTTGCCGCCACCAATGGGCATCCCGGTAATCGCGTTCTTGAACACCTGCTCGAACCCGAGGAACTTGATAATCCCCAGATAGACCGATGGGTGGAAACGCATGCCTCCCTTGTAAGGCCCCATCGCACTGTTGAACTCCACCCGGAAGGCACGGTTGATGTGGATCTCGCCCCGGTCGTCCTGCCACGGCACCCGGAAGATAATCTGGCGCTCGGGCTCACAGATCCGCTGGATAATCTTGTGATCGGCGAATTCCGGGTACTTCACCATCACTGGCCCCAGGGTCTCGAGGACCTCGTGGACAGCCTGGTGGAACTCCGCCTCGCCAGGGTTACGGCGCACCACATCCTGGTAGATCGGTTCCAGTTTCTCGTCGAGCCTTGCGGTCATTTTTGTTCTCCCTATCAAGCGGGGGACGATCGGCAGTCCCCCTAGAAAACCGGCGCCGGGGCTCCGAAAGCCCCGGCGCCGGTTTATTTCTGCGTTGCTGCGGCGGTTGCTGCAGGTTACGCGCCGCGCTTATTGTGCCGATCACGGTGGCCGCGGTACACGCTGTGCCCATCCAGCCCGCCGGGGCACCCGGTCACGGCGGAGCCTCGCGCACGGCCCCCGCCATGCGTTCGATGCCATCGAGGGTGAGCAGGATCAGCCCCACCATGAGCAAGCCGCCAACGACCCAGGTCACGACACGCCCCCAGAAGGTTTGCTCAAAGATCTCGCGCAGCCGGCGAATGGATAGCATGAGACTTTCCTCTTGCCGAACGAATTCCCTGCGAGAATTGTGCTCCCGGCATCGCAGGCCGACCACGGTCGTGCGACATCAAGCCCCGAGGCGGAATGACCGCTACTCAGCGCCCGCGGGCGCAAAGCTCAGCGATGGCGCACCCGCCACATCCGCCGTGACCACAACCGCCCCCCTCCTCTTTCGCCGGCCCCAACTCGGGATGCCGGTCGGCGAAGCGCCGGGCAGCCGCCTGCACGGCTACCCAGCCGACGATCAGTGTAAAGATCACCGCGGCAGCGATCAGGTAATCCAGCCACATCAAGGCTACCCTCCGAGCCCCGCGAATCCCATGAAGGCGAGCGACAGGACACCGGCGAGCATCAGGCTCATGGCAGCACCGCGCGCCACGGAGGGGACATCAGCCAGATCCACCTGCTCACGCAGGCCGGCCATAAGAACGATCGCCAGGATGAATCCAGCACCAGCGCCCAGGCTGTACGTCAGCGACTGCAGGAAATCGTACTCGTAGCTGGTCTGGAACAGCGCCACGCCCAGAATGGCGCAGTTGGTCGTGATCAGCGGCAGGAAGATGCCCAGCGCCCGATAGAGCGGCGGGCTGAACTTCTTCACGACCATCTCCACCAATTGCACCGCCGAGGCGATGACCGCGATGTAGGCGATCAGGCTCAGGAATTCGAGTTCGAAGTAGCCGAGCACGATGTTGATGCCGTAGGCTGCCAACGAGGCGATCAGCATGACGAAGGCGCTGGCCACGCCCATCGGGAAGGCCGTGCCCAGCTTGCCCGATACCCCGAGGATCGGACAGATGCCGAGGAACAGAGCGAGCACGAAGTTGTTGATGATCGCCGCGTTGAGAAAGATGTAGCTCAGGGAATCAGCGTCCATCGGCGGTCGCCTCCTTAGCGGCAGCGGCGCGCTGGTTCTGTCGCTCCTTGAGCCAGGCGAAGAGCAGCAGCCAGCCGGCAAGCACGAAGAATCCGCCCGGCGGCAGCAGCATAATCACCCACGGCTCGAAACCGTCAGGGAACACCTGGACACCCAGGATCTCCCCGGCCCCGAGCAGCTCCCGCACGGTCCCGAGGCAGAGCAACGCCAGCGTGAAGCCGGCGCCGACCCCCAGCGCATCGACCAGCGTCTTGCCCAGCGGCTGGCGCGACGCAAACGCCTCGGCTCGGCCGAGGATCATGCAGTTGGCCACGATCAGCTGGATGAACGCACCCAGGGCGTTGTAGATCTCGAGGCTGATCGCCTGAATGGCGTAATCGACCACCGTCACGAAAGTGGCGATGATCACGATGTAGGAGGCGATACGCACCTCCTTGGGGATGAAATCGCGCAGGATGGAGACCAGGCCCGTGGAGCAGACCAACACGAAGGTCGTAGCCAGCCCCATGGCCAGCGCGTTCTCGGTGGTGTTGGTCACCGCCAGCACCGGGCACATCCCCAGCAACATCACGAAGACGGGGTTCTCCCGCCACAGGCCACTGAGGAAGGTATCCATGGTGATCGGTTCTTGCTCACGCTTGGCAGCCATCACTCATTCCTTTCCAGCTCGGACCAGTGCCCCTGGAGCTGCGGCAGTTGCTTGTTCGCGCTTCGGTGGAGCATGTCGCCGATCGCCTCGGCCGACACGGTGGCCCCGGTGATCCCGTCAATATCCCCGGGCTCCTCACGCTCTCCGGGGTCCACGGTGCGGATGCCGTGCTTGAGCTCCGTGCCGTCCTCGGTGAGCGAGGCATCCAGTCCCTCGATGCTGCCCAGAAAGTCCGGGTCGGTCTCGATCCGGTCGCCCAATCCGGGCGTTTCCTGGCTCTCGAGCACCGACATGCCCACAATGCACTCGCAAGCCGGATCGTAGCCGTAGAGGATGCGGATTACGTCGGCGTAGCCCCGTCCCGAAGCCTCCAGCGCGATTCCGGCCAGGGCACCATCCTCGGTGTAGCCGGCATGGATGACCTCCCCCCGGGCGTCAGTCTCCTCCTTCGGTACCAGACCCTGCTCGGTCAGCACGAAGTCCCGGCGCTCCACTGCCCCGGGGATGACGTCAAAGACCGCCTGCTGCAGGGCCCGTTCGTGATTGTCGGCGATGATCGGCCGCGTCCACTCGACCACGCTGACCACCAGCAATCCCGAGCACAGGGCGATCAGGCCGAGCGTGAAGACCAGCCGCAGGCTCGAGGTCGGCGACGGCGCCTGCGGCGCCTGGGTAGAGTCTGCTGCGCTCATCCACTCCTCCCGCGACGAAGCCCGTACAGGCGGGGCTGGGCGATACGCTCAATCAGGGGTACGGCCGCATTCCCAAGCAGAATGGCGTACATGATCCCCTCAGGGAGACCGCCGAAGAAGCGGATAATCACGGCCAGAAAACCGATCAGTGCCCCGTAGATCCAGATCCCCGCTGGGGTTACCGGGGAAGAGGACATGTCACTGGCCATGAAGAACGCACCGAGCATCAACCCCCCGGAGAAGAGCACGAACAGCGGCGACGGGAAGTGCCCGGGATCGAGCAGGTAGAACCCGCCGGCGGTCAGCGCAGCGCTGCCAAGCACGGCCACCGGCACCCGCCAGTTCATCGCGTTGCGAGCAATCAGGAAGAGTCCGCAGACCAGGATCAGCAGCGCTGATGTCTCCCCCGCGGATCCCGGTGTCATCCCGGTGAACAGAGCCCACGTGTCGGTGGCGATCCCCCCCTCGAACTTCCATTCAGCCAACGGCGTCGCCGTGGTGTAGGCGTCCACCGATTCCGGCCGCATGAAAGGCATGGCAAGCGTGGACGGCAGCAACTCGCTGAAACGCTCCGGCAGCCCGGCCTGCGTCCAGGTGGAAGCCGCCTCCGGGAAGGCTGCCGCGGCGAAGGCCCGACCGAGCAGTGCCGGATTGAAGGGGTTGTAGCCGAGTCCACCGAACAGCGCCTTACCCAAAGCGATCGCCACAAAAGCCGAAACGGCGGCCATCCACAGCGGGAAGGCCGGGGGGAGCGTCAGGGCCAGCAACAGCCCGGTGATGACCGCGCTGAAGTCGCCGATCGTACTCGGTCGACCAGAAAGGCGATTGAACAGCTGCTCGGTAAGCACGCAGGTCAACGTGGTGGTGGCCATCAAGGCCAGTGCGCTGAGCCCGAACTGATAAACGGAGAAGGCACAGACCGGCAACAGCGCGAGCACCACCGTGCGCATGATCCGCTCGACACTGTCGGCCTGCTTGATATGCGGCGACGTCTTGAGTTCGATACGCGGGGCCATTACGAGGCTCGCTCCCGGTTCAAGGCCTTGGCGATCCGAAAGTACTGGACCAGCGGGATGTCCGAAGGGCAAACGTAGCTGCAGCAACCGCACTCGAAGCAATCATTGAGGTGGAAGCGCTCCTCCATGACCTCGTACTGCCGCTTGGCGGCGAGGCGGCCAAGTTCAGCGGGATTAAGCCCTACTGGACAAACCTCGACACAGCGCCCGCACCGGATGCACGGCTTTGGCTGCGCCTCGCGCCCCTCTCCGGCCTGCGCAGCCTCAGGCATCACAAGGACGCCGGAGACCCCCTTGGTCACCGGAACATCCAGGAACGCCACGGTATTGCCCATCATCGGCCCCCCGAGGATGATCCGGCTCGGATCGTCCCCCTCGAAGCCGACTTCCTCGAGCAGGTAGCGCAGCGGCGTGCCCACCGGAACCCGGTAATTGCCCGGGCGTTCCACACCTGGGCCAGCCACAGTAATGATCCGCTCGATGAGGGCCTCCCCACGCGGCAGCAGGTAGCCGAGCTGAGCCATGGTGCCGACGTTATTCACGACCACACCGACTTCGTACGGCAGCCCGCCCGAGGGAACCTCGCGACCGAGCAGCGAGCGGACCAGCATCTTCTCCGAACCCTGCGGGTATTTCGCCCGCAGAATGCCGACCCGGATCGGCTCCCCCGGCTCAATAGCGCCTTCAAGCGCAGCGATGGCGTCCGGTTTGTCGTCCTCCACACCGATCACCGCCTGCGGGGCACCAAGCGCCTGCATACCGAGCCGGACTCCGGCCAGCACATCCTCGGTACGCTCAATCATGGTGCGATGATCCGCGCTCAGGTACGGCTCACACTCACAGCCGTTGACCACCAGCGTATCCACCGCGCGCCCCTCGGGCACATCGAACTTGAGGTGGCTCGGGAAAGACGCGCCCCCCTGCCCGACGATACCGGCGGCCTGGATCGTCTCCAGCAGTTGCCGGCGGCTGAGGGCGCCGAGATCCTGCGGCTGCGCCCAGCGCACCGTCTGGCTATCCCCCGGGTGCGTACGCAGAAGGATCGCTTCGGTCTTCGGCCCCCTCGCCGTGGGCATCAGCTCGATGCCCTCGACGCTCCCGGTCACCGGAGCGTGCAGCGGCACGGAGTGCCAGCCGTCAGCTTCGGCGATCGGTTCGCCGCGGACCACCTCCTGTCCGCGCTGGACCAGCGGACGCGCCGGCTTGCCAAAGTGCTGGGTCAACGGCAGCACCATGCGTGGAGCAAAGGACAGCCGCCGGATCGGTTCCGTCCGCGTCTGGGCCTTCCGCCCCGGGGGCGTGATCCCCCGGGGGAAAGACCGGCCACTGAGGAACGAGAGCATGCCCATGGTCAGTTGAACTTCTCCGCCCGCTTGACCAGCTTCTCGACACCCGGCTCATTGGGGTCGAACGGCGTGCCCGGGTGGATCGCGAAGGAGGCACACTTCTCGGCCGCGCGGACGATGTCCTTGAACGGCGCCCCCTTCGGATCCTTCACCACCACCTGCTTGTTGTCGTCGTAGGCAAAGACGCCCGGGGCAATATCGATGCAGTCATCGCACGATGTGCACTCGCCCGTTTCCACCCAGACCGGGTCGTGGGCAGCCGCCGCACTCCCCTGCGGGGCCTCGGTGGTCGCCGCTGCTTCGCCCTCGCCCGAACCCGTGGCGGCGGGAGCCGGAGCACCGGCCTCGCTGCCCAGGGCACCTGCGAGCTGCCCCGCATCCTCACCGCTGGCCAGGGAGACCAGCGCGGCGCTGATCCGCTGTGCCATCTCCTGACGCGTCCGGGCGGCCACCGCGCTAGCGTCCACCTCTTCGCGATCGAGCCCGAGCAGGCCCTTGAGCTGGTACCAGAAGTCGCGCCGCTCCTCGGTGGAACGGACCAGCTCTTCGGAGACGATCACACGCATCAGGCGGTTCTGCTTATCCACTGCCCAAATGTAGGGGAAGAGCCCCTCCCGCTCCTCTTCGTCGAGCTCGAGCAGCTCCACAAGCGGAATCATGTCGTCACTCCAGCGATCCGGCGGAACCTGCTTGAAGTGCTTGCGGAACCGACCCTCGGTCAGGGCGAAGTCGGCGAAGGTCATGGGCAGTTCCATGCTCTGCTCCGAGCCGTCCTCTTCCTGATAGGTCAGGGTGTACGTGGGCCAGTCCTTGGCGATCTCCGGATTGCCCTCCAGATCGCTGCACTCGCGGAAGGTCGTGCCCCGATCCGGGTTGTAGCGGAACAGCGGATAGGCCCGTGACTCCACCGCCATCCGCGACTGCAGGAAGGCTACATCGTCGCCGACGCCATGCTCCGGCGGGCAGACGGCGTAGACGTTGAAGACCGCCGGACGCCGGCTGTTGAGCCCCTCGATGAAGCTCTCGAGCAGGTGGCTGACGTTGTTGATGGTCCCCTGCGCCACGTAGCTGGTCCGGTGGGCCAGCCCGATGAGACTGATCTCCTTACGGATTTCGTTCTTGCCCTTCCACGCCTTGCCGTAAGGCGCCATGTCGGAGACCTGGCTGATAAAGCCCGACGTACAGGCCTGGCCACCGGTGTTGGAGTAGACCTGGGTATCCAGGACGAGCACCTTGATCGGCTTGCCGGACATCATCGCCCGGGACAGGTTCTGGAAGCCGATGTCGTACATGGCGCCGTCGCCACCGAGGCTGACCACCGGCGGGCAGAGTGCGTACTCCTCGTCGGTGAAGTTCTCCCAGTTGAACTGCGCGAAGAACGGGTCGTGCTCTGCCGGGTCGTACTTGCCGGCCAGCTCGAGCTCAGCCATGCGGACCGCTTTGAAACCCTCGGCCATCTTGGCCATATGGCCTTCAAAGATGCCCAGGGCCATCGACGGGCTGTCCTGGAAGAGATGGCTGGTCCACGGCACCGGGTACGGGTTATACGGGAATGTACTCCCCCACACCGAGGTGCACCCGGTGGCATTGATAATACCCATGTCCGCCCGGCCCCGGCCGGTCGGCCCCTCGGTATAGCGCCAGCGCAGCTCCTTGAGTTGCGAAAGCACGCCTGTGGCCCACTCCAGCCAGTCGGGATCGACGGTCTGCGCACCGCGCCCTTCGTCCAGCGAGCTAGAAAGACGCGAGAGCGTCAGGTCCCGGTCGGTGTGCTCGCGGACCGCCTTCTGCACCGCGCTGACGTCGGCAATATCCATTCCCTCGGCCAGCTTGAGGCGGATGTGCTGCTCGAGGCGATTGATCAGGTTGTCGAGCTTCTCCACCTGCGCCTTGACCCGCGGCTGCATCAGCGCAGTAACCGTCGCCGAGAACAGGTGCACGGCAGTCTTCTCGCCACAGCCAAGGCAGGAACCGTCCCCGGAGTTAACGGCGTTGTAAGCGCTCTTGTCGAGAAGCAGCGTCTCCAGCGCACCGATGCCCTCATCCAGGTCTTCGATCCGGATGTAGTCGCTGCGGGTCGTTGGCAGATCGAGCCAGAACTCCCAGTTCTGGCGCATGCGCTCGACGTCCTCGGGCCGCTGGGTCACCGCCTCCAGCGCACCTTCGTCACAAATCCGGACGCACTCCATGCACCCCTTACAGGTGTACGGGTTCACGGCCAGCGAGAAGAGACCGCCACTGCCCGGACTGCGCCGCTCCTGCGCCCCGAAGAACGGCTTGGCGGCAGCGAACTGGTAGTCACCGATGCTCTCACGGAGCCAATCAAGTTCCTGCTCCAGGCGCTGGCGATCATTGCCCTCCAGGGTGCTCTCGGCAAGAAGGCCGTCGATAGCCCGATCCATCTCGGCGCGCACATCGGCGGTTTCGCCGATTTCGTTGAGCGCCGCACGCAGCCGCTTTTCAAGGTCGCGCACGGCACGGCGCAGATGGCGGGTCGGTTGCTTCTTCTCGATCCGCCGCACCGCGGTATCGAAAACTTCCCCGATGGTATTGACCAGCCCCGGCAGCGCCGTATCCGGGCAGACCGCGTAGCAGTCACCGCAAGCCGTGCACTTGGTCGGGTCCCAGGCCGGATACTCAAAGCGCACCTGGGTCATGTCACGGTAAATGCCGGTAGAAGCCGGGATCAGCGACTGCGCCATGAACGGATCGGCCAGGTTGTCGCTCCCCTGGCCGGCAACGTAGAAGCTGCCCGTTTGCTCCCAGAAACGGTGGATGTCGGAACGTGCATCCTCCGACTGCGGCAGCCGGCGCAGCATGACCGGCATCTCCGGCATCTGCCGCACTTCGGCATCCCGCGCCACGGCGCCGGTGAGCTGCTTGTCCGTGATCTCGACCATCTCTTCGAAGCCACGGCGGACCACCCGCAGGTTGTCTTCCACGACGCGGGCGCCCTTGCTGCCGAACTTCTCCTGGAGCTGCTCCTCGATCGCCTTGAACAGTGCCTCACGGTCCAGGCCGCGGCGCTCCATCAGAGGCGAGCCGGCAAAGAAAGCGCCCTGGAATGCGATGCCCTGCATTCGGAATTGCAGGTCTGCATCGGAAGCTTCATCCCGGGCGATCTGGAAGGCGTCGAGATAAAAGACCCGGATCTCGTTCTCGACAATGTAGCGTTGGGCGGCCGACGGGAAGGTGGCCCAGACCTCCTCCGGGCTGTCGAGGTTGGACTGGATCACGAACGTTCCGCCCCTGGCCAACCCGGCCAGCGGGTTTGAGTGGTCGAAGACGTTCGGATCCGGCGACAGGACGACTTCCACCTCCTTGAGTTCACTGCTCACGCGGATGGGTTCCGGCGCGGCCGCAAGGTAATAGGTGGTCGGCTGCCCCTTCTTCTCGGAGCCGTACTTCGGATTGGCCTTGATGTGGAAATCGAGCAGATCGAACAGGGTCATGGCCAGGTTCTTGCCCGTGGTCATGGCCCCCCAGCCGCCGACCGAGTGCAGTCGGGCGGTAATGGCTCCCTCCGGCATCAGGCTCGGGTTTTCCGTCCCCCGCAAGGCGAGGTTCTCGATCCCGGGATAGGCCTCCTGAATGCGCTGCTGATGGACTTCCTGCGTCGGCGTCGAAGCCGGCTCCCGGATGAAGTCCACGGAGAGGTAGTAGAAGGTCCGCTGATCACCCTCCGGCAGCATGTTCTCAATGGCAGCGATCAGGCCCTCGGGCTGCAGGTCCCGCGAGCCGAGCCCGTAAGCGCCGGAGTAGACACGCGGCATGTCTCCGGTGCCGAAGGACGGATACTCCGGGTACGGTTGCCCCTTGCCAGCAATCCGATTCTCCAGGCACTTCGTCAGGGCCGCACGGGTCTCCCGCGCGATAGGCAAGTCCTCAGCGAGCGGCTGGTCCGTGCGCTCGAGCACAGCGACGCCCTTGCGGCCCCGAAGCATTTGAGCCACCTCGGCACCCGGGAAGGGCCGGAACATGGTCAGGTTCATGACGCCGACCGCGATCCCGCGCGTCTCGCGCAGGTGATCCGCCACCGCCTCGGCCGTGGCAACCATGCTGCCCTGGCCGAGGATGACGTACTCGGCATCCTCGAGCCGATATCCGCTCACCCGGCCGTAATCGCGACCGGTCAGCTCGTAGAACTCCTGCATGCAGGCATCGGTGATCTCGGCAACATGGTCGTAGAAGTACGGCCGTTGTGCCGCGACCTGCTGCATATAAGCGTCCTGGTTCTGGACGGAACCGGAAAGGACCGGGTTATCCACGTCCCAGATTGCCGGGATGCGACGCCGCGTATCGCCATAGATCAGGCGCTGCGCCGGCGTCGGGCAGTCGATGATGTCGGACGGACTGCCCAGATACTCCTGGATTAGCTCGCGCTCCGGGATGCGCAGCGACTCGATCAAGTGCGTGGTCAGGAACCCGTCCTGCGCCACAACGCCGGGCGTGAGCGCCAGCTCCGCCACCTTGTGGGCGATGATGTTGAGATCGGCCGCCTCTTGTGCACTCTTGGCGAAGACCTGGAAGAAACCCGTGTCATCCACGCAGTGGTAGTCGTCGTGACCGGCGTGGACGTTCAGCGCCCCCTTGGTCACTGCCCGGCAGCCCATATTCAGGATATAGGGCAAGCGCTTGCCGGCGGCGGCGTAAAGCGATTCGTGCATGAACGCCACGCCCTGCGCAGAGGAGAAGTTGATGGCGCGCAGGCCGGTCATGGCCAGACCGGCGGTCATCGCCGCTGCGGCGTGCTCCGACTCCGGCTCGATGAAAATCAGGGAGCGGCCAGAGATGTTGATGTGGCCCTTGGAGACCTCCTCGGCCCACATCTCCCCCATATCCGTGGAGGGGGTGATCGGGTAGGCCCCGGCGGCATCCGAAGACTCCCGCTCACACTGGATGACCGCGGAGTTACCGTCCATCGCCCCGCGAATCCCCTGATACTTGATCAACTCCTGCGACGTGGTGCGCTTGAAAAGCATATCGCCTCCAATCTTCTCGGCCGCCCGGACCGAAAGCTCATTTCAGAATCGGATTCCCGCCACGCTTACGCGCGACAGCGCGGCGCCAGTCGGTCGCCTTCCACCGACCGGCCAGCCATGCGAACTGTCGCGCCCCCGCTCAGACGCGGGGCAGGGGTTCCATGCGTGGCAAGGGCTCTTTGCGGGTAATCTTCCGTGCGCCCGCACCCCGCCGGGGCTGACCGTCTTCGAGCCAGACGATCGCCCCGGTCGGACAACGTTCGATTGCCACCGGTGAGGCCAGGTCGTTCTTGCTGTAGTCGATGACCGCGAGGTTCTCCTCCATGCGGATGAGACCTTCGGGGGCATCGGCAGCACAACGTCCGCAGGCGGTGCATACCACCTCGCAGTGCGCCTTGGCCTCGTCCTGCGGGTCCTTGTTGCGGCAATTGACCCACAGGCGGTGGCTTTCGGGTTGCAGGCTGAAAAGATCCTTGGGGCAGATTTCGACGCAGTCGCCGCACCCGGTGCAGCGTTCGGCATCCACGATCGGCAGTCCGTACCGATTGAGCTCAATGGCGTCGAAACCGCACTCGACCTCACAGTCGCCCAGGCCGAGGCAGCCCCACACACAACCCTTGCCACCGCCTGCGACTAGTGCCGCGGCCCGGCAGGACTTGAGCCCCTCGTAGCGAGCACGGGTGGCTGCCACGTGGGTGCCGCCAGCGCAGGCCAGGCGGGCGATTAGCCGCTCCTGGTCGCCTACGCTGACACCGAGCAGGTCAGCGATCTGCTGATTCAGCTCGGCGGAGTTGACCGTGCATCGGGCCGGGTCGATACGACCGGCGATCAATTCCTCGGCAAAGGGGCGGCAGCCGGCTACGCCGCACGCGCCGCAGTTGGCCCGAGGCAGAAGATCCTCGATCTGGTCGATGCGCGGATCTTCATAGACATAGAGCCGCCGGTTAGCCACGGCAAGGATGGTCGCCAGGAGGATACCCAGGCTCGCCATCACCGCGCCCGCCAGAGCGATCTGTGTCAGTGCCGAATCCACGGTCGGTTCGTTCCCTTTTTCCCGATGCGTGCCTATTGTGCAGTGAACAATAGCTGGCGCAAATTACCCTCATTGACCACCCCAGGTCAAATCCCGCGCGGGATTTGACGCACCATTGCGGGCCCCGACGGGCCAGTGCGGCGACGGTGATTCTTGAATGCCGCATCGTCCGACACTATGCTCGGCGCGCTTAAGTTGGGACTTTGAACGATCCGTCACGGCAGGAGCGGCAAACATGGCCGAGCAGTTTCTCACCGGTAACGAGGCGATCGCGCAGGCTGCTCTCGATGGCGCAGTCAGCCTGGGCACCGGGTATCCCGGGACGCCGTCCACGGAGATCCTCGAGCGCTTCGATCAGCTCGGCGGCCGCGCCCAGTGGGCTCCCAACGAGAAGGTGGCGCTGGAGGTCGGCCTGGGGGTGGCGTACGGGAATGCGCGTGCGCTGGTGACCATGAAACATGTGGGGCTCAACGTCGCGGCCGATGCCCTCTTCTCCGCCACCTATACGGGCGTCGCCGGGGGCCTGGTCCTCGCCGTGGCGGATGACCCCGGCATGCACTCCAGCCAGAACGAACAGGACACGCGCCGTTACGCCGAGGCTGCGGGCGCCCCGATGTTAGAGCCGGGGGATGCCCAGGAGGCCTACGACTATACCCTTCAGGGTATGGAAATCTCGGCGCGCTTCCAGCTGCCGGTGATCCTTCGGCTCACCACCCGGGTCTGCCACTCCAAGACGCGGGTTACCCCGCGACGGGATCGGGTAGGCCTGCCGGCACCCCGCTATGAGCGGGATATTCCGGGGCGCGTCATGATCCCGGGGTATGCACGCCCCGCCCACGTCCGCCTGCGCGAGCGCCTGGCCGCCCTGGCCGCCTCCGAGCTTCCGGAGGCCCTGCTGCGCCTGGATGGCAACGACCCGCAACTTGGTATTATCGCAAGTGGTGTCGCTGCCGAGCACGCCCGCGAGGCGGCTCCGAACGCACGTGTGCTCAAGCCCGGGCTCACCCACCCACTGCCCCTTGAGGCGATGCGACGGTTCGCTGAAGAGGCGGAGCGCTGCGTGGTCATCGAGGAGGGCGATCCCTACCTCTACACCGCCGCTCGTGCTGCCGGGATCCCGGTGGAGGGGCGGCCGGAGTCGTTCCGTTTCGGGGAGCTGACCGCGGATCGCGTCCGGCGCATTCTGGAGCGCGATGAGTCACCGGAGCCCCAACCGGAAGCCCCGGGCAAGCCGCCCCGGCTTTGCTCCGACTGCTCGCACCGGGTTGTCTTCCGCGCATTGAGCAACCTCGATTGCATCGTCGCTGGTGACATCGGTTGTTACACCCTCGGGGTCATGCCCCCCTTCGAGGCCATGGACACCTGCGTGTGCATGGGAGCGAGCATTGGCGTCGGCCTCGGCCTTCGCCACGCCCTGCCCGCCCACGAAGCGCGCCGGGTGGTGAGCGTCATTGGCGACAGCACGTTCGTGCACACGGGCCTTCCCGGTTTGGCCGAGATGGCCTATAACCCGCCGGAGACCGGCCATGTGGTTCTCATCCTCGACAACGAGACCACCGCCATGACCGGCCTTCAGGAGCATCCGGGCACCGGCCGGCGCCTCGACCACCACCCGGCGGAGAACAAGCTCAACTACGAAGCCGTGGCCCTCGCCCTTGGCATCCACCACGTCCACACCGTGGACCCGACCACCCAGACCGAAGATTTTGAGCGCCTGCTCCACGACGCTCTCGCCGCCGAGCGACTGACGCTGATAGTCGCCCGCCACCCCTGCGCACTGGCGGAGCGGCGTCTTGCGGCGTTCCAGGCGGCTCAGGAGGGTTGATCGTGACGCAGAGCGCACCGGTGACCAACATCGTGCTTGCCGGCCTCGGCGGCCAGGGGATCGTCACGGCGTCGGACATCCTCGCCCAGACCGTCTTTCGCGCTGGCTACGATGTCAAGAAGTCCGAGATACACGGAATGAGCCAGCGCGGCGGCTCGGTCAGCAGCGACATCCGCTTCGGCCCCCGCATCCACAGCCCCATGGTGCCCGCGGGGCAGGCGGACTTCCTGGTCATCACGGAGTCCACGCAAGTCACACCGAACCGGCATCGCCTGCGCCCCGGAGGGCGGCTGATCACACCGGACGCGGTACCCCACCTGTTCCAGGACGACGATCCGCAGGCATCCGCCCAGGCGGCCCGGATGGTCAATGTCGCCCTTCTGGCCGTACTCAGCGTCCACCTGGATCTGCCCGAGGAGCAGTGGCTGGCGGCGATCCGCAGTCAATTGCCGGAGCGGCTGCACACGATGAACCTGGAAACCTTTCAGCACACGCGGCGCGTCGAGGCGCTTTTCGGCCAGCTCGCCGAACGCCCCCGCCCACGCGCGTATTGATAACGAGGCCCACGATGCTTGAATCCGCCGTTGCCCCAGCGACCCAGCCCACATTCCACCCGCTGAGCGCGCCGGACTACCTCCCTGCGGAGCAATTGCGCAGCCTTCAGCTGCACCGGCTGCAGGCCATCGTCGCGCGCGCCTATGAAAACGTAGAGCTCTTCCGGGAACGCTGCGACCAGCGTGGGGTAAAACCCGAGAGTATCCAAAGCCTGGCGGACATCCGCCATCTGCCATTCACCGTCAAGAACGACCTGCGCGATACCTACCCCTTTGGCCTCTTCGCCAGCCCACGGGAGGAGATCGTCCGTCTTCACGCCTCTAGCGGTACCACGGGGAAACCGATCGTGGTCGCCTACACCCAGGACGACCTGGACGTCTGGTCCGAGGTCATGACCCGCACCTTCGCCGCCTGCGGCGTCCATGCCGGCGATATGCTCCAGAACGCCTTCGGGTACGGCCTTTTCACCGGCGGACTCGGCGCCCACCAAGGGGCGGAGCGGCTCGGGGCAACGGTGATCCCCATCTCCGGCGGCAACACTGAGCGCCAGATGATGGTCCTGCGGGACTTCGGAGTCACCACGCTGTGCGCGACGCCCAGCTACTTCCTCCATCTTCTCGAGCGCGCCCGCGATGCCGGCATCGACTGGCCCAGACTGCCCCTGCGGGTCGGCATCTTCGGCGCCGAGCCGTGGACGGAGGAGATGCGCCAGCGCATACAGACGGAGAGCGGCATTCGCGCCTACGACATCTACGGCCTCTCCGAGATCATCGGTCCGGGTGTCGGCTCCGAGTGTTGCGCCCAGGACGGTCTGCATATTTTCGAAGACCATTTCTACCCGGAGATCATTGATCCCGAGACCGGCACACCACTGGAGGACGGTGAGGAGGGCGAACTGGTGCTCACCACCCTTAGCAAGCAGGCGATGCCGATGATCCGTTACCGGACCCGGGATATCACCACGATTCTCCCCGAACGCTGCAGCTGCGGGCGGACGGTGCGGCGAATCCGGCGGATCAGCCGGCGCAGCGACGACATGTTCATTATCCGCGGCATTAATGTCTTCCCGGCGCAGGTGGAGACCGCGCTGCTTCAGGTGGAGGGCACGCTGCCCCACTACCAGATCGAGCTCAGCCGCCAAGGCAGCCTCGATCAGATGGAGGTCGCTGTCGAGGTCACGCAAACGATCCTCGACGCCGGCCAGACTGCGGTCGACACCTTGCGGCATGAGCTGGCCTCGGCACTGGAGCACATCATCGGCCTGCGCGTCCGCGTCCGGCTCGCCGACCCCCAGTCGCTGCCGCGCAGCGAGGGCAAAGCGAAGCGCGTGGTGGACCACCGCAGCGGCTGATCCCTACCAGGCATCGCAATCTGCGGCGCCGTGCGGCGAATTCACGGGCGGCCGTGCCCAGCTCAGCCGCCCGTGACGCTCATAAAACGTACCACCTGGGCCCCGGAGAGCGCGCTGGCGTCAAAGACGTGGCTCTCCGGCTTTCGCTGAATCCCGGCCTGGATCGCCATGTGCAGTGGCTCCGGGTCGTCGCCGTAATCGCGCAGAACCGGCCGCAGGTCGGTGGCCTGCTCACGACCGAGACACGGCATGAGCATCCCATCAACCGTCACGCGGACGCGATTGCAGCTTGCGCAGAAGTTGTGGGAATGCGGAGAGATGAAACCGACACGGGTATTGCTTCCGGCGACCCGATAGTCTCTGGACGGTCCTCCGAGTGCCTTCGGTTCGGCGCGAGCCAACGGGTGCGTCCGCTCGACCTCCGCCCGAACCTCATCCGACGACATGAACGCCTCCCCACGGTCGTGGCCATCCAGGGCGCCCATGGGCATCTCTTCAATAAAGCTGATATCGAGCCCACGGTGTGTCGCGAATTCCACCAGGTCGGGGATCTCGTCGTCGTTGCGTCCCCGCATGGCGATGACGTTCAACCGAAGTCGATCGAACCCCGCATCGCGCGCTGCTTCAATGCCGTCAAGCACTCGGTGCAGTCTGCCGGTGCGCGTAATGCGGTGAAAGCGCTCCGGGTCCAGGCTGTCCAGGCTGATGTTCAGGCGACGAACCCCTGCCGCCCGGATACGCTCGGCATAACGGCCGAGTTGCGCACCGTTGGTGGTCATGACAAGCTCATCGAGCCCGGGCAGTTGGCCAAGCGAATCCAGGAGTTTAAGCACTCCCTGCCGAACCAGCGGCTCACCGCCGGTAATCCGGATCTTGCGCACGCCGAGCGAGACGAACGACCGGGCCACCCGCTCCAGTTCCTCGATGGCGAGGATCTCTGAACGCGGCAGAAACTCCATCTCCTCACTCATGCAATAGACACAGCGCAGGTCACACCGGTCCGTTACCGAAAGACGGAGATAATCGACGGACCGCCCGAACGGGTCGACCAGCGGCGAGGCATCAGCGGTCATGGGTACCAGGACTCCTTCTCCCTTCTCCCCGAACCCCGCGTGCGCGCGACCGCGCACGCATCAGGAGCCCCGGGCAGGATTACGGTGGATTGCCGCACTGAACATGTACAAGAGAATCAGAATTACTCCAAACGGAGCAACCCCTCTTTGGAGGTAACTGGAGTGGCAGGAAGAGGGCCTGGCCCGCCCCGGCCCCGGCACACCGACGTGTGTCGAGACCGAGAAGCACCAGACCGCGGGGGGAAATCAGGCGAGCGCGGCAGCCCGCGCTGCGTCCTGCTCCGGGGTTTCGCCGGTCAGACGCAGGTCGTAGCGCTGCGCCAGCGCCTGGAAGAGGTTATCACTGAGGAAGGCCGGGGGGTTTGGCCCGAGCGTAATCCCACGCACATCAAGGCTCAGCAACGTCAGAAGGACCGCCACCGCCTTTTGCTCGAACCAGCTGATTACCAGCGTCAGCGGCAGCTCATTCACATTGCAGTCCAGAGCCCGGGCTAGCCCGAGCGCCACCTGGATGGCCCCGTAGGCGTCGTTACACTGCCCCATGTCCAGTAGGCGCGGGAACCCAAGGTGCGTCCCGAACTCCTGGTTACGGATGCGGAACTTGCCGCAGCCAAGTGTCAATACGAAGCTGTCTGCCGGTGTTGCCGCCGCGTAGTCGCGGAAGTAATTCCGGCTGCGGTGCGCGCCATCGCAGCCGCCAATCAGGTAGAACTGGCTGATCCGGCCGTTCTGATAGGCCTCAAGCAAGGTGTCGGCGTTCTTTAGCAGGACACTGTGGTGGAAGCCGACTGTTGACTCGCCCTCCACGGCCTGCTCGCAGGGCGCACACCCGCGAGCCGCCTCGATGATCGGGGTAAAATCATCGTCCTCGATCCGCTGCCCGGCAGCCACGGCTGTCGACCGCGTTGTGAACAGGCGATCGGCATAACGCTCGGAGGGCGGCAGGACACAGTTCGTGGTCACGAGCACCGGCCCGGGGAACGCTTTGAACTCCCGTTTCTGATCCTGCCAGGCGCCACCGTAGTGGCCGGCCAGGTTCGGGTGCTGGTGGAGCTTGGGATACATGTGTGCGGGGAGCATCTCCCCGTGGGTGTACACCTGGATCTCCGTGCCCTCCAGCTGCCTCAGCAGATTGTGGAGGTCGAGCAGATCGTGGCCGCTGACGAGGATGCCCGGCCCCGCCTTCGTCCCTTCCGCTACGGTGGCCGGCTGCGGCTGCCCGAAGGTTGCCACGTGGGCCTGGTCGAGCATTTCCATGACCCGGAGATTCATCTGCCCGCAGCGCAAACAGAGTTCGAGCAACGCGTCGAGGTCAAAGTTGACATTCGTCATCGTGGCGAATAGCGCCTCCTCCATGAAGGCGGCCACCTCCGGGTCGTGCCGACCCAGCCTACGCGCATGGTGCGCGTAGGCTGCCATGCCCTTGAGCCCGTAGAGCAGAAGCTGCTGAGCGGAGTGGCAGTCTTCATCCTTGCCGCAGACCCCGGGCGACTGCACGCAAGCCTCTTGGCGGCGCACTTGCTCACACTGATCGCAGAACATGTCGTCTCCTTTTTCATGTATTTGCCATCCATGGAATGCTGCCGGCCCATCAGCCCCGGGTCAAGCGTTTGGATATCGCCCCGAACCATGCCGGAGCGGCATCACCGAGAACCGGCCGTCCCGGGTATTCCAGCGTTCAGGCGTTCGACGCGGCCGGAGCGGATCCCGCCCGTGGGAGGCGTTCGAGTTGCTGCGCGGTCTGCGGATCGGCGAGGAGCTGTTCCAGCGTGAACTCGTCAAGGTAGGCCAGGAAGCGATCCCGGGCCCCATTCAGGACCCGCTTCAGCGAGCAGTGGCCACATAGCGGACAGGGGCCACGGTCACAATGGATCAGCTCCAGGCTATCCTCCATCAGCCGGACGACATCGCCGATACGGATCGAAGCTGGCGCACGCCCGAGGCGCAAGCCGCCGGAGCGCCCCTGCGTCGTCTCCAGATAACCGTGTCGAGCGAGGCGATGGACCACTTTCCGCAAGTGCTCCTGGGAGATCCCGTAAGCCTGCGCCACTTCCCGCATAGTCACCCGACGCTCGCCCTGCGCCCCGGCGTAGAGCAGCACCCGCAGGGCAAAGTCGGTGTAGTAGGTCAGCTCCATTGCACCGATCCGTCGGCCGAAACGCCCTATTGTATCCGGAGCAAGGCGCCGATGCTGCCTCCCTCCAGCCTCGACGTGCGCGCGGGGCCACTGCTAGCATTCGGCGATTAATCATGCACTGGAGATCCATCATTGTCCCTCCTGAGCTTCGGTTTCCGCCCCTTCTTTCTGCTCACCGCCGGCTATGCAGTGGTCGCACTCTTTTATTGGGGCGGGGTCATCGCCAACATCGCCGTGCCCTGGCCGTCAATGGGCCATCACTGGCATGCCGGGGAGATGGTCTTTGGCTGGGCAAGCGGGCTGGTCGCCGGGTTTCTCCTGACCGCCGTGGGCAATTGGACCGGGCGACGGGTCACCACGGCAGGCTGGCTGGGACTCCTTGCTGTGCTTTGGCTCGGCGGGCGCCTGGCGAGCTGGCCGACCCTGGAC
>PUNM01000131.1 GCA_003552625.1 Ectothiorhodospiraceae bacterium
GGCAGCCAGTAGAACTCCACGCCGCTGATCGTCTCGTTGGGAGTGAAGTGGACGTAGGCGGCGTCGTCGGAAAGCTGCCACTGCGACTGCGGCGGGATGTGCATCATGTCCGGCTCGCCGGAGGCGGCGACGTTAACGTCGCAGAACTTCTTCGCCTCGGCGATGGCCTTCTTGGACCACTGCCCGGTGTAGATGTAGTCGGCGCGCTGCCCGCCACGGAGCAGGTTCATCGGAATGGCCGAGAACTGGCCAGTAGCACCGCCCTGGAGAAAGAGCACCTTATAGTTGTCCGGGATCTGCAGCAGTTCCCGCAGGTCGGCCTCGGCCTTCTCGGCGATGGAGACGTACGCCTTGCCACGGTGGCTCATCTCCATGACCGACATGCCGGTGCCGTGCCAGTCGAGCATCTCGTCGGCGGCCTGGCGCATCACCGCCTCGGGGAGCATGGCCGGACCGGCGCTGAAGTTGAAGACTCTACTCATGCGGTGATCCTCGGTTGCGAAACACGAATTCCCGGGGCCGCCGGGCGGCGCTGCCGCCCGGCGGCCCGCGACTCCCTAGGCCTCGGGCGCCTCCGGCGCCTCCGTCTCGGCCAGCCCTTCGACCCGCTCGAGGCCGACCAGCTGCTCATCCTCATCGAGGCTAATGAGCTTCACGCCCTGGGTGTTGCGCCCGACCCGCGAGACATCAGCCACCGGGGTGCGCACCAGCGTACCGCTGCGGCTGACCAGCATGATCTCGTCGTCCTCGGCGGCCTGCACGGCACCGACCACCCGGCCGTTGCGCTCGGTGGTGCGGATGCAGATCACGCCCATGCCGCCCCGGCCCCGCCGCGGGTAGTCGGCCACCGGGGTGCGCTTGCCGTAGCCGTGCTCGGTGGCGGTGAGGATATCCCCCTCGCCGAGGATCAGCAGCGCGATCACCCGCTGGCCGGACTCCAGGCGGATGCCGCGCACGCCGCCGGCGGTCCGGCCCATGGCCCGAACATCCGACTCGTGGAAGCGCAGCGCCTTCCCGGCGTCGGAGAGAAGCATGACTTCCCGGTCGCCGTTGGTGATCTCGGCATCAACCAACGTGTCCTCGCCGCGCAGGTCGAGGGCGATAATCCCGCTTGAGCGCGGCCGCGAGAAGTGCGAAAGCGGCGTCTTCTTAACGGTGCCGTTGCGGGTGGCCATGAAGACAAAATGGTCCTCGTCGAACTCGCGCACGGGCACCACAGCGTTGATGCGCTCCTCTTCCTCAAGAGGCAGAAGATTGACCATCGGCCGGCCGCGCGAGGTGCGGCTGCCCTGCGGCAACTCATAGACCTTGCGCCAGTAGCACTTCCCGGTACTTGAGAAGCACAGCAGGGTGTCGTGGGTATTGGCAATGAACAGCTTGTCGATGAAGTCCTCGTTCTTCATCGCCGTGGCACTCTTGCCCCGTCCACCGCGGCGCTGGGCGCGATACCCATCAAGCGGCTGCGCCTTGACGTAACCGTGGTGGGAGAGGGTGACCACCATGTCCTCTTCGCCGATCAGATCTTCCAGCGAGAGTTCGGCGGTATCCTCCCGGATCTCTGTCTTGCGCTCGTCGCCGTACTGATCCCGGATCGCCACCAGCTCCTCGCGGATGACCTCCATGAGCCGCTCCCCACTGTCGAGGATATGGAGCAGCTCAGCGATCCGCTCGAGGAGCTTGCCGTACTCCTCGACGATCTTGTCCTGCTCCATGGCCGTCAGGCGGTGCAGGCGCAGATCGAGGATCGCCTGGGCCTGGGCCTCGGAAAGCCGGTAGACCCCGGTCTGCGAATCGAGACCAAAGTGATCGGCCAGCTCCTCCGGGCGGGTGGCCTCGGCCCCGGCGCGTTCGAGCATCTCGGTGACCACCCCCGGGCGCCAGTCCCTCGCGACCAACTCGGCTTTCGCCTCCGCCGGCCCTGAAGAACCCTTGATCAGCGCGATGACCTCGTCGATGTTGGCCAGCGCCACCGCAAGCCCTTCGAGCACGTGGGCTCGCTCGCGGGCCTTGCGCAGCTCGTAGATGGTCCGCCGGGTGACCACCTCACGCCGGTGGCGGATAAAGGCCTCGAGCACCTGTTTGACGTTGAGCGTCCGCGGCTGCCCTTCGTGCAGGGCCACCATGTTGATGCCGAAGACGGTCTGCATCTGGGTGTGGCGGTAGAGATTGTTAAGAATGATCTCTCCCGCCTCGCCGCGCTTGAGCTCGAGGACGATGCGGATCCCTTCCTTGTCCGATTCGTCGCGCAGCTCCGATATGCCCTCCAGGCGCCGCTCCTTGACCAGCTCGGCGATCTTCTCGACCAGCCGCGCCTTGTTGACCTGGTAGGGAAGCTCCGTGACCACGATGCGCTCACGGTCAGCGGACATCTCCTCCACCTGGGCGCGGGCCCGGAGCACCATGCGTCCGCGACCAGTGCGGTACGCCTGGTGGATACCGGCGGTACCGAAAATGATCCCCCCGGTGGGCAGATCCGGTGCCGGCAGCCGCTCAATCAGCGACTCGATGGGCAGTTCCGGCTCATCGATCAGGGCAATGGAGGTATCGATGACCTCGCGCAGGTTGTGCGGCGGGATGTTGGTCGCCATGCCGACGGCGATTCCCGACCCCCCGTTGACCAGCAGGTTGGGCACGCGGGTTGGCAGAACCTGCGGTTCGTGCTCCGAGCCGTCGTAGTTATCGACGAAGTCGACGGTCTCCTTGTCGATATCCGCGAGCAGCTCATGCGCCAGGCGCGCCATGCGCACCTCGGTGTACCGCATGGCCGCCGGAGAATCGCCATCGATGGAGCCGAAGTTACCCTGCCCGTCCACGAGCCGGTAACGCATGCTGAAACTCTGCGCCAGGCGGACAATGGTGTCGTAGACGGCCGCATCGCCGTGAGGGTGGTACTTACCGATGACGTCACCGACCACACGCGCCGACTTCTTGTACGGCTTATTGTAGTCGTTGCCGAGCTCGCGCATGGCGTAAAGAACACGCCGGTGCACGGGCTTGAGGCCGTCACGGACATCCGGCAGTGCGCGTCCTACGATTACGCTCATGGCGTAATCGAGATACGACTGCCGCATCTCGTCTTCGAGGTTTACAGGGAGGATCTCGCGGGCGACGCCGGTCATGCGCTCTTCTCAAGACTCTCCGAGGGAAAGGGGCAATGGTACCATACCGCTGCCTCGGCGGGAGCGGACGGAGTCCTCTTGGAGTTAACCAACCAGCTGATCTTCTTTGGGGCGGCCCTGCTGCTGGTCAGCATTCTTGCGAGCATCCTCTCCGACCGCCTCGGCGCTCCAATGCTGCTGCTCTTCCTCGCGATCGGGATGGTCCTGGGCGAGGAAGGCATCTTCGGCATCGCCTTCGATGACATCCAGGCCGCCCACCTGATCGGTAGCCTCGCCCTGGCCGTCATTCTCTTCGACGGCGGCCTGCGCACACACGCCTCGACCTTCCGGGTCGCCCTCAAGCCGGCCGTGACCCTGGCCACCCTCGGCGTGGTGATCACCGCGGCGATCACCGGCGGTGTGCTTGCATGGGCCTTCGAACTCGATTGGAAACAAGGATTGCTGCTCGGCGCCATTGTCGGCTCCACCGACGCGGCAGCGGTTTTCGGGCTGCTCCACTCCCGGGGGCTTGAGCTCAAGCAGCGTGTCGCCGCCACCCTGGAGATCGAGTCCGGCTCCAACGATCCGATGGCGATCTTCCTGACCATCATGCTGGTGGAGATCCTCATCCAGGAACCGGACCTGCTCGCTGCGGCCGCCGCCCTGGAGTTCGCCCAACAGCTCGGCATCGGCGCCGTTCTCGGCGTTGCCGGCGGATGGGTGCTCACTCGCCTGATCAACGCCGTCAACCTGACGCCGGGGCTCTATCCCCTGCTCGCCCTCGGCGGCGGCCTGGCGGTTTTCGGCAGCGCAGCGGTGCTCGGCGGCAGCGGCTTTCTCGCCGTCTACCTGGCCGGGCTCATCATTGGCAACCGCCGACTTCAGGCTTCGCAGAACATTCGCCGCTTCCACGACGGCTTCGCCTGGCTCGCGCAGATCACCATGTTCGTAGTCCTCGGCCTGCTGGTGACCCCTTCGGAGCTGGTGCCCGTCGCTCTGCAGGGATTGCTCGCCGCCAGCGTGCTGATCCTGGTCGCCCGGCCCATTGCCGTGGTCACCTGCCTGGCGCCGTTCCGCTTTCCGTGGCGGGAACAGCTGTTCATCGCCTGGGTCGGCCTGCGCGGCGCGGTCCCGATCATTCTTGGCCTTTTCCCCTTGCTCGCCGGGATCGAGCAGGCCGAGCTTTTCTTCAACGTCGCTTTCTTTATCGTGCTGGTCTCCCTGGTCGTTCAGGGCTGGACCATCGCCCCCGCCGCCCGGCTCCTGAACCTCGAAGTACCGCCGGACAGCGGCGCCGCCCAGCGCCAGGAGATCGACGTCCCGCACCAGACCGATTACGAATTCGTGGTCTACCGCATCACGGATACCGCCCCGGCGCTCTACAAGCCGGTGGAACAGCTGACGCTGCCTGAGTCGGCCCAGGTCGTCGCTCTCTTTCGCAGCGGTGACGCCCTGAGCAAACCGCACCGCGAGGTGCTGCGCCCCGGCGATTACCTATACCTTCTCGCCTTGCCGCGGGACGTGGCTCTCTTGGACCGACTCTTCGTGGCGCCGTCCGGCCCCGCCTACCTTGAGGAGCAGCGATTCTTCGGCGAGTTCACGCTCGACGGCGCCGCGCGGCTCAGCGACGTCGCCATGGCTTACGGCGTCTCGATTCCCAGCGGCGCGCGCCCGGAGCAGTCGCTCAGCGACTACCTCCTGTGGATCTTCAACAATCGGGCCGTCGTCGGCGACCGCGTCCGCATCGACAACCTGCAGTTCACGGTACGGGAAATGGAAGCCGGCAGGATTACCAAGGTGGGCATGCGGGTCCGTCGGCCGGAGTAAGCCGCCACACCCGCCCACCCAGAGAGGAAAGGCGGCCCGCGCCGGCCGCTACGCGGGATCGCTGCCCATCAGGCGAGCCATGCCGGCACGATCCGGCTGATGGACCACGCCCCGCTCCGTGACGATGACGTCGATCAGCTCCGCCGGCGTAACATCGAAGACCGGATTCCAGGCACTCACCCCGTGGGCTTCAGGAGCGATGCGCTGGCCACCGGCGTAGAGGACCTCGGCACTCTCCCGCGTCTCGATGGGAATCTGCTCGCCGCTATCGGTCTCCAGATCCACCGTGGAGGTCGGAGCCACGACCATGACCCGCACACCGTGCTCCCGGGCGGCCAGGGCAACGGCGTACGTGCCGATCTTGTTGGCAACATCGCCGTTGGCGGCAACGCGATCGGCGCCAACAATAGCCCACTGCACCTGCCCGCTGCGCATCAAGGCCGCAGCGGCCCCGTCAGCAAGCAACGCTACAGGGATCCTGTCCGCCGACAGCTCCCACGCGGTCAGCCGCGACCCCTGCAGCCACGGCCGGGTTTCGTCGGCAAAGACGCGCTCGATCCGGCCGTCGGCCCAGGCGGTGCGAATCACCCCCAGCGCCGTCCCCAGCCCCCCAGTGGCCAGAGAGCCGGTATTGCAGTGGGTCAGAACCCCGCTACCCGGCTGAATGAGCCCGGCGCCGGACCGGCCCATCCGCTGATTGGCCTCGATATCCTCCGCGTGAACACGGTCCGCCTCGGCGAACAGGGCGTCCGACGGGTCGGCATCCGCAGGCAGTCCCGCGGCCACACGCTCCATCCGTGCCAGCGCCCAGGCCAGGTTCACAGCCGTCGGCCGGGAGGCGCGCAGGCGTTCGAGATCAGCGCGCACCCCCTCCTGCCACCCCGAGCCATCGCGCTGCCAGGCCGCCTGTGCCGCCAGAGCTGCGCCGTAGGCGGCGGTGATTCCGATCGCCGGGGCACCGCGGACGACCATGTTGGTAATGGCGTCGGCCACCGCGGCAGCATCGGGGCACCGCAGCCAGATAACCTCGTGGGGTAGGCGTCGCTGGTCGAGCAGATGCAGCCCATCCTCATGCCACTGAAGGGCTCGCACGGTGTCGTGGGAGGCGCTAGTCAAGACGTGATACCCTCCGATCAATGGGAAACAAGCCGCCCTGGCGGCGGGATCGCGCCAAGGCAACGGTTCGGTAACGGAGCGCATTATGGAACGTGTCGACACCCTGATCCATGCCCGCTGGGTTATCCCCGTCGAGCCCGCCGATACGATCCTCGAGGATCATGCGGTGGCCATCCGCAACGGCAGCATCGTCGAACTCGGCCCGAGTGCCGAACTCAAGGCACGCTACAGCGCGGATGAGCAGCGTAATCTGGGCGATCACGTGCTCATTCCCGGGCTAATCAACGCCCACACCCATACGTCGATGACGCTGCTGCGCGGGATGGCTGACGACCTGCCGCTGATGACCTGGCTGACCCAGCATATTTGGCCGGCCGAGCAGCGCTGGGTCAGTGAAGCCTTCGTCCGCGACGGCAGCACCCTGGCCATGGGCGAGATGCTGCGCGGCGGAGTCACCTGCTTCAACGACATGTACTTCTTCCCCGAGATCACCGGGCAGGTCGCGCAGGAGATCGGCATGCGCGCGGTGCTCGGGATGATCATTATCGGCGTCCCCAGCGCCTATGCCGACGATCTCGAGACCTATCTGAGCAAGGGGCTCGCCCTCCACGACACCTACAAGAACAACCCCCTGATCCGCACCATTTTCGCGCCGCACTCGCCCTACGCCGTGGATGAAGCATTCCTCGAGCGGGTGCGCACCTGCGCCGAGGAACTGGATATCCCGGTCCACATCCACCTTCATGAGACCGCCGACGAGGTGGAGCAGAGCCTGCGCGAGACCGGGAAGCGGCCTTTCGAACGCCTGGACGAGCTCGGGCTTGTCTCGCCGCGGCTGCTTGCGGTCCACGCCACGCAACTGGAGGCATCCGAGATTCAGCGGCTCGCCGAGGCTGGTGCCCACGTCCTCCACTGCCCGGAAGCCAACCTCAAGCTCGCCAGCGGATTCTGCCCTGTCGCCGCGTTGCGCGAAGCCGGCGTCAATGTCGCCCTGGGCACGGACGGTGTCGCAAGTAACAACGACCTCGACCTGATCGGCGAGATGCGCACCGCAGCCCTGCTCGCCAAGGCCGTTTCCGGCGATGCCGCCGCCCTGCCCGCCGGCGAGGCGCTGGCGATGGCAACGATCAACGCCGCTCGGGCGCTGGGCATCGACGAGAGTGTCGGCTCCATTGTGCCGGGCAAATACGCCGACCTGACCGCTGTATCCCTGGCGGAACTCGACCTCCACCCGGTTTATAATCCTCTTTCACAGCTCGTCTACGCCGCGACCCGACACCACGTGACCGATGTCTGGGTCGCCGGTGAGTCCCGGGTCCAACAGGGCGAACTGACCACGCTCGATACCGCTTCGGTCATCGAGCGTGCCGAACAGTGGCGGGAGCGCATTGTCGCTGCCCGGGACGCGTCGTAGCGAATCGCTCGCACCCAATCGAGAGCCCAGCACCATGGCAAGCAACGATCACCAGACCCCGCCGCGCAATGAAGATGCCCGGGAGACCGCACAGTTCGACGCCACCTCGGACTGGTGGGATACCGAGGGGAGCCTGAAGGCGCTCCACGACATCAATCCGGTGCGTCTCGACTGGATCGAGCAACGCCTGGGCGGGCTCAGCGGCAAGCGCATTGTCGACGTAGGCGCCGGAGGCGGCATCCTCGCTGAGGCGATGGCTCTGCGTGGAGCTCAGGTGCTGGGCATCGACACTGCCCGCCAGGCCCTGCAGGCGGCCAAGCTGCATGCCCTGGAGTCGGAAATCACCAACGTCGACTACCGCGCTTGCACGGTGGAGGAGCTTGCCGCCGAAGTCTCTGACGGCAGCCAGCAGCCCTTCGACGCCGTCACCTGTATGGAGATGCTCGAGCACACGCCGCAGCCGAACTCCGTAGTGACAGCGTGCGCGTCACTCCTGCGCTCCGGCGGAGGCGCGTGTTTTTCGACGCTCAATCGCACGGTTACCTCCTACGCGCTGGCCATCGTCGGCGCCGAGTACATCCTCGGGCTGTTGCCGCGGGGCACGCACCAGCACAACCGCTTCATCCGGCCGGCCGAACTGGCGCGCTGGGCCCGGGATGCCGGACTGGAACTCGGCGAAGTCACCGGCCTCGGGTACAACCCTTTCACCCGCGCTGCCTGGCTCAAGCGCGACACGTCCGTCAACTATTTTGCTCATTTCCGGAAACCATGAGCGGCCCCGGCGTCCTCTTCGACCTGGACGGCACACTGGTCGATACCGCGCCCGATCTTCTCGCCTGCGTTGATGAGATGCTGGCCGATCGTGGCCGCGTCTCGATGCCCACCGGCGCACTGCAGTCCACCGTCTCCCACGGCGCGCGGGTACTCGCCTGTCACGCCTTTTCCTTGCCCCTGGAGGCGCCGGCTGCACGGGAGCTCGAAGCGGAACTCGTGGCCCGTTACCGCCAGCGTATCGCTGCGCAGAGCCGCCCCTTCCCGGGTATGGAGCGCGTTCTCGATGCACTCGAGGAGGCCGGGATCCCTTGGGGCATCGTCACCAACAAGCCGACTGCCCTCACGGAGCCACTGCTCGAGGCCCTCGAGCTGCACCACCGCGCCAGCGTCGTGGTCAGCGGCGACACCCTTGAGCACGCCAAGCCACACCCGTTGCCGGTGCGCCACGCCGCACGAGCCCTGAACCGGGCGCCGGAAGCCTGCTGGAGCATCGGCGACGCCCGGCGCGACATCGACGCCGCCCTCGCCGCCGGCACGCGGGGCTTGGTTGCGCTCTTCGGCTATCTGCACGCCGGCGACCGTCCCCACCGCTGGGGCGCCCACGGCCTGATCCGCGAGCCGGAAGAGATCCTGCACTGGCTCCAGCTCCAACCAGCCCCTTCGCGCCAGCGGCACAGCGAGGGGTAGAAGCCGATGGCGGCGACACCCCCTCCGGATCGCGACACCCTCGAGCAGGCGGCGCCACCCGGGTCGAGCCTCGACTTTGTGCTGCGCCGGGTACCGGCTGGCCGGCGCAACGATGTGGCAGCGGTCGCCGCGTTCACCGGAGCAGTCCGCAGAATCCCGGCTCAAACCCAGGAGACGGCGGTGGCCCGCGCCAAGCTTCACTGGTGGCGCAGTGAGCTGGTGCGGATACTTGATGGCACGGGCGAGCACCCACTCGCTCCCGCACTGCAGCATGCAGTGACCACCTACGCCCTTCCCGCTGCCGACCTCCGGGCTCCGCTCGACGAGACGGATCGCCGACTCGACGGTGAACTCCGCGCAGACCCCCACGAACTCACCGAGTGGGCGCGCCACTTCGGCGGCGCACCGCTGCGACTGGCCGCGCGCGTGCTGGGCGCCACCGAGACGAGCGAGCCCTACGTCACCTCGCTGGGCGCCGCCATTCTGCTGACGCGCCAACTCCGGCTCCAGGGGCTGGCGGCAAGGCGCGGGCACTCCGACCTGCCCTTGGCCACCCTCGAGTCGGCTGGGCTCTCACCAGATCAACCCTTGCTCGGTGCCGACGGACTCCCCGCCGACGCCCTGATCACGGCCCTGAAGCAACAGACCGCGGACGTGGCAGCGCTCTTCCGGCAAGCCATCACTGAGGCACCTCGTGCCGCTTCCGAGCGGCAACGGCTGCGGCCACTGACGGCTTATGCCGCGATCCACGTCGCGCTTCTCCGGGAGATCCACCGCCGGGGCCCTGCCGAGCTTGTGCGTGGACGAATCTCGCTCCCCCCTCTGCGCAAGGCGTGGCTGGCCTGGCGGGCACGACTGTCCGATACCGAGCTTGCCTCGCTGCAGCACGGTTCGTAGGCTAGTCGTTTGCCCATTGACTAGCCTACGAAGGACGAGAAGCCGTGGCCGAGGAAACCGTGATCCGCGCCGATTACCAGCCGACTGCAGGCAGCCTGGAGGGGCGAGTGGTCCTGGTAACCGGGGCAACCGGAGCCATCGGGGAGCAGGTCTGTCGCCAGGCCGCCGCCGCCGGTGCCACTGTCGTTCTCCTGGACAAGGAGATCAAAACGCTGGAGACGCTCTACGACCGGATCGTCGGGGATCACCAGCCGGAGCCGGCCATCTACCCAATGAACCTGGAAGGGGCGACCTTCGACCACTTCCCAGAGGTGGCCCAGCGAGTCCGCGAAGGACTGGGCCGGCTCGACGGACTCGTCCACTGCGCGGCGCGCGTCGGACAAGTCGCGCCACTCGAGCTTTACGACATGGAAGCCTGGTACCGGACCCTCCAGGTGAACCTCAACGCGGCCTTCATGCTGACCCAGGCCTGCTTACCGCTGCTGCGCCAGTCGGATCAGGCATCGATCATCTTCACAACGGACGTCAGCGGGCGCAGCGGCAAGCCGTACGGGGGCGCATACACCGTCGCCAACGCCGCGCTGGAGGGGCTTATGCGGGTCCTCGCCCAGGAGACCGCCGATAACACCAGCGTGCGCATCAATACGCTGGACCCGGGCATTGTTGCCAGCAGCTTGCGCGCCGAGGAGTACCCCTGGGAGAACCCCCTGGAGCTGACCCAGCCCCAGCAAGTGGTCGGGGCCTACCTGCGCCTGCTTGGCCCAGAGGGCCGGGGCTACCACGGCCAGCAGCTCACGGTGGAGCCGGCACCCCGGTGACAAACCGCGCAGACACTGCGCGCCGCCCGCTGGGGCTTACGACGGCGCGTCTCCAGGGGCTGCTCGATGAGCTCCGCCAGGCGCACGGACCGCTGAACTGGTGGCCTGCAGAGACCGCCTTCGAGGTCCTGGTCGGCGCTGTATTGACCCAGAACACCGCCTGGTCGAACGTTGAGCAGGCGATCGATCGCCTTCGTGAGGCCGGACTGCTGGATCCGGTCGCGCTCATCGAGGCCGATCCGGAAGTGGTCGCCGAGGCGATCCGCCCGGCTGGCTATTTCAACGTCAAGACGCGCCGGCTGCGGAACCTGTGCATCACCTACCTTCAGGAAGGGTGCCTCGAGGGGATGCAGCTCCAGGAAACCGGCGTGCTTCGCGAAAAGCTGCTGGCTGTCAACGGCGTCGGGCGCGAAACCGCGGACGACATTCTCCTCTACGCCTTCCATCGCCCCGTATTCGTCATCGACGCCTACACCCGGCGGATCCTCCAGCGCCTCGGCTGGATCCAGGGAGACGAATCCTACGAGCGTTTGCGCAGCGCCGTGGAGCAAGCGCTGGGTCCGGATACCGCCGCCTTCAATGAACTCCACGCGCAGATCGTCATGCTCGGCAAGGACACGTGCCGGCCACGTCCGCGCTGTGCGCAGTGCCCACTCAGCGCTGTTTGCGCTTTCGCGAGCGCGGACGCTTCGGGCTAGGCGCCCTGGACGGCTCGGGCGGGGCCAACCCCACGTGCTCATAGAGCTCACGGCAGGACGCCTCGTCGAGCTCACGCAGCTGCCCCTGCCGCAGGTCCCGCGGCATGATTACCGGCCCGTAGCGCACCCGGATCAACCGACTCACCGTCACCCCCTGGGATTCCCAGAGCCGCCGTACCTCACGCCGGCGCCCCTCGGTGACGATGACGTGGAACCACGCATTGCTGCCCTCTTGCGGATCATCGAGCGGCATGGCGGACTCCACGACCTCGAAGTGGGCCAGGCCATCCTCGAGTTCCACCCCCGCCACAAGCCGATCGACCATGTCGTCGGTGACCAGGCCGCGGATCCGGCAAGCGTATTCGCGCTCGACACCCTGCGACGGGTGCATCAGCGCATTGGCCAGCTCACCGTCATTGGTGAACAGCAACAGCCCCTGACTATTGAGATCGAGCCGCCCCACCGCAATCCAGCGCCCCCGCGTCCGCGGCAACCGCCGAAAAACCGTAGGCCTACCCTCCGGATCAGAGCGCGTCGTGACCTCGCCCTCGGGCTTGTTGTAGAGCAACACCCGCCGCGGCGGCTCGCGGTGGATACGCTGCACGGTGCGACCGTCGAAGGCGACGTGATCCCGGGGGCCGACCCGATCGCCGAGGGTTGCCAAACGTCCCTCAACCTCGACACGACCAGCCTGAATCGCCGCCTCCATCTCCCGGCGCGAACCCAGCCCGGCTCGGGCGAGCACCTTCTGCAGCTTTTCGCCCCGCGGGGCCTGACCACCCTTACTCGTCACGCTGCTCCCCTTGTTGGTTCGTGGCGTCCTCAGCCTCGGTCCCGGTCTCATCGGGAAGGCGCAGATCCAGCTCCAGATGCGCCTGATCCGGATCCTGCAACGCAGCAAGATCCGGCAGATCGCGCAGACTACGCAGATTGAAGTGTTCAAGAAAGGCTCGGGTCGTGGCGTACATCGCCGGACGGCCGGGAACATCACGCCGCCCAACCACCCGGATCCAGCCCCGCTCCTCGAGGGTGCGGACGATCGAGGTGCTCACCGTGACCCCGCGGACCTGCTCGATCTCACCACGGGTAATGGGCTGACGGTAGGCAATGAGCGCCAGCGTCTCGAGTAGCGCCCGCGAGTAGCGCGCCGGCTTTTCCTCCCACAGACGGGAGACCCAGGGTGCCATCTCGGCCCGTACCTGAATCCGGTAGCCGCCGGCAACCTCGACGATTTCGATACCGCGCTCACTGTAATCGGCGCTGAGCTCCGTGATCGCCCGCCGGATCTCGTCGCGCGTCGGCGCGGCTGCGGCGTCGAACAGCCCCTGAATGCGCTCGTGAGTCAGCGTCTCGCCGGCAGCGAGGAGCGCCGCCTCCAGGATCTGTTTAAGCGCTGGCTGTTTCATCGGGCCCGGACGTAGATCGGTTCAAAGGGGTCGGCCTGGTTCAGCTCCACCAGGGACTCGCGGACGAGCTCGAGCAGTGCCAGAAAAGTGACGACGACACCGGTACGCCCCTCTTCGGCACGGAAGAGTTCGGTAAAGGGCGTATGCCGTTCGCTGGATAGGCCGGCGAGTGTCTCGCTCATCCGCTCCCGGATACTGATCGCCTCCCGCTCGACGGTGTGGTGCTCGTTGAGGCGCGCCCGCCGCATGACCTCGGACAGCGCCAGCAGGAGTTCCCGCAGGCTGACCTCCGGTGGTCGCGACTGCGGCTGGCAGTCCGGCGCCTCAGCCCCGGCGGGAAAGAGATCCCGCCCCACACGAGGCAGCTCATCGATTTGCTCGGCCGCCCGTTTGAATTGCTCGTACTCCTGGAGCCGTCGGATCAGCTCGGCCCTCGGGTCGGCCTCCTCGTCCTCGTCTTCAGCGGCCGCAGGCCGGGGAAGCAGGACTCGGGATTTGATCTCGGCGAGTACCGCCGCCATCACCAGATACTCGGCCGCCAGCTCAAGCTGGAGTTCGCGCATCAGCTCCACGTACTCCATGTACTGCCGGGTGATCTCGGCGATCGGGATATTGCGGATATCCAGGTTCTGACGCCGGATCAGGTAGAGCAGCAGGTCCAGAGGCCCCTCGAAGGTCTCCAGGAAAACCTCAAGGGCGTCCGGCGGGATATAGAGGTCGTCGGGCAAGCGCCGGACCGGCTCATCGCCGACCCGCGCCACCGCCTCTTCCGGCGCCGGTTCAGCAGCCGCCGACTCGCCCGTCGCCTCACTCACCGATACTCCAGCCCCATGGCGTTGCGCACTTCGGAGAGTGTCTCGCGCGCCTCCTCACGGGCGTGCTCACAGCCGTCCACAACGATCGAGCGAACGTGCTCCGGATCCGCTTCATACTCCTTCGCGCGCTCCCGGATGGGGGCCAGCTCCGCCTCCACCGCGTCGATAATGCAGCGCTTGCACTCCAGGCAACCGATCCCCGCCGTCGTGCATCCCTCGTAGACCCACTCGCGCGTGGCCTCGTCACTGTACACCCGGTGAAAGTCCCAGACCGGGCACTTCTGCGGATCGCCGGGATCGTTGCGCCGAACCCGCGCCGGATCGGTAGGCATCGTGCGCAACTTGCGCTCCACCTCCTGCGGGGCCTCGCGCAGGCCGATCGTGTTCTCGTAGGACTTCGACATCTTCCGGCCGTCGAGACCGGGCATCTTGGCGGTCGGAGTCAGCAGGACCTCCGGCTCGGGCAGAAGCTCCCGCGTGGTGCCATCCAGGTACCCGAAGAGCCGCTCCCGGTCGGCCACGGTAATGTTCGGCTGGCCATCGAGCAGGGCGTGCGCGACCTCAAGCGCTTCCCGGTCTCCATCCTGCTGATAGCGGCGGCGCAACTCATGGTAGAGGCGGGCGTTCTTCTTGCCCATTTTGCGAGCCGCCTCCTGCGCCTTCTCCTCGAAATCGGGCTCCACACCGTAGAGGTGATTAAAGCGCCGGGCGACTTCGCGGGTCAGTTCCAGGTGGGCCACCTGATCCTCGCCCACCGGCACTTCCGTGGCCTTGTAAATCAGCACGTCGGCGGACTGCAGCAGCGGATACCCCAGGAAACCGTAGGTGGACAGGTCCCGATCCCGCAGGTGCTCCTGCTGATCGCGGAACGTCGGTACCCGCTCCAGCCAACCCAGGGGGGTCATCATCGACAGCAGCAGATGCAACTCCGCGTGCTCGGGCACACGCGACTGAATGAACAGGCGCGCCAGCTTCGGGTTGATCCCGCAGGCCAGCCAGTCGATGACCATGTCCCAGACGTTGTCGCCGACGACCCACGGGGTCTCGTAGTGGGTCGTCAGGGCATGCCAATCGGCGACGAAGAAGAAGCACTCATACTCGCTCTGCAGCCGGACCCAGTTCTTGAGCACACCGTGGTAGTGCCCCAAATGCAGGCGTCCTGTCGGGCGCATGCCCGACAGGACGCGACTGGGTCGAGAAGTGACGTTTGCCAAGCAACTCTCCTTGATGGTTCGGTTTGCCCTGCCGACCCTACGCCATCTGGAAGACGCGGGTATCCCCCACCCCTTCACGCACCACGTGGGCCGCCTCTCCGGTCAGATCGACGACGGTACTCGCTCCGCCGCCGGTGGGTCCGCCGGCGATGATACCGTCAATCAGCTTACCGATCCGATCATTGATCACCTCGGGATCGAACATCGCTTCGTCGTCTCCCGGCATCTGCAGGGTTACGCTCATCAGCGGCTCGCCGAGTGCCGTGAGCAGCGACCGGCAGACGGGGTGATCCGGCACACGAATGCCAATGGTCTTGCGTTTCGGATGCTGCAGACGACGGGGCACTTCCCCGGTCGCCCGCAGAATGAAGGTGTAGGGTCCCGGCGTATGGGACTTGAGCAGCCGGTAGGCGTAGTTCTCCATCTTCGCGTACGTGCCAATGTCCTTGAGATCCTGGCAGGCGAGCGTGAAGTTGTGGCTATCGTCGAGGCGTCGGATCTCGCGGATCCGGTCAACCGCCGCCTTGTCGCCCATCCGGCAGCCGAGGGCATAGCTCGAATCCGTCGGATAGGCGATAACACCGCCGTTGTTAAGGATCTCCACGGCTTGCTGAATCAGCCTTTTCTGCGGTGTCTCCGGATGGACCTCGAAGTACTGCGCCATGATTTCCTCTCCCATGGACACGCCCCGGCCGCTCCGGGGCACACTGGTCATTGTACCGGAGCCCTACTGGAGCGATAAGATAACGCCATGTATTACGCCATCATCAGCCACGACGTCGATGAAAGCCTTCCTCTCCGTCAGCAGGCGCGTCCGGAGCATTTGGCACGGCTTGAGCAACTTCGTGACCAGGGACGCCTGCTGCTCGCCGGCCCTTTCCCCGGCGCCGATACGGAAAACCCGGGCGATGCCGGTTTCCGCGGCAGCCTGATCGTTGCCGAGTTCGATTCGCTGGAGGACGCCCGGGCCTGGGCAGACGCAGACCCCTACGTAGCGGCGGGGGTCTATAAGGACGTCGAAGTTCAGCCGTTTAAACGAGTACTGCCGTGAAACGAACCGAACTGATCCGACAGAGGCTCCGTGCCGCCCTCGATGTACGCCATACCGAGATCGAGGACGAAACCCACAAGCACGCCGGGCACGCTGGCGCCGCCGCGGGCGGTGGACACTTCAGCCTGGTGGTAGTCAGTCCCTGCTTCGCGGGCCGCGGCCGCCTGACTCGGCACCGAATGGTCTACGCGGCCATCGGCGACGCCATGCGCGCCGACACCATCCATGCCCTGTCGATCCAGGCGCTGACTCCTGAAGAACACCGCAGCTGACCGCTCGCCGCGGCCATCGGGGTGGGGGATGGGCGTACGCCCATCCCCCACCCTGGCGCCGGGCTCTAGTTTCCGCCCGCGGCGGCTGCGCCCTCGGCCTCGGAGCCGTTGCGCTTCCAGATGTCGTAATTCAGCGCACCGGCATAGCTGACCCAGATCAGATAGGGCACGAAGAGCAGGCCAGCCAGCCAGTCGGCCGCCCAGAACGCGGCAGTCGTCAGGAGTACTGCCCCCCAAAGCGCACCCAGCACCACCAGACCGCCGAAGATCCGCTGAAGGCCGAAGAAGACCGGCGTCCACAGGGTATTGAGACTGATCTGCAGAGCCCAAAGGGCGAGTGCCAGCGCGGTGACTTCGGCCCCGGAGACCGCCACCCGCCAGGCCGCGTAGGCGATCGCCAGGTAGAGCACCGTCCAGGCGAGCGGAAAGAGCCAGTTCGGCGGTGTCCACGCCGGCTTGTCGAGACGGTCGTACCAAGGGCCGGGAGAGAACATGGCCCCGGTGGAGGCCGCTGCCATGCATGCGCCCAGGAATACGATAAAAATAAAGAGACTCACTGCAGCCACTCCTCGATCTGCTCGCGATCGGGCACCGATCCCGTGTGAACAACTTGATCATCGACCACCACAGCGGGGGTCGACATGACACTGTAGTGGACCAGGGCCTCGGGCCCGGTCTCCTTGTGCACCTGCACCTCAACACCGAGCTCGCCAGCCGTCTCCGCGATGAGATCGGCCGTGTTGTTGCACTTTGCACAACCGCTGCCCAGGACTTTAATGTCTTTCATGCAGGCACCTCCTCCAGTTGTCGGGCCATGATAACAAGCACGGCACCCCTCACGACGGGGCGAAAAGTAGCGGTTCCACCGCATTCAGGATCCAGCCGGCCAGGGTGAAGGCAACAAGCAGCACGCCGAAGAGGATCGCCAGCAGCCGCCACTGCATCACCTGCTTGAGCAGGACGAACTCCGGAAAGCTCGCCGCGACGGTACTCATGCAGAAGGCAAGCGTGGTCCCGATGGGCAGTCCCTGCAGAATCAGGCTCTCCATGACCGGAACCACTCCGGTAATGTTCGTATACAGCGGGATGGCAACGACCACTGCCGCCGGCACCTGCCACCAGGCCCCATCGCCCAGGTTTTGCTCGATCCAGCCCTCGGGCACGAAACCGTAGAGCGCCGCGCCGAGCCCCACACCGATCAACACCCATTTCCAGACCCGGCGGAAGATCTCTTGTACTTCCTGCGCCGCGAAGGTATGCCGCTCGCGCAACGACAGCCGGCGAGCCTCAGCGCCGCCCGCAGCCGCGGCGCTGCCCTGTGCGTAAGCCTTGGCCAAGAAGGGCTGCAGGTACCGCTCGGCTCGTATTGCATCCAGAAAGGCACCGCCAGCCATGCCGACCACAAAGCCGACGGCGATGTAAATGAGCGTCAGCTCCCAACCCAGCAGCCCCCAGAGCAGGACCACGGCGACCTCATTGATCATGGGTGAGGTAATCAGGAAGGCTGTCGTCACCCCCACCGGGATTCGCGCCGAGGTAAAGCCGATGAAGACCGGGACACTGGAGCAGGAGCAAAACGGGGTCACGGCTCCGAATGTGGACCCGAGGAAATACCCGAAAATACGGTTGCGCCCGGCCAGAAAGGCACGGACACGCTCCACGTTCAGCGATGCCCGCGCCAGCGCGATGACATAGATCAGCACCAGCAGCAGGGCGAAGATCTTCGCCGTGCTCTCGACAAAGAAATGCGCAGCCTCACCCAGCGGTGTATCGGGCGCCAGGCCCAGCGCGTCGTAGACGACCAGGGTCGCCAAGTAAGCGAAGACTTCCAGCATCACACGCTCCGATTCCAGTTCGGGCTATGGTCGTATACGCATTTCCATATATCAACCCCGCCCCGGTTCCCGGGTCCAGCGCTAACGACTAGGATGGAAAGTTGCCGCAAAAATGACAGATAACCACAACCAGGAGGAGGAAGGCGCATGCGGATCGCCGGACAGACCCACACGGGGCACGTACGAACGCGCAACGAGGACCGCATCGACTGGGACGAGCAAGCCGGCGTCGTGGTCCTGGCGGACGGCATGGGGGGACTGCCGTTCGGGCAAGAAGCATCCCGACTGGCCGTCGAGGCAGTCATCGGCATCGCCCGCACCCACCACGGCGCCGACCACACCTGGCTTGAGTCCGGCGGCGAGCCCGCCGATCTCGTGCATCTGGCTAACCGCGCGGTGCTTTCCTACACGGAACGCGATCGTCGCTACGAGGGCATGGGCACCACCCTGGCACTGCTGTGCACGGCCCCCGATGAGATCGCCATCGCCCACGTGGGCGACTCCCGCATCTACCGGCTTTCCGCCGACGGCGAGCTCGAGCGTCTGACCCGGGACCACACCCCCGTGCAACAGGCCCTGGAGCAAGGCCGAATCTCCGAATATGAAGCCCGCCACTCCCCCGAGCGCAACGTGCTGGACCGCGCGCTGGGCGCGATCACCCAGGCCGATCCGGACGTCACCCGACTCCCCCGCCGGAACGGAGAGCTTTTCCTGCTGTGCTCCGACGGGCTAACCGGCCCCCTGGATGACGAGGCGATCGCGGCGATTCTCCGCGACAACAACCAATCCGTCGATGCACGCGCACAGGCACTGGTCGAGGCCGCGCTGGCGCAGGGCGGCGACGACAACGTCTCCGTGATCCTCGTGGATACTGCCTGAGCAGCATCGCGCCCGTGCGCCCATGCTCCACGCCCGCGCACGGCGGGCGGCTCAGCGTCGGCGCTTGCGCTTCTTATCGCGCTTCTTGGCGTGGTGAATCACGCGCTGGCGACGTCGCCGCTGGCGCTCCGTCAAAGGGTTGGGCTTGTCGGCGAACGGGTTTTCCGTCGTGCGGAGTTCGATCCGCACTGGAGTCCCGTAAAGGTCGAAGCGGTCCCGGAAGAAGTTCTCCAGATAGCGGACGTAGGCCCGCTGCAGCCTCTGCGCCTGATTCCCGTGGATGACAATCACCGGCGGGTTGTGTCCGCCCTGGTGGGCGTAACGCAGTTTGATGCGACGCCCACGCGAAAGCGGCGGCTGATGGTTGGCGACGGCCTCGTGCAGGGCTTCGTTCAGCGCTGGAGTAGGCAGATCCCGGTGCGCGGCATCGTGCGCCTGATCCACGGAGTCCAGCAACAGGCCCACGCCACTGCCGTGGCGCGCTGATACGAAGTGATGCCGAGCAAACCCCAGAAAGGCGAAGCGCAGATCCAGATCGCGGCGAATCTTCCGCCGCTGATCCGCATCCAGGCCGTCCCACTTGTTGATGACCAGCACCAGAGCCCGTCCAGCCTCGAGGACCTCGCCGGCCAGATGCGCATCCTGATCGGTAATTCCCTCTTGCGCATCGGTGACAAGCATCACCACGGAGGCCCGCTGTATCGCCTCCAAGGCCTTAACGACGCTGAACTTCTCCACCGTCTCCCGAACCCGGGCCCGGCGGCGAACGCCGGCCGTGTCAATAAGGGTGTAGCGACGCCCGTCACGCTCAAACGGGGTGGCGATGGCATCCCGGGTTGTCCCCGGAGCATCGAAAACCACCACCCGTTGCTCGCCGAGCAAGCGGTTGGTCAGGGTGGACTTGCCGACGTTGGGCCGACCGATAATCGCCACCGGCACCCCGTCACCTTCGTTCTCCGCCGGCGCGGGCGCCTCGGGCAAGGCAGCGAAGAGGGCATCAAGCAACTCACCGACACCCCGTCCACGGGTAGCCGTCATCGGGAAGATCCGGCCCAGCCCCAGCTTGTGGAACTCCCCGCTGACCAAACCCGGCTCCCCGTCGTCCACCTTATTCACTGCCAGGAAGACCGGGACCTGGGCGCGTCGCAATTCCCGGGCGATCTCCGCATCGCCCGCGGTGAGCCCAGCCTGGCCATCCACAAGCAGGACGACCGCATCAGACTCGGCGATCGCCAAGCGGGCCTGGTCGTGCATGGAGTCGCCGACGCCGTCAAACTCCTCTCCCATACCTCCGGTGTCGACCGCCACAGCCGACTGCCCCTGGTGGTGCACGACACCGTACTGGCGATCCCGGGTTAGACCCGGGTGGTCGGCGACGAGGGCGTTGCGGGTCCGGGTGAGGCGATTGAAAAGCGTCGATTTGCCGACGTTGGGACGCCCGACCAGGGCGATGACCGCGGACATGGAGACTCCCTGCTGGCCTAGAGCGCTGCCGTCAGGCAGCGACTCGCAGCGCGATTATACCCTTTCCGCCTTGGCCTCTTCAGCCGTGGACGGGCAGGCAACCGCAGGAGTCTGAGCAAAAAGGGGGCGACCACCCCCAGTGGCCACCCCCATCACGGCGCTGCACTCCGGAGAGTCCATCAGACCATGGCGTCGATTTCACCGCCAGCATCCATATCATCAACACCGCCGTCGGCGTCATAGCTGGCCGCGCCTGCATCGTCCGCGAAGGACTCGGTGCTGGTCCCAGCCTCATCACCGCCAACCGCGGCAGAGAGATCCACGGTATCCGCTCCGCCGCCGCCGGCTTCGCCGCCGAACTCGGAGCCACCCACGCTCTCCATCTCTTCGCCCTCGAACGGGTCGTCTCCACCCGAGCCAGCGGACGGCGGCGGCATGTTCGGGGCCCCGGCCCCACCGCCAATTCCTCCAACTGCAGACATACTACCTCCTGCGCTTCAACCTATGTGGCCGGGCTCTCTCTTTACCGATCCGGCTCATCCTTGCCGGTGGCGGCAAACCTTCGCCGCGGGACCACCGGTGCGCGACCGCGTCGCGCCGCGGTCGCGCCCAGAGACACCCGGGCTTACAGACTAGAGATGCAACCGCCGTGCCGGCTTGTTGCCGATCTCTTGCCCTTTCCCCGGTTATCGTCATGCTCGCACTGGACTGAACCCTCTACATCGACGATTTTGCCACTGATTGCCCACTGGCGGCATCCGCAAGCGCACGGAAGTGCTTCTGATTGAGTCGTACCGCCAGCCACAGGGTTGCGAATTGCACGATCAGCGCCACCGCTGTGATCACCCAGTAGGCCGGGCCGTAGGCCTCGACCACACCGTGCTGGACCAGCCCGACGTTGACAAAGAAATGGAGCATCACGGCCAGAGCGACCCCAGGGCAGACCAGCGTATAGGAGCCCGGGGACCGCTCTTGACCGAAGACGAAACGGCGGAAGTAGCCAAAGCGCCGCAGAACCACATACCCGAGTAGCAGGAAGGCAACCTGCGCGGCGAGAAAGTACGTCAGCACGCCCAGGGCCTGGACGCCACCGGCTTCTGCGCCGAAATGCGCCTCGATGCCGTGCGTCTGCCGTACCAGGGTGATACCGATGATGGTAAGAATCGGTACCACAATCCACAGACTGGGCGCGCTTACCGGATTGGCCTGCTGCTCAAGCATCGCCCGGACACCGAGGACCAGCATGACCCCGCCGGTAACCATGGCAGCCACCAGAAAGAAGCTTGACAGAACAAGACTGAAGCCGACGGTGGCCGGCTCCTCACTCATGCTCGCCGGGGCAGCAAGCCCCACGGCCACCATCGACAACGCAAATGCTGGAAGCATTTGAGCGAGGCTATTATCGGAAGCGCAGTCACAGGCCGTCTCGGTAAGCGCCCGCCCCCAGAAATCCCCGAGCATGCGCAGCGCCCAACCGCCGACCAGGACAAAGGCCACCATGGCGACCGGGAAGAGCCACTCGACGACCGACCAAAGCCCCGGCATGAATACCATGCCCAGCACAAAACCGACGTTGATGCTCATTGCGACGGTCAATGGCGCGGCCAGGCGCTGGACCTCGGTCTTGGTCCCCCGCATGTTCTGCAAGTAAGCATCGGTCCCCAGGAACCGGCGGTACTCGCGGATGTTCCAGAACAACAGGCGCAGATGCAGAACAGCCATGGCCAGGATACCGGCCCAAGCTCCGATAATGGCGACCTGAAGCGGCCACGCCCCCTGCCCGAAGGCGGCAACGATGTCCTCGAAGACCGGGACGGGACCGTCGGTGGGCACCCAGAACATCAGCCACATGAAAAACGAGACCGTCAGCCCACCGGCGCCAAGAGCCGCCAGCCAATAGAGCGGAGAGTAGTTATTACCCAGATCCCGCGGCATCCGATGAAACATGGCAAACCTCCCTTCTGCGATACCAATCACATTATTTGCATGTAATTGTATTCATAGAAGGGAATCCGTAGTCAAACGAGGGAGCAGTCGCCTGCTACTAAACCAACGACCTCAAACCACCCAGCAGCGGCTGCCCCCGCCCGGCGTGTTATGATTCGGCCGTTTTCTGCCAGCCGCGCTTCGCGGCATCGCTTTCAACCCAACGCCGAGCAAGCGTCCACAATCGTCGCCGGAGAGCAGCTATGGGATTTTTGAAAGACAAGCGCATCCTTATCGTTGGCGTTGCCAGCGACCGCTCCATTGCCTGGGGCCTCGCCGAGGCGATGCACAAGCAGGGTGCCGAGCTCGCCTTCACCTACCAGAACGACAAGCTAAAGGATCGCGTCACCAAGCTGGCGCAGTCGGTGGGCAGTGACCTGGTCTACCCCTGTGACGTCAGCTCCGATGCGGAGATCGAATCGGTCTTCAAGGAGCTTGGCAAGCACTGGAGCGATGGGATCGACGGCATAGTTCACGCAGTCGCTTTCGCACCGCGCGAGGAACTGGCCGGGTCGTTCGTGGACAACACCACGCGGGAGGGCTTCCGGACCGCCCACGAGATCTCCGCTTACAGTTTCGTCGCACTGGCCCATTACGGCCGCGAGATGCTGCGCAGCCGCCAGGGCGCCCTGCTCACGCTAACCTACCTCGGCGGCGAGCGGGCCCTGCCCAACTACAACGTCATGGGGGCTGCCAAGGCGAGCCTGGAGTCCACCACCCGCTACATGGCCGCCGATCTGGGCCCGGAGGGGATTCGGGTCAACGCCATCTCCGCCGGCCCGATCCGCACCCTGGCTGCCGCCGGAATCGGCAGCTTCAAGCAGATGATGAGCTTCAACGAGAAGGCCTCACCGCTGCGCAAGAACGTCTCCATCGAGGAGGTGGGCAACGCCGGCGCGTTCCTGTGCTCGGACCTGGCCTCCGGGATCAGCGGAGAGATCCTTCACGTGGATGCCGGATTCCACTGCGTGGCGCTCTCCGGGGCCGAGCTCTAGCGCTCGACCCCGGAGCGCAGGCTCACCCGATCAGCCGGGTGAGCCTGCGTCACCCTGCCGGCCCTTGCGCCCGCGGTTGAAGTACATAAAGGTCAGGAATAGCACTGCCCAACCGATAGCCGCCAGATACCACGGATTCGCCCCACCGGCGATGATCGCCATCCCCAGAAGGCCCGCGCCGACGACGTAGTAAGTCATCGGGATCAAAGTCTTGCGGATGATATCGCCCTCACGGCCGAGAAGCCCCACAGTGGCCGAGGCAGCAACCACGTTGTGCACGGTGATCATGTTGCCGCCGGCGCCACCCACGGCCTGCAGCGCGACCACCATCGACGCCCCGAAGGAGCCCAGACCAATCTGCTCGGCGGTGGAGATCTGGAAGAAGGCGAACATCATGTTGCTCACCGTGTTACTCCCCGCCAGGAAGGCACCGAGGGCGCCGATCAGCGGCGCGAAGAGCGGCCACAAGCCGCCGGCCACGGTCGCCATGCCCTGGGCCAGCACTTCCGGCATGCTCGCCACGGAGGCGACACCGCCGATGGAGACCCCCTCGGCCAGCCGCTCTTGGATCGCGACCACGTCATCGAGCCCACCAGGTGCCGAATTGATGAAGACCTGAACCATCGGCACCGCGAAGATCAGGGCCACACTCGCTGCAAGGATGGTCTTTCCGGACGTTTTCCACGCCTGGAGGTAGTTACCACTCTCCCACATGCGGTGAAGGAAGTAGGTGATCACCGAGGTGACCAGCAGCACGAAACCGGGCAGATAGAGCGGCTGGGACGAAGTGTCGATCCCCGAGCCAAAGATGTCCGTCCAGCTCAGCGTCACCGACTGCAGGGCATCGACCACCGGATCAACGGTCCGGGTAAGCACCAGCAGCAGCGCTACGACGACATAAGGCGCCCAAGCCTGCATCTGGGCAAGCTTCACACCGCCGCTGCGCTCTGGCTCCACGGCATCCTGCAGGCGGCTGATCCACTCCGGCTCCCAGTCACGCCGTGGTTCGAACTCAAACGTGTCCTTGGGCAGCAGGAAGCCACGACGCGCCGCCGGGACAACGATGGCAAGCCCGATCAGGCCGCCCACCAACGCCGGGAACTCGGGCCCCAACAGAGCGGCGACGGCAAAGTACGGAACCACGAAGGCAACGCCGGCGAACAGCGCAAAGGGCCAGGCCCGCATTCCCTCGCGGAACGACCGATTCGCGCCAAAGAAGCGGGTGAGCATGCCGACCATGATCAGCGGCACAAGCAGGCCGAGGATAGCGTGGACCATGGCCGTGTACATGCCGATGTCGTGCAGGTACTCCGCATAGGTGACACCGGCTGCCTCCACCATTCGGTTGGTGACGCTCTGATCGGCTATGCCGGCATCGACACCGACGATGATCGGCGTCCCCACGGCCCCGAAAGAGACCGGAGTCGATTGAATGATCAGCGCCGTCACCACCGCCGCCATGGCCGGGAAACCGAGGGCTACCAGCAGCGGGGCAGCGATCGCGGCGGGCGTCCCGAAGCCGGAGGCGCCCTCAATGAGACAGCCGAAGAGCCAGGCAATAATGATCGCCTGAACCCGGCGATCCGGAGAGATCCCACTGAATCCCTCGCGGATCGTCGCGATCGCCCCGCTCTCGCGCAGCGTATAGAGCAGCAGGATCGCTCCGAAGACGATGAAGAGGATATTCAGCGCGGTCACAATGCCATGTACCGAGGCACCGGCAACCACGTTGAAATCGGTTCCCCAGAAGCCGAGGGCCACCACGACAGCCACCGCGTAGGCCAGCGGCATGGCCCACTTGGCGGGCCAGCGGAGCACCACCAGGAACACAAACACTGTCACCAGCGGCAACAGCGCGAGCAGGAACAGCAAGGCCAGGTTCATCGCGTCTCCTCCCGATTTTTGTTGTATCGCGTTCGCCTGCGGACCTTCTGGTCGTTATCGTCTCTCTCTTGTTATATCTACCGCTTACGCGTCTGCCTTCTCCGTATCGAGTCCGTTACCGCCAATGAGTAGCACATGCACAGCGCGAGGTCCGTGCGCCCCCAGCTGCAGGGTCTGCTCAACATCCGCCGTTCGCGAAGGGCCAGTGATCCAGTTCACCGCCCGTGGAAGAGGGCCAGCAGCGAGCATGCGCTCCCATGCCGCCTCCGGGGTCGGGACCAGGCGGGCCACCTCAAGCAGCACCACGTGGTGTTCCGGCAGGAAATTCAGTGTGACGGGATGATCGGCTCCTGAGCGCAACACCAGGGTCCCGGTCTCCGCGATGGCTGAATCAGCTTCACTGACCCCGACCCGCTCGGCACCACTACTGCCGCCAAAGCGGTACGCCGTCGCTGCCTCACCCCAGGGTAGGTCGGCGAGTGCCGGCGCCACGGCCACCGTGGCACCGCCAAGCGAAGCGCAGTACGCCTCGACGGCTTCCGGCACACGTCCCCGGGATTCGACGCACTGCCACGAACCGGCTACCGCCTCCCACCGTGCAAGAAATGCCGTGACTGTGGCCTGCGCCGGGTTCACGGCCGCTCCCCACGCTGCCAGCGGGCGATGAAGGTTCCACCGCGCGTGGGGGTTGGCAGATCCCGCGCCGCGACCCAGCCTCCGGCCCCCGGTAAGCGGCGTACACGTCCCCGGGTCCCTCCAGCCCACCCAAGTAGGCGAGCACCGAGCGAGGAAAGCGGGCGATAAAGCCACGGACGCCGGGCCACGGCCCCCCAAAGGCGGGTTCCCCAACGGTAGCGCGCGCTGACGACGCCCCCCTCGTACTGGCGCTCACGCAGACGCCGCAAGAGATCCGGAAGCGGAATCTGAACCGGGCAGACGGAACCACAGCGGCCATTCAGTGTGCACGCACGCGGCAGATCGGGCGCCTGGTCGAGCCCGAGCATCAGGGGCGTGAGCACCGAACCCATGGGGCCCGGGTAGACCCACCCGTAGGCGTGGCCCCCGACGGTGGCGTAGACCGGACAGTGGTTCATGCACGCCCCGCAGCGGATGCAGCGCAGCATGGGGCGGAACTCCGAGTCCCGAATCGCCCGCCGACCGTTATCGACGAGGATGACGTGATACTCGGTCGGCCCCTCCCCGTCCGCCTCGGCCGCCGGCCCGGTGAAGAAGGATGTGTAGGAGGTCAGCTCCTGCCCCGTCGCACTACGCGCGAGAACCCGCAGAAGGGTGCAGGTCTCCCGGAAGGTCGGCACCACTTTGTCGATGCCCGCGATGACTACATGAACCTTGGGCAGGCTGGCGGTCAGGTCGCCATTGCCCTCGTTGGTCACGAGCACGGTCGTACCCGTCTCGGCGACCAGGAAGTTGGCGCCGGTGATGCCCACGTCCGCCTGCAAATAGCGCTCCCGCAGCACGCTCCGGGCCTCATTGACCAGCTCCGCCACTTCGCCGCGCGGGGGGGTACCGTGATGCTGGGCGAAAAGGGCGCTGATCTGCTCGCGGGTCTTGTGGACCGCCGGCGCGATAATGTGGCTTGGCGCCTCCCCGGCCAGTTGGATGATGTACTCGCCGAGGTCGGTCTCGGTCACCTCAAGCCCGGCACCCTCGAGCGCCTGATTAAGGCCGACTTCCTCGCCGACCATCGACTTGCCTTTGGTCACCCGGCGGGCCTCCCGGCTGCGACAGATCTCTAGGACCGCCTGCCGGGCAGCCTGAGCATCCACAGCGTGGTGGACGTACCCCCCCCGGGCGGTTACATGGCTCTCGAAACGCTGGAGGTGATCCTCCATGCGCTCCAGGGCGCCGTCCTTAATCTGCGCGGCCGCCGCGGTCAAAGCCTCGAAGTCGGGACGTCCCGCGACGGCGTGTGCCCGCTTGGCGACGAACCCGTCCCGTGCCCGATCCAGCGCCTGGCGCAGATGCTCATCCTGCAACGCCTCACGGGCCTGAAGCCGGAAACGACGGGGGTGGGCGGCTGTGGCGTTCGGCGCCGTCAAACCGCGGTCTCCTCCAGCGCACCGGCGAGTCCGACACCTTGCGCACGTCCGGCCAACACCTCCGCGACGTGAAAGACCCGCAGCGGCTCACCTCGCCGGCGAAGCCGACCGGCAATATTCATCAGGCAACCGAGATCTCCGCCAAGCACGGTATCCGCACCGGTGGCGAGAATACTCGCCACCTTGTCATCCACCATACGCGCTGAAATCTCGGGATAGCTGACGCAGAAGGTTCCGCCAAACCCGCAGCAGACATCACGCGCTTCCATGTCGCGCAACTCCAGCCCCTGTACCTGGCCAAGCAGCCGACGGGGTTGTTCGCGGATACCGAGTTCCCGAAGACCGGAGCAGCTGTCGTGATAGGTGGCGATTCCTGGATAGGCGGGGTTGAGGCCCTCAGGAGGGGCCACTTCATCCAGGAAACGGGTCAATTCCCAGGTCCGTCGGGCCAATGAGCGCGCCCGCTCCCACCACTCCGGATCGTCGCTCAGCAGCAGCGGGTAGTGCCGGGCTAGGATTGAAAGACACGATCCGGAGGGTCCGACGACGTAATCGAAAGACTCGAAGCTGCGAATCACCTCCCGGGCCACAGCGGCGGCCTGTTGCCGGTCGCCGGCGCTGCTCGCAGGCTGTCCACAGCAGGTTTGATGCGCAGGCACCTCGACCCGGCACCCAGCAGCCTCGAGAAGCTGCACCGTCGCGAAGCCGACCTCCGGCCGGATTACGTCGACAAGGCAGGTTACAAAAAGCCCGACCTGCGGCTTCGTCGATACCATTCCGGGCCCTCCCGTCGCTCTCGCCGGCCACCACGCCCGGTCGTCTCCACGGTAGCGGCCGCGCCTCGGGGAGCAGTATGGCAGAAAGTCGCGCTAGAGCCGATCCCTGGCGATCTCGATATCCGCGTCGGCGCGCAGGGCCCGGATCAGGCTCCGCAGTTCCGTCTCGCCGGCCATCCCTCGCAGCTGTTGAAGCAGTTGCTGGCGCTCTTGGGCTGAGAGGCCATCCGGATCACCCGTCTGAACCTGGTCCAGGCGCAACAGGGCCACGGCGCCGTCGTCCAGTTCCGCCACCGCGTAATCGCCCTCATCGCTCAGCCCGAAGGCGCTGCGCAACACCGCTACAGGATGACCTCGATCATCCCGCTGGATCCCGGAGACCTCCCGAAGCTCCACGTCCAGGTCCTCGGCGACCTCCTCGAGGGAACGCTCGTCCCGCAACGCAGCGAGAAGCTCGTCCGCGCGCTCCCGGGCTAACTCCCCGGCGCGCTGAATGCGCAGTTCCTCACGGATCGAGTCAGCAACTTCCTCCAGCGGCTTCGGCTGCGCCTCGCGGTGCTCGGCCAGTCGAACCACGAGGTAGCGGTCGTCGTCCGGTTCGATCAAGTCGCTGTTGTAGCCGTATTCGAAGACATCCTCGCTGAAAGCTGCCTCGACCACCTCCGGATGCTCACCGATCCCGGGACCACCGTCGCGGTCGATCCAGTCACTGGTCTGTACTTGCAGCCCGAAATGGTCGGCAGCAGGCTGCAGGCTATCCGGCTGCTCGAAGGCTATATTGCCCAGGTCGTTCCCCCACTCGATGAACTGCTCGCCGGCCTCCTCGCGAAGCAGCGCAACCTTCAGGTCGTCACGGACCTCCTCGAACGCCGGCGCATCGTCGTCATCACCGTACTCCGAGTCATAGCGACTCTGCAGATCGTCTTCGGAAACCTCGAACTCCTCCGCCAGGTCACGCAGATGGAGCTCGACATAGTCAAGACGGACTGCCTCCGGTGCCATGTAGTCGTCGGTGTTCTCCTCGTAATGGGCTTCCACGTCAGCTTCGGAGACCTCGACCTCGTCCAGGAAGCGATCAGCCGGGATTTCCAGGTAAGCAAAGGAGCGCGTCTCATCCTGAAGCCGAACGATCCGGGCAAGCTGAGAGGGAGTCGCAGCGCTGCTGGCGAAAACCGCTTCCTGCAGCTGCTCGACCATCAAATCGCGGCGCACGAGGCGCTCATAGTCCTCCGGCGTCAGCCGGTTCCGCTGAAGCAGGGTCTGATAACGCTCCCTGGAGAAGCTACCCCCCTCCTGGAAAATCTCCTGGTTGCGAATGGTTCGAGCCACTTGGTCGTCCCCGACGCGGAGCCCTTTACGGTCCACGTACGCATAGAGGAGCGTCTCATCGATCAGCTGCTCCACTGCTTCGCGGCGCAATGCTGCCGCATCAAAGCCATCCGGCACCTCGCCGCCGAACATCTCCCGCAACCGGGCACGTTGGCGCTCCACCTGCTGCTCGACCTGAGCCCGCGGGATCTCCTCGCCGTTGACGCGGGCGACAACGGCGTCATCCGCGCCACCGCCGAAGTACTCATAACCACCCATGAAAACGAACGGAAGGGCGATGAAGCCAACGATGACCCACGCTATCCAGCCTTTGATGCCGTCGCGAATCGCTTGAAGCATGCTTGAACTCTATACGCCGAGTACCCGTGGAGGGACAGGATACAAAAAAGGCGCCTCTTTGGGCGCCTTTTTTACAGCCTCGTGGCTGTCTTCGATTTGGCGGAGCGGACGGGACTCGAACCCGCGACCTCCGGCGTGACAGGCCGGCATTCTAACCAACTGAACTACCGCTCCGACTTGAGAAACCGTATTTTAACTACTTTGTTGCCTTTGTCCAACCCTTGGTGGGTGGTGAGGGATTCGAACCCCCGACATTCGCCTTGTAAGGGCGACGCTCTCCCAACTGAGCTAACCACCCCGCATCGAAAGGCCGCTCAGTTTATCGCATCCTTCAGGGCTTTGCCAGGCTTGAAGCCGGGAACCTTCGACGCCGGGATGTTGATCGCCTCTCCGGTGCGCGGGTTCCGACCGGTGCGTGCAGCCCGCTCGCGAACCGTAAACGTGCCGAAACCGACCAGCGTCACCTGATCGCCCTCCCGCAGCGCATCGGTCACGGAATCGACCATGGCATCCACCGCACGCGCAGCGGCAGCCTTGGAAAGATCCGCGGACTCGGCGACCGCCTCGATGAGCTCACTCTTGTTCATCCCCGTGTCCTCTTGGTCTTTTTTGCTTGGGTCGCGTGGCTTGCTTGCCGGTGCCAGGGCTCTGCCACCTCACGCCAGGGTTGGCTATCCGCCAAACAGCGACCCTGGCGCACTCCTTGTACAGTGAAACCCCCACCCTGCTCCGGACGAATGGTGCTGCGGCTTCAAGCCGACGCCTAGCGTCCAGCGCGGCGGCGTGAGGCCACCCGTCCCCGGTTGGCCGCTTTATAGCAGCGGCTTTTTCGGCGTGTCAACTCGGCCACCCTTAATGCGGCCGGGCCGCATCGGTCTCCGAGTCCCCGACCGCAACACGCGGAGTGCTCTCATCGCTGCTCGGCTCCCCTTCAGGGAGCGGCTCCGGCTTGCGCGCCAGGGCTACATCGAGGACCTGATCGATCCACCGTACAGGCCGGATATCGAGCTTCGCCTTGACGTCCTTGGGTACATCGGCCAGGTCCTTCTCGTTCTCCTCGGGGATGAGCACCGTCTCGATGCCACCACGCAACGCCGCCAGGAGCTTCTCCTTGAGCCCGCCGACAGGCAGAACCTCGCCACGGAGCGTGATCTCCCCGGTCATGCCGACCCCCGCGCGTACCGGTATCCCGGTCAGCGCAGAGACCAGCGCCACGCACATCCCCGTGCCTGCAGAGGGCCCATCCTTCGGTATCGCCCCCTCCGGCACGTGAATGTGGTAATCGTGCCGGGCATAAAATTCCGGCTCCAGTCCCAAAGCACGGGCCCGGCTGCGGACCACGGTGGTCGCCGCGTCGATGGACTCCTTCATGACCTCACCGAGCTGCCCGGTCTGCGTCGCCCGTCCCTTGCCCGGGACGACGGCCACCTCGATGGTCAGCAGCTCACCGCCGACCTCGGTCCAGGCCAAGCCGGTCGCCTGGCCGACGCGATCCTCCTTCTCGGCCACACCGTACCGATACCGCCGGACGCCCAGGTATTTGTCGATATTCCGACGAGTCACCTGGACACGGCTGCGACTGCGCCCTTTACTCTCGCTTTCAACCAGGCCCTTGACCACCTTTCGACAGACGGTCGCCAGCTCCCGCTCCAGATTGCGAACACCTGCCTCTCGGGTGTAATGGCGAATCGCATCGCGAATAGCCGACTCTTTAACCTCCAGCTCGCCCTTGCGCAGCCCATTGGCCTTCATCTGCTTCGGCAGCAGATAGCGCTGAGCGATGGCCACTTTCTCCTCTTCCGTATAGCCAGGCAGGCGGATGACCTCCATCCGGTCGAGCAGCGGGGCCGGTATGTTCATCGTGTTCGCCGTACAGACGAACATGACATCGGAAAGGTCGAAGTCCACCTCGAGATAGTGATCGTTGAACGTGCTGTTCTGCTCGGGATCGAGGACTTCCAGCAGCGCCGACGACGGATCGCCACGGAAATCCATCGCCATCTTGTCCACCTCATCGAGCAAAAAGAGCGGGTTGCGCTTCCCGGCCTTGCTCAGGTTCTGCACGATCTTGCCCGGCAACGAGCCGATATAGGTTCGCCGGTGCCCGCGAATCTCCGCCTCGTCACGCACACCGCCGAGGGACATGCGCGTGAACCGCCGGTTGGTCGCCCGAGCAATCGACTGGCCGAGCGACGTCTTGCCCACACCGGGCGGCCCCACCAGGCAGAGTATGGGCCCCTTGAGCTTGCGCACCCGCCGCTGGACGGCCAGGTACTCGAGGATCCGCTCCTTGACCTTCTCGAGTCCATAGTGGTCTTCGTCGAGAACCTTGGCGGCGTACTTGAGGTCATGGCGCACGCGCGTCTTGCCTTTCCACGGCAAGCTGACGAGCCAGTCCAGGTAGTTGCGGACGACCGTCGCCTCAGCGGACATCGGCGACATCATTCGCAGCTTGTTGAGCTCCTGCTTGGCCTTGTCCATGGCCTGCTGCGGCATGCCGGATTCATCGATCTTGCGCTCTAGGTCCTCGACCTCGTTCGGCACGTCTTCCAGCTCACCCAGTTCCTTCTGGATGGCCTTCATCTGCTCGTTGAGGTAGTACTCCCGCTGGGACTTTTCCATCTGTTGCTTGACACGCCCGCGGATCCGCTTCTCGATCTGCAGGATGTCAATCTCGCCCTCGATCAACCCCATCAGGTGCTCGAGGCGCTCGCGCGGCCCCTCCATTTCGAGGATGTTCTGTTTCTCCTCGACCTTGAGCGCCATGTGGGCGGCGATGGTGTCGGCCAGCCGCCCCGGCTCCTCGATACCGGCGAGCGACGAGAGAATCTCCGGCGGGATCTTCTTGTTTAGCTTGACGTACTGCTCGAAGACGTTGGTGGCCGAGCGGGCCACGACGTCGATCTCCCGGTCGCCGGGATCGGGCTGCGGCTCAGGCACCGTCACCAGGCGCGCCGAGAGGTACTCACCGCCATCGACCAGTTCGACCAGCTTGGCGCGCTCGCTGCCTTCGACAAGCACCTTCACGGTACCGTCGGGAAGCTTGAGCATCTGCAGGATGGAAGCGACGGTGCCGTACTCGTAGAGGTCGTCCGCGGCCGGGTCATCAACCTCGGCACTACGCTGCGCGATGAGGAAGATCCGCTTGTCGTGCTCCATCGCCGACTCGAGGGCGTGGATGGAGCGCTCCCGGCCTACAAAAAGCGGGATCACCATATGCGGATAGACGACCACATCCCGCAGCGGCAGGACCGGCGCCTGCATCACGGTCTGGCTGGATTCGGGATTCTGAGCGGTTGGCTCCATGCGTCTTGGACCTCAATGGCAAACGAATAGGGGCGCAGCGGGGCGGATACCCCGTGCGCCCTGCCCCTGACTGGCGGAATGGGGGCGAATACGGCGGGTTTCAAGGCAGTTGGGCGACGGGTCAGTCGTCCGAGGCCGCCTTGGAGTGTTCAGGACCGGCGTAGACGATATAGGGAGCGCTGTCCCCCGCAATCACTGACTCGTCGACAACCACCTTGCTGACGTTCTCCATGGACGGGAGCTCGTACATCGTCTCCAGGAGGACTTGCTCGAGAATGGTGCGCAGCCCCCGGGCACCGGTCTTGCGCTCCATTGCCTTATTGGCGACAGCGCGCAGCGCGTCGTCCCGCAGATCGAGCTCGACCCCCTCCATCTCGAACAGCTTCTGGTACTGCTTGACGAGAGCGTTTTTCGGCTCGCGCAGGATCTCGACGAGAGCCTCTTCATCCAGCTCATCGAGCGTTGCGATCACCGGCATGCGCCCGACGAACTCCGGGATCAGGCCGTAGCGAACCAGGTCGCTAGGCTCCACTGTCTGCAGGGTCTCCCCGACGCTGGCCCGTTCCTTCTCGCTCTTGATTTCGGCCGAGAAGCCGATCCCGCCACGCTCCGAGCGTTCTTGAATCACCTTGTCCAGCCCGGCGAAGGCGCCACCGCAGATAAAGAGCATGTTGGTGGTATCCACCTGCACAAACTCCTGCTGAGGGTGCTTGCGCCCGCCTTGCGGAGGCACCGATGCAGTAGTCCCCTCGATCAGTTTCAGCAGTGCCTGCTGCACACCCTCGCCGGAGACGTCCCGTGTAATCGACGGGTTGTCGGCCTTGCGCGAGACCTTGTCGATTTCGTCGATGTAGACGATGCCGTGCTGCGCCTTTTCGATGTCGTAATCGCACTTCTGGAGCAGCTTTTGAATGATGTTCTCAACGTCCTCACCAACATAACCCGCCTCCGTAAGAGTGGTGGCGTCGGCGATGGTGAACGGGACATTGAGCAACCGCGCCAAAGTCTCCGCCAACAGGGTCTTGCCGGACCCGGTGGGACCGATCAGCAGGATATTGCTCTTGGTGAGCTCGACATCGTCCCTGGCCCCGTGGCTCTCAAGCCGTTTGTAGTGGTTGTAGACGGCCACCGAGAGCACCTTCTTGGCGTGCTCTTGCCCGATGACGTACTGGTCCAGTTCCCGGTTGATCTCGTGCGGCTTCGGTAGCGCACCGCCATCACCACCGGCGCTCTCCTGGAGCTCCTCCCGGATGATGTCGTTGCACAGCTCCACGCATTCATCACAGATGAACACCGATGGCCCGGCGATGAGCTTGCGGACCTCGTGCTGGCTCTTGCCACAGAACGAGCAGTAGAGCAGCTTGCCGCTGTCGTCGCCCTTGTTCTGATTGCGGTCAGTCATGCCACGGCCTCGGATTGCGCCTTAAAAGCGTTCTTTCTCAACGATGCACCCTTTTCAGTGGGCGTGCAAGCGCCCGGCTGATCACTCCGACTGCGCGTTACGGCTGCTCAGGACACGGTCCACAAGACCGTATTCCGCCGCCGCTTCCGCGGTCATGAAGTTGTCGCGATCGGTATCCTGCCGGATCCGCTCAATATCCTGCCCGGTATGGTGGGCGAGGATGCGGTTGAGCCGATCGCGCATGTTCAGGATCTCGCGGGCGTGAATGTCGATATCCGTCGCCTGCCCCTGGAATCCACCCAGTGGCTGGTGGATCATCATCCGGGAGTTGGGCAACGCGTACCGCTTGCCCTCGGCGCCGGCTGCCAGCAGCAACGCCCCCATGCTTGCCGCTTGGCCAACGCACAGGGTGGCCACGTCCGGCTTGATGAACTGCATGGTGTCGTAGATCGCCAGCCCGGCGGTAACCGACCCCCCCGGCGAGTTGATGTACAGGTGCACATCCTTATCCGGGTTCTCGGATTCCAGAAAGAGCAGCTGCGCCACCAGCAGGTTCGCCTGGTAGTCCTCCACCGGCCCCACCAGGAAGATCACCCGCTCCTTGAGCAGGCGCGAGAAGATGTCGTAGGCGCGCTCCCCGCGCGCCGACTGCTCGACGACCATCGGCACAAGGCCGGTGTTGAGGACGTCCGGGGCGCTGCCCGTCTGCTGCGAATCACTCATGGTGATGGCTCCTGGATGGTGCCGTAGTTCAGGACGCGGTGTCCTCGTCTTCCGGATTCATGAGCTCGTCGAAGCTCAGCGGCTTGTCCTCGGTCTGCACCTGCTCGAGCAGCCAGTCGACGACCTGCTCCTCGATCACCGACGCCTCAACGCTCTGCATCATCTCGCGATTCTGCGCGATCTGCTGCAGGGCCTGGCTCGGATCCTGCCCGGAGTTCGCAGCCATCTCCTGGATCTGGCGCATCATCCGCTCGCGGTCAAGCTGGATACCCTGGCTACGGACCAGTTCGTTGACCAGAAGACCGAGCTTGACGCGACGGCGGGCCTGCTCTTCATAGGCCGAACGCTCCGACTCGGGCAACTCGCCCTGGCCGCCACCGGACTGCTGACGCAGCGCCTGGATCTCGCCGTCGATCAAGCTTGACGGCAGCTCAAGTTCGTTGAGATCCGCCAGCTGCTCGAGCACCTGGCGCTTCAGGCGCTGACGAACGGCCTGGTCGCGCTCACGCTCCAGATTGCCGCGTACCGCATCGCGAAGGGCCTCGACACCGCCCTCCTCCATGCCCAGACGAGCAGCGAAGGCGTCGTCGAGTTCCGGAAGTCGCGGCTCTTCCACCCGCTTAACAGTGACCTGGAAAGTCGCGCTCTTTCCGGCCAGGGAGGGCTCGGCCAACTCGCCCGGGAAGGTATGCTCCACAGTCCGCTCCTCACCGGCGCGGGCACCCTTGAGGCCTTCCTCGAAGGCTTCGGGCAGCTGCCCGGCGCCGATCACCAACGGCGCATCCTCAGCGGAGTTGCCCGGGAAGTCCTCCCCGTCAATGGTTCCGTGGAAATCGACGACGACGCGGTCTTCCTCCTGTGCAGGGCGATCGACTTCATCGTATTCCGCGTGCTGCTTGCGCAGCCGCTCGAGCACGTTGTCCAGGTCCGCATCCGTGATCTCGACCTGAGGCCGCTCGACGCGGATCTGATCGATGCCGGCCACCTCGATCTCCGGAAGGATATCGAAGGTCGCCTCGTACTCAAGGCTCTCGCCAGCCTCGGTGCGCTTCGGCTCAATGTGCGGATTCCCCGCCGGACGCAGGGACTCCTGCTCAAGCGCTTCGGAGTAGGTCTGCTGCACGACCTCGCTGAGCACTTCGCTACGCACCTGCGCCCCATACTGTTTGCGGACAACTTTCATCGGCACCTTGCCGGGGCGAAAGCCATCCATCTTCACGCGCCCGCACAGATCGCGCAGGCGGCGATCGACCTCATTCTCGACCCGCTCAGCGGGGACCTGGACCTTCATGCGGCGGCCCAGGCCTTCAGTCGTCTCCACGGAAACTTGCATCGGGAAGTCCTTGGGATCCAATCGTCTGGTGATTGCGTTCAAAGGAGCAACCCTGCGACGCTCGCCACAGGGTTGGAGTTCGCTGGTGCGAAAGGAGAGACTCGAACTCTCACGGGGGATCACCCCACCGGGACCTAAACCCGGCGCGTCTACCAATTCCGCCACTTTCGCACGTAATGAGGCGCTTGGGCGGTATACCGGCGCCTTTCGCCGGACAAGTATAACAGCGGTAGGCCTTTGGACCGCAATGGAACGTCGCCCACCCGGCCCACCAACCGCACTGACGATGCGCTAGCATGGGCACGAACCCAAAGGGGCCGGACACCGCGACATGATCGTCATCGCCATCTCGCTGCTGGTTGTACTACTTGCCCTGCGCGAGGTCAGCACCAACCGCATTCACCGGGCCCGTGGCAATAGCCAGGCGTTACGCCGCTGGCGTGCCGCCCGTCGCTGGCTGAACCTGGCCCTGCTGCTCACTCTGCTCGCCTTCCTGCCGGCGCTGATCGACGCCCCGCAAGTTCCGATCATTGCCGAGGCGCACACGATGCTGCGCCTGGCAGGACCGTTGATCCTCGGGGCCGCCGGCTTCGCCCTGGCCTTGGCGGTCCGGACCGCGACACCGGAAGTCCAGCGCGAGGTCCAAACCCGTCGCACAGCGCGGCAACGACGAGAGCGGGCCCACCACGGGCACAATCCGGAGCGGACCTCGACCCAGCTTCAGGAGTGGCTCCAGCACTACGGCCCGCGCCACCGCTACCGTTTCGATCAACCGACTCGGGCCGGCGTGGCGAACATTGTCATCCACACCCAGGAGACGCGGTACGCGGTCTACCTGCTGCCCCCCGAGCACGCGGAGCACGGCATGCAGACCGCCATCACGCGCTGCGAGGCGATCGCCGGCGAATTGCAGGCCCACGGCCTGGTCTGGGTCCCGCAAGAGACGCCCACGGAGCCGCAACACGCCCGCGGGCGCCCTGTCTACGTGGTACGCGGCTCAATCAATGAAGCCCTGAAGCTGATCGAGCGCAACGACAACCAGCAGAGGCGGCGACGCGAGCGCCGCCAGCAGAGCCAGAGGCGGGCGGCGCGTGACGGTCAACAAGAGAGTGCCCAGCGCTCCGACGCTCACCAGCAATGGAACTGATCCGGTGCGTTACCATGCGCCTGAGACCCCCCAAAACCGCGCGAGGAATGACGGAATGCCCAACAAAGGCCTACTGACCCTGCTCGCCACCATGACCGTGCTGATGATGATCACCCTGGGCGTGGTCATCGCCATGGCCACGGGCGTATTCACCCCCCCGGGAATGCACCAGGCTGAGCCTGCGGAGGAGACGAGTCCCGAGCAGGCGGATCTGGCTGACGCCGATTACTACGAGCTTGAGCCATCCCTCACCGTTAACCTCGCCGACGACGAGCCTGCGCGCTACCTGGAAGCGGAGATCGAGATCGCCACCACCGACAGCGAAGTCCGGGAGGCCTTGGAGCGCCATGAGGCAGCGATCCGCGACGAGCTCATGCTGATGCTCGCCGAGCAGACATTCTCCGACCTGAGCGATGCCGAGCAGCGCGAGATGGTCCGTGAGGAAGCGCTCCGCCTGATCAATGGGATCCTCGACGAACACGGCGTCAGCGGTGAAGCCGCCGGAATCTACTTCACCCGCTTCGTAATGCAATAGTCACTGCCGGAGGGGGCATTCAGCCCCCTCCCTCCCGCTGCTCACTGCCACCACCCGGCGCGAAGTACGTCCGCGTAACGGCAAAGACCGTCCCCGACAGCGCGAGCAGGGCGATCAGGTTGGGAATCGCCATCAGCGCGTTGAGGATGTCGGCAACGATCCAGACCACGCCAAGATCCGCAATGGCGCCGACAAAGAGCAGGACCACCCAAAGGTAGCGATAGGGCAGAATCACGCGCACCCCGAAGAGGAAAGCCGCGCACCGCTCCCCGTAGTAACTCCACGCCACAATGGTCGTGAAGGCGAAGAGGATCATCCCCAGAGTTACGATCCAATTCCCCGCGGGAATCCCTTCACCGAAGGCCATGGAAGTGAGCGACGCCCCCGTCTCGCCCGTGGTCCAAACACCGGTGAGCACGATGGCCAGGGCGGTGATGGTGCAGACGATGATCGTATCGATGAACGTCCCGAGCATCGCCACCGTTCCCTGGCGCACCGGGTTGTTCGTCCGGGCGGCCGCGTGGGCAATCGGCGCCGATCCCAGGCCCGCCTCGTTGGAGAAGATACCGCGGGCGACACCGAACCGGATCGCAGCCCAGACGGCAGCCCCGGCAAACCCCCCGGTCGCCGCGGTACCAGTGAATGCGTCGGTCACGATCTGACCGAGAGCAGCGGGAACTTCGGTGATGTTCCAGCCGATGATCAATAGCCCACCGACGACGTAGATAACCGCCATGGCCGGAACGAGGCGCTCCGCCACCCGGGCGATGCGCCGAATCCCGCCGATAATGACCAGAAAGACCAGGACGGCCAGGATCAGCCCGGTCAGCCACACCGGCACGGCGAGGTTCGACTCCACTACGTCGGCCACGGAGTTGGCCTGAACCGTGTTACCGATGCCGAAGGCGGCCACCATGGCGAAGATCGCGAAGAGGGTGCCAAGCCACGCCCAGCGGGGGCCGAGCCCGTTCTTGATGTAGTACATGGGTCCGCCAACATAGCGCCCCTCGGCATCCGTCTCCCGGTACTTCACGGCCAGGACTGCCTCGGAGTATTTGGTGGCCATGCCGACCAGCGCCGTCACCCACATCCAAAAAACGGCTCCCGGGCCACCGAGCGTGATCGCGGTCGCCACGCCGGCGATGTTACCCGTGCCGATGGTCGCCGAAAGAGCCGTGGTCAGCGCCTGGAACGGCGTGATCTCGCCGGGATCCTCCTCGACTTCCCGACGACCGCCCCACATCCGGCGAAAGCCGTAGCCGAGGCGGCGAATCGGCATCCCCTTGAGCCCGATCGAGAGGTAGAGGCCGGTGCCGAGCAGGAGGACCAGCATGGCCGGCCCCCACACAACGTCGCTGACACTCTCAAGGAACGCGGTAATCGTTTCCATGCTTCCCCCGGATTGCTTGTCGCGCTGACCACGTCCCGGCGCGGCTTGCCCGCTAGATGACGGCAGGGGCCGGGCTGCGCGCCGGCCGAGCACGAGACGGAGAAGCAAAGCTGATGCCACCCGCCGCTGTGACGGCCGAACGCAGCCTGCAGGCCTTCATCGTCAACCCGGCGCTCAAAAATGGCGCACCACCACGCACCGATTGCCCTGGAACGATGCACAGGACACCGAAATGGGCCGAGCTACGATGGCGCCGGCGAGGAGACCCCGGCTACCCACTCCCGTCCAGGGTAAAACCGACCTTGATGGTGACTTGCCAATGGGTGACCTGACCGCCCTCGATATGGCCCCGAGTATCGACAACCTGGAACCACCGCAGATGGCGCAGCGTCTCGCCGGCGCGAGCGATGGCATTATTGACCGCCTCCTCCATTCCAACCTTTGAGGAGCCGGTCAGCTCGACGATTTTATAGACATGCTCACTCATGAAAACGCTCCCGGCGCTTGAGGGTCCGTGGAGCCGTCAAGTCTCCCGCCAAGCAGCGCTATGGCGCAACATCCCCCATACCAATCGGCGCACCCCACGGTAGGGATGGACCACCCCGCGCTGAACGGCGGGGTTTGCGCCAGCCGAATGAGTCAGGCTTTTCGGAGCCCGCGACACGGGGGGATCAAGAAGGATAGGCCTTTGCTTACCACCTACTCTGGAATACTAGTAGCTAGCTGCCAGCGGTGGCTGAATCTGGTGGGCCGCGAAGGACTCGAACCTTCAACCTACTGATTAAGAGTCAGCTGCTCTACCAATTGAGCTAGCGGCCCGTAGGCGACTAATTATAAGCTGCTCACCGGGGTACCACGCAAGCCTCTGCCTCTGCCCCACACGCTCCGCCGTCCGCTGGGGCCAGAAAAGCACCAACTGGAGAGGGCACCCGATGACGACAATGGCAACACTGCTCCGCCAGGCGGAACGTGGCGCCCTGCCCGACCCCCTCGTTCGATGGGGGATCCGGCGGCTACTCGCACAGCGCCTCCAGCAGGAGCACCGCGGCGGTGTGGAGGCCCAGGCGGAGCGCTACCGCAGCCTGCTTGCCGAAATGGATGCCGCACCGATTGCCCCCCGCGCCGAGATTGCCAACGAACAGCACTACGAGGTGCCCCCCGAGCTTTTCCACGCCGTCCTCGGGCCTCGCCTGAAGTACAGCGGGTGCCTGTGGCGGCACGGCACCGACGATCTGGCCGACGCCGAAGCAGCCATGCTGGAGCTCACCTGCCGGCGCGCCGATCTTCAGGACGGCCAGCGAATCCTGGAGCTGGGCTGCGGCTGGGGATCGCTCTCCCTGTGGATGGCGGAGCACTTCCCTAACGCCCGGATCGAGGCCGTATCCAACTCCCAGGCGCAGCGGCGTTTTATCGAGTCACGCAGAGATGCGGCCGGCGCCACGAACCTCACCGTCCGGACCGCCGACATCAATACGTTCGTACCGGAAAGCGCTCCCTTCGACCGGGTCGTCTCCGTGGAGATGTTCGAGCACATGCGAAACTGGCGCGAGCTCATGCGCCGGATTCACGAATGGCTGCAACCCGGCGGCCGCTTTTTCGCCCATGTCTTCTGTCACGCCCGGCTACCGTATCGCTTCATCGCCACCGACGAGACGGACTGGATGGCGCGCCATTTCTTTACCGAGGGGCTGATGCCTGCCGATGACCTATTCCTGTGGTTCCAGGACCATCTGCAGATCGAGGAGCGCTGGCGCGTCAACGGGCGGCACTACGCCCGCACGCAGGACGCCTGGCTGGCCCGGCTCGATGCGTCCCGGGAGGCATTGCTGCCGCTGCTCAGACAGACCTACGGCGACGGCGAAGAGGAGCGCTGGTACCAGCGTTGGCGCCTATTCTTTCTGGCGTGCTCCGAGCTTTTCGGATACCGCGGAGGGAACGAATGGTACGTGGGCCACTTCCGAATGTCGCGGCCAGGCCGGGCTGCCTGACCCGCCCCGGTCTCAATCTGTCTAATTTCTGTGTAACAAACGAGGTGCGCAGGGGTCTTGGGGGATCACGACGGCTGTAAGCCGTTGAAAAATGGGGTGAGCGATGGGACTCGAACCCACGACCACCGGAGCCACAATCCGGGGCTCTACCAACTGAGCTACGCTCACCACTGAAACCTGTTGTCCTCCTGCCGCGCGCCATACAGGTGGCGCGCCCGGCAGGACTCGAACCTGCAACCGTCGGCTTAGAAGGCCGATGCTCTATCCGATTGAGCTACGGGCGCAGTGCTCCGAAAACCTGCTGGCACCGCTTAGGTGGTCGGGGTGGAGGGATTTGAACCCCCGACTCCCTGCTCCCAAAGCAGGTGCGCTACCAGACTGCGCTACACCCCGTCGGGCCACCGCAGCCACCAGTCCGGATGACATCCGCGGTTCAGATTCGAAATGGTAGCGACCGGACCCCGCCCCGTCAAACACCGCGTGCCGCGCGCGTTGCCGGGGCCACCCCGGCGTGAGAAAATCCGCTTTTAACAATGACTTTTCTGTAAGGAGCACAATGACTGCGCAACTGCTCGATGGCAAAGCAATCGCGGCGAAGCGCCGCGGTCTGGTCGCCGACGCGGTGGATGAGCGACTACGAAGGGGTCTTCGCCGCCCGGGATTAGCAGTCATCCTGGTTGGCTCGAATCCGGCCTCGTCCGTCTACGTTCGCAATAAGCGGCGCGCATGCGAAGAGGCCGGAATCCTCTCCCGAGCCTACGACCTGCCCGCCGACACTGCGGAGGGTGAGCTCCTCGAGCGCATCGAGCGCCTCAACGCGGATCCGGAGATCGACGGCATCCTAGTGCAGCTGCCGCTGCCACCGCATATCGACGAACAGACGGTCATCGAGCACATCGACCCCATCAAGGATGTGGATGGTTTCCACCCGGAGAACATGGGCCGACTCGCCCTGCGCCTGCCCGGGCTTCGCCCCTGCACACCTCGGGGCGTCATGACCCTCCTCCATCACACCGATATCGAGCTCGAGGGCCGGGACGCTGTCATTCTGGGCCAGTCCAACATCGTCGGCCGCCCGATGACGCTGGAGCTTCTTAACGCGCGCTGCACCGTCACCGTCTGCCATAGCCGCACCCGCGACGTCGCCAAGCGCGTGCGCAGTGCGGACCTGGTGGTCGCCTCCGTGGGCAAACCCGGCCTTGTGCGCGGGGACTGGATCGGAGAAGGCGCGGTGGTCATCGATGTCGGCATCAACCGTTTGGACAGCGGCAAGCTGACGGGGGACGTCGCCTTCGACGAAGCCCGCGAGCGCGCCTCTTGGATTACACCGGTACCGGGAGGCGTTGGGCCGATGACCGTCGCCACCCTTCTGGAAAACACCGTCGATGCGGCCCACAACCGGGACGAGCTTGCTGCCGCAGCATGCTAAGCTGAGTCCAGGTATTCGGCGCAGCGACAAGGCAGTCCCATGGGTACGAAAGAGAGGCGGCGGTTCAGCCGGGTGGCGTTTCACGCACCGGCCCGGCTGCTCCACAAGGATGGCGCAGAGTGCGAGGTGGAAATCCTCGATCTATCCATGCGAGGGGCGCTGGTGAGCGTGCCGCAGGGAACGCGTGCCTCTGAACTCCTCAATCGCAGTGACGGCCAATGGAGGCTGGAACTCCCGCTCAGTGAATTCGATACGATCCATATGGAGGTACAGCCGGCTCACTGGCACGGGGCAGAGGTCGGCCTGCGCTGCCTGCGCATCGACCTGGAGAGCATGACACACCTGCGTAGCCTGCTGGAGGCCAACCTCGGGGACACCGAGCAGGTCAACCGGGAACTCATGCACCTCGTCGACGACCAGCCCGACCCCCGGGGCTGACGGTCAGACGAAGAGTGCCTCCAGGGCCTCATCCAGGCGCTGCACCGGGTGGATGGTCATACCCGGCACGCCCTCTCTCGGGACATTTTTCTTCGGGACCACGGCGCGCACGAACCCGTGCTTGACTGCCTCGGAGAGCCGCTCTTCACCCCCTGGCACCGGCCGAACCTCACCGGCCAGACCCAACTCGCCGAAGATCACACAGTCCCGCGCTAAGGGGCGATTGCGCAGGCTCGACAGGACAGCCGCCAGGGCGGGCAGGTCGCCGGCAGTCTCCTGTACCCGCACCCCGCCGACAACATTAATGAAGACGTCCTCGCCCGCCGTGCTGATTCCGCCGTGTCGCTGCAGAACCGCCAGCAGCAGCGCCAGCCGGCTGCCATCGAGTCCGACGGCCACCCGGCGCGGCTGCCCCCCTGCCGAGTCGGCCACCAGTGCCTGAACCTCAAGCAGCAGCGGCCGACTACCTTCACGCGTAACGAATACCGCGCTGCCCGGCACATCCTGATCGTGCCGGGAGAGAAAGATCGAAGAGGGATTGCGGACTTGCCGCAACCCGTCCTCCGCCATGGCGAAGACCCCTAGCTCGTTGGCGGCACCGAACCGGTTCTTGACCGCCCGTACCACGCGATAGCGACTCCCCTGGTCGCTTTCGAAGTACAGTACCGTATCGACCATATGCTCGAGCACACGCGGGCCGGCCAGCGCGCCTTCCTTCGTCACGTGGCCAACCAGGATCACCGCTGTGCCGCTGGCCTTGGCCAGGCGCACCAGCTGCGCAGCGCTCTCCCGCACTTGCGCCACCGAGCCCGGAGCCGAGCCAAGCGTTGCCGTGTGAAAGGTCTGCACGGAATCGAGTACCAGGGCGCGGGGCCGCAGCCGCTCGGCGGCAGCGACCACCTCCTCCACCGCGGTCTCGGCCATCAGGTGCAGCGCATCGTCGACCACCCCCAAACGCTGCCCGCGTAACGCGACCTGCTGAAGTGACTCCTCGCCGGTGGCGTATAAGGCGCCGTGGCTGCGCGACAGAGCTGCGAGGGTCTGCAGGAGCAGTGTTGACTTGCCGATTCCCGGCTCACCGCCAATGAGCACCACGGAACCGGGGACCAGACCACCACCGAGCACACGATCCAGCTCCGCGACCCCGGTGGTGATCCGAGGCTGCGGCGCCGTAGACACCTCGGCGAGCGTGGTCACTTCCGCGGCTGCCCGGCGTGCCGCCCCCGACGCGACCTCGCCGGCGACGTGCACTTCCTCCAGGGTGTTCCAGGAGCCACACTCCGGGCACTGCCCGGTCCACTGCGGCTGCTGACCACCACACTCGGAGCAGGCGTAGCGGCGCTTGGCACGCGGCGCCATCAGCCTCCTCCGGGCTCGACGTAGCGGCGCTGCGGCCTCGGCGGGGTTCGGCAGAACAGCTCATAGGCGATGGTGCCGGCCGCTTTGGCTACCTCTTCAGGCCGCACCTTCCCACCCCAAGCAACGGCTTGGTCCCCTTCCCGCACCGATACTGACAACCCGCGCAGATCCACGGCCAACATATCCATCGAGATTCGCCCGACCAGAGGAACCCGCACTTCGGCCACCTCAACCGGCGTACCGCTTGGAGCGTGGCGCGGGTAGCCGTCGCCATAGCCGAGGGAGACAATGCCCACCGGCATGTCCACCGGGCAACGCCAGGTGGCGCCGTACCCGACGGGATCGCCGGCACGAAGGTGGCGCACCGCCACGACGCGCCCTTCAAGAGCCATAGCCGGCTGCAGGTCCGGACCTGCATGTCCATCCACAAATGGTGAGGCCCCGTAGAGCATGACCCCGGGGCGGACCCATTCGTAATGGCTCGCCGGCCAACCGAGGACACCGGCGGAGTTTGCCGCCGACCGGGGCCCGGGGAGCCCGCCGCACGCGGCCTCGAAAACCTCGAGTTGACGGCGCGTCGCCGAATCATCACGGTCATCGGCACACGCCAGGTGGGTCAGGAAGCCGATGTCCGCACGGACCGAGGAGGTCTCCGTCAACTGGCGCCAGACCGACTGCACCGACTCCGGCTCAAACCCAAGCCGGTGCATTCCGGAGTCCACCTTGATCCAGACCGTAACCGGCGAAGGGAGCCGGTTCTCTACCAGGGCGGCCACCTGCCACTGGCTGTGGATCACCAGCTCCAGGTTGCCTGCCGCCGCACGGTGAAGATCCTCCACCGTATAAGGCCCCTGAAGCAGGACGATGCGATGACGCAGCCCTGCCGCGCGAAGGGCCTCAGCCTCGGAAAAGTCGGTCACCGCGAAAGCGTCAGCGGATTCGGCAAGCGCCCCGGCCACCGGAACCAGCCCATGGCCATACCCATCCGATTTCACCACCGCCATCACCCGGCTCCGCGGCGCGGCAGCACGAGCCGCCGACAGGTTGGCCCGCAAGGCCCCAAGGTCGATACGCGCCTCGGCTCCGCGGCTCATCCCGGAATCCCTCCGCCGTAGATGTCCTCGACGTAGTTTTCGAACCGCGTGTACTCGCCGAGGAAGGTGAGCTTAACAGTACCGATGGGGCCCTGCCGCTGCTTGGCGATGATCAGCTCGGCCGTACCCTTGTCAGGGCTGTCCTCGTTATAGACCTCATCGCGGTAGATAAAGGCGATCAGGTCCGCATCCTGTTCGATCGCGCCGGAGTTGTGGCTGACGATACTGCCCGCCACCCAGGATGCCGGCCCGGGCACGGTCAAATCGTAGACATCCTCTTCGCCATCCAGCTCGACGGCGACCAGGGAATCCCAGAACAGATCGCTCGCCTCGTGCTCTTGCGGCTCGAGCGCGGTCCTGGCAACCGCGATGCGGTCATCGGCGCTTAGCTCATCAACCCGTTGCCAACCCGAAGCCGTCAGTAAACGGTGCCGTCCTGTAGCCCGCAGCACCCGTCCGCTCGCCAGCTGAACGCGGTAAACCAGACGCCGACCAACGCACCAAACCTTCTCCGCCCTCGCGCGCACCAACCGATGGCGCTCGTTGACGGCAATGACCTCTGGCTCCTCTCCAACGAGTTCTGAGATGGGTGTGCGCCGCCCATCGGCGAGGAGCACCGGGGTATCACCGGTCACGCATTCCCGGAGATCGGACATGATCGGCCGCTTGTTCGGCCGCTGCTCCAGCGAGCGGTTGAGCTGCGACAGGGCGATGACCGGCGTATTGAGCTCCTTGGCCAGTGCCTTGAGGGCGCGGGAAATCTCTGAGAGCTCCCCGGCCCGATTCTCCTTGAAGCCGGGGATTTGCATCAGCTGCAGATAGTCCACCGCAATCAGGCCGAGGCCATCATGCTCGCGCTGCAGCCGTCGCGCCCGCGCACGAATCTCTGTCGGCGTTAGCCCCGGCGAGTCGTCGATGAACAACGGCGTCTCCGTCAGCAGGCTCATCGTGGACGTCAGACGGGGCCAGTCATCGTCCTTGAGATCTCCCGAGCGCACCCTCTGCAGAGGTACGCGGCCGAGCGAAGCCAACATCCGCATGCCCAGCGCATCCGCCGGCATCTCCATGGAGAAGACAGCCACCGGGAGTTTCTTGTGCATGGCGACGTGCTCAACCATGTTCATCGCCACGGTCGTCTTTCCCATGGACGGCCGGCCGGCAATGATAATCAGGTCGCCGTTCTGAAGCCCGGAAGTGAGCTTGTCGAGATCGTCGAATCCGGTCGGCAGCCCCGTGATGGGTTCCTGGGTGCGGTAGAGCGTATCGATGCGATCGATCACGTGCGGCATGAGCTGCCGCATGCCCACAAACCCCTGGCGATTGCGGCCGGTCTGCTCGGCGATCTGGAAGATGGTCTGCTCGGCGTGATCGAGCAGCTCCGCGCTGGTCCGACCCTCCGGATGGAAGGCCGCCTCCGCCACATCCGACCCGGCGCGAATGAGCTGGCGAAGAACGGAGCGCTCGCGGACGATATCCGCATAGGCGCGTATGTTGGCGGCCGACGGCGTCTCCCGGGCAATCGCGCCCAGGTAGTTCAGTCCGCCAGCCTCCTCGAGCTTGCCCTGCTGGCGCAGCCACCCGGAGAGAGTGACCACGTCCAGCGGGTGGTTGCCGTCGGCGAGCTCCGCCATGCTGCGCCAGATCAGGCGGTGCTCGCGACGGTAGAAGTCGTCTTCGTGAAGGCGGTCGGCGATCTGGTCCCAGGCGGCATTGTCGAGCATCAGCCCGCCAAGCACCGCCTGCTCCGCCTCCAGATCGTGGGGCGGTACCTTTAGCGCCTCCGAGCCCGAGGCAGGGCCATCAAGCTGCACATCGGCCTCCCGCCGGGCATGACCCGACGCTCCCGATCAGGACTCCTGACCCTCGACGACCACCTTCACTTCCCCGGTGACATCGGTATGTAGCTGCACGGCGACGTCGTATTCACCGGCGACACGAATTGGCCCTTCCGGCATCCGGACCTCGCGACGGGCGAGTTCCACACCGGCCGCGGCCGCAGCGCCGGCCACGTCCGCCGGACCAACGGAGCCGAACAGCTTGCCCTGCTCGCCGGCCTTCGCCGTGACCTTGAGGGTCACACCCTGGAGTTGCTCAAGGCGGGCTTCCGCAGCCTGCTGAGCCTCGCGGGCGGCCCGCTCCAGCTCTGCCCGGCGCTCCTCGAAGTAGCGGATGTTCTCCTCAGTCGCCATCTTCGCCTTGCCGTACGGCAGCAGATAGTTACGGCCATAACCGGCGCGTACCCGTACCCGGTCACCCAGGTCACCCAGGTTCGATACTTTTTCAAGAAGGATCAGTTCCATGCCTCAACACCTCGGTCTTTCGTAAACGGTTGCGCCGGCGTCACTCGGCGGGTGGTTGCCCGCCCGTAAGCCGCCGGCGCCATTGGAATAACGCATCTCCGATGCCTACGAGCGCCATCGGGCGGAAGAGCAACGGCGCTGCGACATAGACCAGCACCAGCCACGCCCCGCTCCAACCACGGGCCGCGGCTACCGCGTGCGCGAAGGCGATCGCCTGGACCACGAAGGCCGCGCCAGTGATCAATGCCAAATCGGCCACCCAACCGGGCCCGGCCAACAACCCGCCAACCCACAAGGCCAGGGCGACCACGCCGGCCTCGCGCCCCAGGTCGAGGCCGTGGAACTCGGCCCGTAATCCTCCCGGATTGTACAACAAAGCCTGCAGCGCCCGGCCGATGAGCAGACCGGCGAGCACGATCAGCATCAGGTTCGCCGCCCAGAGCCCGGTCATCAGCGGCAGCAGGTCCTCCTGCAGCAGCGCCTCGGCCTCGCCACCCAGGCCGGGTTCCGCACCGGCAGCGGCGAGGAAGGCCTCCACCACCTGCTCCCAATGCGCCGCGGGATCGGGAATCACCAGATGGAAGCCGACCACCGCCAACGCGCCCAGTCCGAGCCAGAGCAGCAGGGTGCTGGACAGGGAGACCGTCCGGCGCAGCCACTCGGCCAGCACGAGAACGGGAAGCCACTGCTCGAGCACCAGCCGTAGCGCTGGCTCTCCGGTCCCCGCCGCGGCAAAGAGCAGAGCAAAGAGGATGGCGCCGGCAATCGCCGCCACCATGGCCCCCTGCTGTAGCCCCTGGCGCAGCGTCACCAGCGCCAGAGCCCCCGCTGCAAAGATCGACAGCAGCGGCAGCAGGCTGGCCGCGACCATCACCGTGGCGGCCTGGAAAGGCCCACGGAGGATGAAGGCGGCGAACGCCTTCACGCTACACCTCTCAGTGGCGGTCGGTGTACGGCAGCAGCGCCAGGTAGCGAGCGCGCTTGATCGCGCGTGCCAGCTGGCGCTGGTAGCGTGCGCTGGTGCCGGTGATCCGGCTCGGCACGATCTTGCCGGTATCGGTAATGTAGTTTTTGAGGGTGTTGAGATCCTTGTAGTCGATCTCCTTCACCCCCTCGGCGGTGAACTTGCAGTACTTACGGCGCCGAAAAAAACGTCCCATGGTCAAGCTCCTGGTTGATCGTCGATGTCGATGGCCGCGCGGCGCGGATTACTCCGCGTCCTCGGACTCCTTACGGTCCTCGCGCTTCTCGTTCCCCTTGGCCAGCGGCGAAGGCTCGGTAACCGGCTCGTCGCGGCTCAGGACCATGTTGCGGATCACCGCGTCATTGAACCGGAAGGCGGAGGTGAGCTCATCCAGCTCCTCCTTGCCGCACTCCACGTTCATCAGGACATAGTGCGCCTTGATCAGCTTGTTGATCGGGTAGGCCAGCTGGCGACGCCCCCAGTCCTCCAGGCGGTGCACGGTGCCACCGTTGGACTCGACGATACTGCGGTAACGCTCGACCATGGCCGGGACCTGGTCGCTCTGGTCCGGGTGGACCATGAAAACGATCTCGTAATGTCGCATTGATGACTCCTTGTGGTTATTCGAGCCACGGGCTCAAACAGCCTCCACCCCCACCGGTGTGAGGCAAGGTGCTGCTTCGGTGAAGCCGGCAAGTGTACCCGACCTGGACGCCACGGGGGAACCGCGGCGCATCAAAAGCCGGTCGCCGCCCGGCGCTGGCGCAGTGCCTCGAAGAGCAACACACCCGTCGCGACGGAGACGTTGAGGCTCTCCACTCGCCCGGGCATGGGGATTGTCACCAGCACGTCGCAACGCTCTCGCGTCAATCGCCGCAGCCCCTCCCCTTCACCGCCGAGGACCAGCGCCAGCGGGCCACGCAAATCAACATCGTAGCAAGCCTGCGCGGCTTCCCCGGCGGCACCGACGACGAAGACACCTGCGTCGGCAACCCGCTCCAGCGTCCGCGCCAGATTGGTGACTTGAAAGAAGGGAATGTGCTGTACGGCACCGGCGGCTGTCTTGTGCACGGTTGGCGTCAGCGCCGCGGCCCGATCCCGGGGGGCGATGACGCCTTGAGCTCCGGCGGCAGCGGCCGTACGAAGACAGGCACCCAGATTATGCGGATCCTGGACCTGATCCAGAACCAGGAAAAGCGGCTCGGACTCTGCGGCAAGAAAGCCATCCAGCTCCGCCTCACCCTGGGCGGCGATGCCTCGATAGCGCAGCAGAATCCCTTGGTGGTTGGCACCCTCCGTCCAGTAGTCGAGCTCCTGGCGGCCGACGCGATGGATAGGCACGCCCTGGCGTCGGAGCCGGTCGAGCATACGCTCGGTGCGACCGTCCCGCCGGCAGTGCTCCACCCATACCCCTACGACCCCGGCGGGGTGGTAGGCGGCCACCTCGCGCGCCGCATGCTGACCGTACACCCACTCATCCCCGGCCACGCGCTCTGGCCGGGCCTCGCGACCCGCGTCGCCGCGCTGCCGGGACCGGCGCCGCCCCCCCTTGCCGCTTGCCATGATCGCCCCCGCTACTCGTTACGGCGACCGCTGCGGCGGCGACCGGAGCGCCGTGATTTGCCGTCCTGCTCCCGGGCCGCCGACTTGCGCGCGGTCTTCCCTTTGCGCCGCCGCCCACCCTTTCCGTCGATGGGCTCGCCATCGGCGTCCACCGGGTGGGCAAGAATCTCCAGGTCGATCTTGCGATCGTCCTTGTCGACGCGCACCACTCGCACCCGGACCCGGTCACTAAGCCGATACTCCTTGCCGGTTCGATCCCCGACCAGCCGGTGGCCCACATCGTCGTAGTGGAAGAAGTCGCTCTCCAGGTTCGTGATATGCACCAGGCCGTCGACGTAGACCCCCTCCAGGTTGATGAAGAGGCCAAAGGACGTCACCGCAGCGATGACCCCGGTGAACTCCCCGCCGAGATGCTCGGCCAGGTACTCACACTTGAGAGTCATCTCAGCGTCGCGGGTCGCTTCATCGGCGCGGCGCTCCGTCATCGAGCAGTGCTCGCCGAGCGTGATCAGATCGTTGTGGGTCATGCCGAAGCTTGGCCCGCGGTGGCCGTCGATGACGTGGCCGATGCCGCGATGGACCACCAGATCCGGGTAGCGCCGAATCGGCGAGGTGAAGTGCGTGTAGGCTTCCAGGGCAAGCCCGAAGTGGCCGGCGTTATCCGGGCGGTACTCGGCCGCCTGCATCGAGCGCAGCATGACGGTCTCGATCAAGTGACGGTCGGGGCGCTCCCGCGCCGCCTCCATGACCCGCGCGTAGTCGAGCCCTGTCGGCGCATCGCCACCGCCGAGTTCCAGGCCGATCTGGGCGAGAAAACCACGCAACTGCTCCAGCTTCTCTTCGCCCGGGCGCTCGTGGACGCGGTAGAGCGAGGGCACCTTGTGCCGGCCGAGATACTTCGCCGCACAGACGTTGGCGGCGATCATGCACTCCTCGACAGTCTTGTGGAAGTCGTTGCGTTCCACCGGATCGACGGAGACCACGCGCCCGGCTTCATCGAACTGCATGGCGGTCTCGGTGGTGTCGAAATCGATGGCCCCGCGCCGATCCCGGGCCTTGCGCAGCGTCTTATAAAGCCCGTGCAGATTCTCCAAGTGCCGAACCACCTCGTCACCGAGGGACTTGCGGGTCTTCCGGTCCCCCTCCACGACAGCTGCATTGGCCTGTTCGTACGTGAGCCGGGCCTTGGAGCGCATGACGGCGCGATAAAACCGGGAGCGCAGGATTCGGCCGTTCTCCTGGAGGAGCATGTCGGAGACCATGCAGAGGCGATCCACATCCGGATTGAGGGAGCAGAGCCCGTTGGATAGCGCCTCGGGCAGCATCGGTACGACGGTTCGCGGGAAGTAGACGGAATTACCGCGCAACCGCGCCTCCTGATCGAGCGCCGTTCCCGGACGGACGTAGTGCGAGACGTCTGCGATCGCGACTACGAGGCGCCATCCCTTCGCCGTGGGCTCGCAATAGAGCGCATCATCGAAATCCTTGGCGTCGGCACCGTCGATGGTGACCAGCGGCAGTCGCCGCAGGTCAGTGCGTCCTTCCTTGTCGGCCTCGGCGACTTCATCGCCGAAGGCAGCCACCTCCCGCTCCACCTCCGCCGGCCACTCCAGCGGTATGCCGTGTATACGGGCAGCTACCTGATCTTCCTCGCCGACGTGAATACTCCGGCCGAGAACCTGGATGATCCGGCCGATGGGCTGGCGCCGCTCCGTCGGTTGGGCGAGCAGCTCAGCGACGGCCAGTTCACCATCCTCGGCACCGCCCCGACCATCCGCAGAGAGCAGCACGTCCTGATGGAGCCGTTTGTTCTCCGGGACCAGGAAGCCCACCCCGTGCTCCTCGAAGAAACGACCGGTAATCTGGCGATTGCCCCGCTCCAGGATCTCCACCAGCTCACCTTGGGGGGTTCCGTGTTCATCCCGGCCGGTGATGCGAACAATGGCCCGATCGGAGTGAAGCAGGCAGCGCATCTGCCGTGGCGAGAGCGCAATGCGATCACGCGTCCCGTCAGGCACGAGGTACCCGGCCCCATCGGGGCGGCCGAGCACACGACCACGGACGAGCTCGCGGTGATCGACGATCAGGTACCCGCGGCGGCGGTTGCGTACCAGCTGTCCATCGCGCTCCATGGCGCGGAGCCGCCGGCGAAGCGCCTCTTGCTGCTCGGGCGACTCAAGCCCCAACGCCTCGGCGATCTCTCGGCGCCCGAGCGGACGCCGGTGCGCGGCCAAAAGCTCCAGCAGGTACTCGCGACTGGGGATGGGGTTGTCGTACTTGGCCTGCTCGCGCTCCTGATAAGGGTCGCGCTTCGGTGGTTTCTTGCTTCGTTTCGTCATTATTACTTCCTTGGGTGTCAACCTTCAGGATACGCGACGCGACAACCCGCCTAAAGGAAAAGCCGCCGCAACCGGGACCAAAACCCGATTTCGCTGACGGCGCACCGACACCGTTGACACAACCCCGGCCCAATGGCTAAAGTTTCGCGCACTCGCTGACAGGCGGGTATGCCGAGGTGGCGAAATTGGTAGACGCGCTAGCTTCAGGTGCTAGTGGGGGAAACCCCGTGGAGGTTCGAGTCCTCTCCTCGGCACCAGATAAAAAAAGGCCGGCCCCTGAAGGGTCGGCCTTTTTTTATGCTCACAATACCTATCCGCACCCCTGCGCGCCGAGGCCGGCACGCAGGGAGGCAGCGCCCCATTACGTGAACGGGGACTCGCGGACGATGGTCTGGCTGCGATCGGGACCGGTGGAAACCATCGCCACGGGCACGCCGACCAGCGCCTCGATCCGCTCCAGATAGGCCCGCGCATTGGCCGGGAGATCCTCGAAACGCGCGATCCCTGAGGTGCTCTCCTGCCACCCCGGCAGATCCTCGTAGACCGGCTCACATTCAGCGAGCGTCTCCACCTCGGAGGGGAGCGTCTCGCAGAGCTGGCCCTGGCACCGATAACCGACACAGACACGCAGGGTCTCGAGTTCATCGAGGACATCCAGCTTGGTGATGCACAACCCGCTGAGGCTGTTGATCTGAGCAGCGCGGCGCGTCGCCACCGCGTCAAACCAGCCGCAGCGGCGTTGACGCCCGGTGGTCGCCCCGAACTCGTGCCCCCGCTCGCCGAGGTGGATCCCCATCTCGTCGTCGAAGTCGAGTTCCGTCGGGAACGGTCCCTGGCCCACCCGCGTGGTATACGCCTTGGTGATCCCGAGCACGTAGTCGATGACCCGCGGGCCCACGCCAGTACCGGCAGCTGCAGCACCGGCACAGGTATTCGAGGAGGTCACGAAGGGGTAGGTCCCATGGTCCACATCGAGCAGAGTCCCCTGCGCCCCCTCGAAGAGGACGTTACGCTCCGCCCGCATTTGCTCGGTGAGCAGCGCACCCACATCCGTGACCAGCGGCCGGAGCTGCTCCCCGTGGCCCAGCGCCTCGTCGAGAACCTGCTGGAAGTCCATGGTCGGAGCGCCGAAGTACTGCTTGAGCACAAAATTGTGGTAGTCCAGCAACTCCCCAAGCTTCGCCGCCAAGCGCTCGCGATGAAACAGATCGGACAGGCGCACCCCCCGGCGCGCCACCTTGTCCTCGTAGGCTGGCCCGATTCCGCGCCCGGTCGTACCGATAGCCGCCTTGCCCTTGGCCTTCTCACGCGCCTTATCCAGGGCCACGTGGCACGGCAGGATCAGCGGGCAGGAGGGGCTGACACGCAGTCGCTCACGCGCGGGGACACCGCGCGACTCAAGCTCCGCGATCTCCTCAAGAAGCGCGGAGGCGGACAGCACGACGCCGTTGCCGATCACGCAGGTTACATCGTCACGGAGGATCCCGGACGGAATCAGATGGAGGATGGTCTGTTCGCCGTCGATCACTAGGGTGTGGCCGGCGTTGTGGCCACCCTGAAACCGAGCGACGACGCCCGCGTTCTCGGTGAGCCAGTCCACCACCTTGCCCTTGCCCTCGTCACCCCACTGGGTGCCGACCACGACGACGTTCGTGCCCATGTCTACTCCGTATCCAGTTGCCAGGTTCCGTTGCGCTCGACCAAGCGCCGGCTGCAGCCATGCTCTCCGGAATCGCCGGGCAGCTGCCAGACGACCCGGTGGCCGGCGGCGCGCAGCTCGGCCACCCGCTGATGGAGCGCCGGGTCGTCCCCCCACGGCGCCAGTATACCGTTGGCCGACTCGGCAACCCCGGATGCCCCCCCGAGGTTGAGCAGTGTCTTGAGATCTCCGCTAAAACCGGTAGCCGGACGCGGCCGCCCAAAGGCGCGGCCGATTCCGTCGTACCGCCCGCCACGGGCGATCTCCTGACCGTGGCGCGGCGTGTAAGCGGCAAAGACGAGTCCAGTGTGATAACGGTATCCGCGTAACTCCCCGAGGTCGAAATGCAGCGGGATGTCCGGCTCGGTGCGCTGAAGGCTGTCCGCCACAGAGTGCAACTGTCCCAGGGCATCGGAGACCGCCTCTCCGGCCCAGCCGAGCAGCGTATCCGCGTGTTCCAGCACTTCCAGCCCACCGTGAAGCTCAGCCAGCGCGGTAATGCGCTCCGCCTCAGCCGTCCCGACACCGGCGTCCTGCAGGGCGGCGGCCAGCCCATCGCTGGCCTTACGCTGCAGCGCATCGAAGACTTGCTCCTCGGTCTCAGCCGGCAGCCGCAGATCCTCAACCAGCGCTCGGAAGATGCCGACGTGACCGACATCGATGTGGAAGTCCTCGACCCCTGCTGTGCGCAGCGTGTCAAGCATCAGCGAGAGGATCTCCAGGTCGCTCTCCACAGCGCTGTGGCCGTAGAGCTCAGCTCCGAGCTGCACCGCATTGCGGGTCCCTGAGGGACCCTCGGGGCGGGCCTGGAGCGTACTGCCGATATAACACAGCCGGGACACCCCGTCGCTGCGCAGCTGATGGGCGTCGATCCGCGCCGCCTGCGGGGTGATGTCCGGACGGACACCGAGCGTCCGGCCCGAGAGCTGGTCGGTGACCTTGAAGGTTTGAACGTCCAGATCCCGGCCGCTTCCGGTCAGCAGCGCATCGAGATACTCAATGAACGGCGGCATGACGAGTTCATAGCCCCACGCCCGATAAAGGTCGAGAAGCCGCCGACGCAACGCCTCCGCTTCGGCGGCCTCCGGAGGCAAGAGCTCATCCACGCCCTCCGGGAGCATCCACCGCGTCTTCTGATCCATCAGCCACGCACCCAGTAGAGAAGCAGAACGCCGAGCCCCATGGAGATGAGCCCGGCGGTGCGAAGACTCCGGTCGTCCATCTCGGCGGCCTGCAGAAACACCCGGCGCAGACCGCCGGGGCTGGCCGCCGGGAGGATACCCTCGATCACCAGCAGGAGGGCGATCGCAGTGAGCAGGTCACCCATGTCCACAGCGCGCGCCCTCTCCGGTCAGTCCTGCTCGGGGGACTCGGCCTCGCCGTTGAGCCCCGGCAGCTGGTCGCCGCCGTCGAAGAAGCGGAAGAACTGTGAGCGCGGGGAGAGCACGAACAGATCATCCTCGCCCTGGAACGACTCGCGATACGCCCTCAAACTGCGCTGGAAGGCGAAGAACTCCGGCTCCTGGCCGTAGGCACCCGCGAAGATCTCCGCCGCGCGGGCGTCACCCTCACCACGCAGGGCCTCGCCGTCGCGGTAGGCCTGGGCCAGCAGCACGGTGCGCTGACGGTCGGCATCGGCGCGGATGCGCTCGCCGGCCTCTTCACCACGCGCGCGGATCTCGCGTGCGACCCGCTCGCGATCGGCGACCATGCGCTCGAAGATGGAGTCGGTAACATCCTCCGGCAGGTCGATCCGCTTCAGGCGAACGTCGAGCACTTCCAGTCCAAGGCTATCTGCCGCCTCCGCAGTGGTCGTGCGGAGGATGTCCATGATCTGCACCCGCTCGCCGGAGATGATGTCCTGCACAGTGCGCTTACCGAACTCGGCCCGCAGGCCGTCCCGGATAATCTCCCGCAGACGCTGGTTCGCCCGCTCCGGCTCGCCCCGTACCGTGGTGTAGTAGCGCTCCGCATCCGCGACTCGCCACTTCACGAAGGAGTCGACGATCAGGTTCTTCTTCTCCACCGTCAGGAACCGCTCCGGGTCCTCGTCCAGGTTCTGCACCCGGGCGTCGAACTTCCGCACGTTGTTCACGAACGGCATCTTGAAGTGGAGCCCCGGGTCAAAGTCCGCCTCGATGATCTCGCCGAGGCGGAACTTCAGCGCGACCTCTTTCTCCGAGACGGTGAAGACCGAGAAGTAGCCGAGGATTGCGGCTACGACCACGAGGGGTAGCACGATATTCTTCAAGACTCGCATCAGCGCGTCCCCCTATCACGGAGCGCCTGCCGGGCCCGCTGCGTCGGCGAGATGGCGTCCCGCTCCTGCGGTACATCGATGTTGGGCTCGGAGAAGCCGGTGGTACTGCCGCGGCGATCCATGAGCTTGTCCAACGGCAGATACATCAGCGACTGGCTGGAATCCGAGTCGAGCATCACCTTGGGCACACGGCCGAGGATCTCCTCCATCGTCTCGAGGTAGATACGCTGACGCATCAGCTCGGGATCCGCCTGATACTCCGGCACCAGCGCCTCGAAGCGGGAGGCATCACCCTCGGCCTGGGCGATGACCTGCTCGCGATAGCCGTCGGCCTCCTCGAGGATGCGGGCGGCCTGACCCTGAGCCCGCGGAATCAACTCATTGGCATAGGCCTGTGCCCGGTTGATGGTGCGCTGCTCGTCCTCGCGGGCGCGAATGGCGTCCTCAAAGGCCGGCTGCACTTCCTCAGGGGGCTGGATATCCTGCACCGCTACCTGCACCACCGACAGCCCCGTCTGATACTCCTCCATGACCTCCTGGAGCAGGCGCTGGGTCTCCTGCGCCACCTCTGTACGCCCCTCGGTGAGCACATAGTGCAGCTCGCGCTTGCCGATAATCTCGCGGATCGCGCTTTCCGTGACCTGCTTGAGCGTTTCCTCCGGCATGCGGAAATTGAACAGGTAGAGGAACGGGTCGGAGACGCGGTATTGCGCCGCGATGCGCACGTCGACGATGTTCTCGTCGCGGGTGATCATCAGCGCCTCGGTCGGCACCGGCCGAGCACGATTCTGCATCGACTCGTAGCCGACCTCCGCGATACGCCGCTGCTCCACGTTCACGCGTTCCACCTGACCGATCGGGCGCGGCCAGTGCCAGTGCGGCCCAGGTTCCGTGGTGCCGGCGTGACGCCCGAAGGTCAGTTCTACACCGCGCCAGCCCTGATCAACGATGTAGATCCCAGAGAGCATCCAGACGACAAAGGCCGCCAGGGCCAGCAGGCTGATCCCGACGCCGCCGGGTCCGCGTGACGGCCCGCTCGGCATCTGCCCGCCGAACATGCCCTTGATTTGATCGCGCAGCTTGCGAAAAACCTCATCGAGATCAGGCGGCCCTCCACTGCCGCCGCCTTTGGGGCCTCCGCCCCAGGGGTCGCGGCTTCCGCCGCCGGGCTCATTCCACGCCATTCGGGACTCCGTAGTAAGAAGACGGACCGCCGTCGATCGAACCAAGGGATTTTATGAGGCTGCCGGAAAACCCGCAACCGAACTTACGCATGGGCAACCTCGTCACGCGGTAGCCCTTCGCGAACGTGCAGGCGCTCCAGTTCATGCTCAGGGAGCTCAACCTCGAGCTCCAGGTCTCCGGCCTCCGAGTAGCGCTCCTCCAGAACCTGGCCGAGCCGGAAGAACTCCGAGCGCAGGCGCCCTTGTTCCGGCCTGAGGAAGACACGCCGCCGAATCCGTTGCGGACCGAGATACTCGCCGATGACCGGGATCAGGTCGTCGATGCCGACCCCGGTCGCCGCGGAGAGCCGCACCCCTTCGACCACGCCTTCATCGTCGTGGACCCGCCCGGGGGCCAGGGTGCAGGTATCGATCTTATTGTAGACGCGCAGAGTCGGCACACGCTCGGCGCCAATCTCGGCAAGTACCGCTTCTACCTGCTCGACCTGGTGCTCGCGCTCCTCGGCGCCGGCATCAATGACGTGTAGAAGCAGGTCCGCATCGGAGACCTCCTCCAGTGTGGAGCGGAAGGCCGCCACGAGATCGTGCGGCAATCGACTGATAAACCCCACCGTATCCGAGAGGACCGCCGCTGAACCGCGCTGGAGTTCGATGCGCCGCCAGGAGGGGTCGAGTGTTGCGAAGAGGCGGTCCTCGGCCTGACGATCGGACCCGGTCAGCCGGTTGAACAGGGTCGACTTGCCGGCATTGGTGTAACCGACCAGAGAGACCACCGGCAGTTCGCGCTTGCGCCGGGCCTTGCGCCCCTGCTCACGCGTTCGCCGGACCTTGGCCAGGCGTCGTTCGATCTGCTGAATGCGCCCGCCGATCAGCCGGCGGTCCATCTCCAGCTGCTTCTCGCCAGGTCCGCGCAGACCGATTCCGCCCTTCTGCCGCTCCAGGTGCGACCAGCCGCGGACCAGGCGGCTGGCCACGTGCTTGAGCTGGGCGAGTTCCACTTGCAACCGCCCCTCAAAGGTCCGAGCACGCTGGGCGAAGATATCGAGGATCAGCCCGGTTCGATCCAGCACGCGGCAACCGAGATCCGCTTCGAGATTGCGCTCCTGCGCGGCCGATAGCGGCTGATCGACCAGCACCAGCGCAGCATCGAGCACCCGAACCTGCTCGGCGAGTTCCTGCACCTTGCCGCGACCGATGAAGGTTCGCGGATCAGGGGCATCCCGCCGGTGGCGGAAACGGCCTACCACCTCGGCACCGGCCGAATCGCCCAGTGCCTCGAACTCCTCGGCCGCATCCAGCGCATCCCCGGGGAGGCGCACATGAAGAACGACGGCCCGCTCGCCGCCAGCCGGACGGTCGAACAGGTCTGCCGGACCGCTGCCTGGGATCTGCTCAGCTATTATTCGCCTCCTGGCCGATGACTTCGTCGGCCGCATGCTCCTCGCCCTGCTGCGGAATACGGACCCGCCGGGCGGGGACGATGGTCGAGATCGCGTGCTTGTAGACCATCTGGTTCACGTTGTTGCGCAACAGGACCACGAACTGGTCGAACGATTCGATCTGGCCCTGGAGCTTGATGCCGTTGACCAGGTAGATCGACACCGGCACCTTCTCCTTGCGCAGCGCATTGAGAAACGGCTCCTGCAACGACTGCCCCTTCGCCATTTTTGGCACTGCCCCCAAGCGTGTTGTTGTTATCGGTGAGTGTGCGCCTCGGGCCTGGAAAACCGCTACCCCTTGATTCTCAAGTCTATCACAGCCGTCCCAGACGCTCCGTGATGGTTCTGTGAACGGCCTCGGTAACACCCTCCCGCACTGGCAGCCGGATGCTCGGATCCTGGCGGCGCAACCAGGTCATTTGGCGCTTGGCGTACTGACGAGTGGCCCGGAGGGCCTGAGCCACCATGGTGGCGTGATCGCAGTCACCCTCCAGATAGAGCCATGTCTGTCTATATCCGACCGCGCGCATAGACGGTAGTTCCAGGCTCAAATCCTTGCGCCGGCGCAACATGGCCACCTCACCCACCAGCCCGCGGGCGTACATCCGGCGCAGTCGCCGCTCGATCCGCTCGTGGAGCCAGCGGCGCTCCTGCGGCTCGAGGATCACCTTCACCGGCGGCACAGTAAGCCCCGGCACACCGGGACGCCGCTGGACAGCACTGAGTGGCTCTCCGGTCAGCTCATAGACCTCCAGGGCCCGCTGAATCCGCTGGCTGTCGTTCGGATGCAGACGTGCCGCCGCCTCCGGGTCGATCGCCTGTAACCGCTCGTGCAGCCCGGAGCTGCCCCATTCCGCTTCCAACGCCTCGAGCCGCGCCCGCACGGCCCGGTCCGCACTGGGCATCGGCGAGAGGCCCTGCTCGAGGGCCTGGAAGTAGAGCCCCGTGCCGCCGACGAGGATCGGCACCCGGTGGCGCGCCTCGACCGCGGCGATGGCTCGCTGCGCATCGGTCACGAACTCCGCCGCTGAATACGGCTGCGCCGGGTCGCGGATATCCAACAGATGATGGGGAACCTGGGCGCGTACCTCCGCCGATGGCTTGGCGGTACCGATATCGAGCCCTCGATAGATCTGCGCCGAGTCGACATTGATCAGCTCACCGCCAATCCGCTGTGCGATCTCCAGAGCGACGGCACTCTTGCCCACGGCCGTGGGGCCCATGATGAAGATCACCGGCTGCACCGCTAGCGCCCCCGCATGAAAAGTCGGGCCAGGGCCTCGTCGTCGAGCAGCGTGTAGGTCGGGCGCCCGTGGTTGCACTGCGCCGCTCGTGGCGTGCGCTCGATATCCCGCAGCAGGGCATCCATCTCGGCCCGCTCCAGGCGGCGTCCGGCACGCACGGAGCCGTGGCAAGCCACCTTCGCCAACAGCGCCAGAACCGCCTCCTCAACCCCGCCGCGTGCGCCCTCCAGAGCAGCGAGAGCGTCGCGCAGCAACCGCTCCGGATCGGCCTGGCCAAGCAGTGCCGGCAATCGATGCACCCGGGCAGTCTCGGGCCCGCTGCGATCGACATCCAGCCCGGCACCCTGGAGCGTCTCGGCGTGAAGCTCAACCCGTTCCGCCTCCGCCGGGGTCAGCGCCACCGAGGCCGGGACCAGCAACCCCTGGGTCGCGATCCCGTCGGCCAGCCACTGCGCCTTGAGCCGCTCGTAGACGACCCGCTCATGGGCCGCGTGCATATCCACGACCACCAGGCCCTCGGCCGACTCCGCGAGGATGTAGGCGTCGCGGATCTGCCCCACGGCATACCCAAGCGGGGGCCCGGTGCCTTCATCGCCCGCGTCAGTCCGGCCGTGGTCGCTTACCGGGCGCGCGGCCGTAGCGGCGCCCGCCGCCAGGCCGCCCGGCCCCCTCTCCTCCCCGGGGGCCGGGCCATAGAGGCTGCGCGCCTCCTCCAGCGGCAGGGCGTAGGAACCGGTCGCACGACCACCGGCGGAGGGCGAGACCGACACGCCGCGGGGCGCTTCTCCGCCCGCACCACGATCGCGCGGCGAGGCGCCAGCAGAGACCGTCTGCCCGGGCCCGGCGTCGGCTGCAGATCCGCCCCCCGGCGCCGACGGAGGTGCTACACCGGCCGGTCGTGCGCTAGCCAACGCATCGGCGATCCGGCGCGCCAGAAAATCGTGCACCGTCCGCCCATCGCGGAAACGGACCTCATGCTTCATTGGGTGGACGTTGACGTCCACCCGTGCCGGATCGAGGGAGAGGTAGAGCACGTAGGCCGGGTACCGATCCCGATAAAGGACATCGGCGTAGGCCTGGCGGATCCCGTGGGCAGCGGTACGATCCCGCACCAGCCGCCCGTTGACGAACAGGTACTGCAGATCCCCCTGGCGCCGCGCAGCGGTCGGCAGCCCCAGCCACCCCGCCAGATGCAGCCCAGCGCCCTCCAGCTCCACTTCCAGCGCATTATCGGCGAACTCTTGCCCGAGCAGGGCCACCAGCCGTTTGTACCGCTCACCGGGAGTTGCGGCCGGGGCCACCGACCAGAGCCCGCGCCCCTGGTGGGCCAGGGAGAACCCTACGTCGAAACGACTCAGGGCGAGCCGGCGCAGCGCCTCCTGAACATGGTAGAGCTCGGTGCGCTCGGTGCGCAGAAACTTGCGCCGCCCCGGCATGTTGTAGAAAAGGTCATCCACGGTCAGGGTTGTCCCCTGGGGCTGGGCGCTTGGCTCCGGCTCGCCGAGCCCTCCCCCTTCGCAGACAACCCGATAGCCGAGTTCTGCCCCCGCTGCACGGGAGTCGAGCGTCAGCCGGGAGACGGCGGCAATACTCGGCAGGGCCTCCCCCCGAAAACCGAGGCTCGCTACCCGCTCGAGATCATCCAGCGCACCGATCTTGCTCGTCGCATGGCGACGCAACGCCAGGGCGAGGGCATCAGCCGGGATACCGACCCCGTCATCGGCAACTCGGATCCGCTGCTTGCCCCCACGCTCCACTTGTACATCGATCCGCTCGGCACCGGCGTCGAGGCTGTTCTCCACGGCCTCCTTGAGCACGGATGCCGGTCGCTCGACTACTTCGCCGGCGGCGATCTGGTCGATCAGGGTATCGGGCAGGGGACGGATGATCGGCGCACTCATCCGCGCGATTTTACGGAATGACGAGCGTGCTGCCAGCGTGAATGCGATCGGAGCCGAGATCGTTGGCAGCGCGGATCGCCTCGGCACTGACCCCGTAGCGCTGGGCGATGACCGAGAGGCTCTCGCCCTGCTGCACAGTATGCTCCTGCTGGCCGTTGCGCCCTCCGCCGCCCTCGGCAATACGCAGCTCGGGCAGGATACTGCGCTGCGCATAACCCCGCACTCCCTCGGCGATACCTTCAGCCAGGCTTTGCTGATAAGCCGGATCGTTAAGCCGTCGCTCCTCCTCCGGATTGGTCATGAAGCCGAGCTCAACGAGCAGTGACGGCATATCCAGCGACTTGAGCACGGCGAATCCGGCCTGCTCGACCCGAGCGCGGAGCAGATCGGCGTGCGTATCGAGCTTCGGCAACAACTCCTCGCCAAGCTCCAGGCTCGCCTCGATGGTATGCCCCCGCGAGAGATCGACGAGGACCGAGGCGACCGTATCGTCCTTATCCTGTAGAGAAATTCCGCCGATACCGACGAAGTCGGCCGCATTCTCCCGCTGGGCGAGCACTCGCGCCTGCTCGGAAGTCGCGCCGTCCACGGAGAGCGCATACACCGTCGCCCCCTTGACGTTCGGGTTCTCTGCACCGTCGGCGTGGAGGGAAAGGAAGACGTCGGCATTGCCCTCCCGCGCCTTACGGGTGCGATCGCGCAGCCCGAGGTAGTAGTCGCCCTCACGGATCATCAGCGGCTGAAAACCCTCCATCTCCTCCAGGAGTGCCTCCAGCTTGCGGGCAACATCCAGCGCCACGTCCTTCTCAAACGTCCCGTCGGGGCCCACCGCACCGGGATCGACGCCGCCGTGCCCGGCATCAATGGCGACGATCACATCCCGCGGTTGCTGCTCCGACGCCGAGCGGACCGGCTCACGCCGGCGCTCCGTGCGCTGCTGCTGATCAGCGGCTTCACCCCGTTCGCCGCTCTCACCGCTGAGGTCCACGACCAATCGATGACCTCCGGACTCCCCGCCGATGAAGAAGCTGCGCGCCTGCACAGCCTCGCCGACATCGAAGACCACCCGGAGCGTACCGCCATCCTGTTGCCCGGTACGCACGCTCTGCAGCAGACCACCGGTGGGCAAATCGTCGGTGCGCAGCTCGGTCCCTTCCAGATCGACCACCACACGATGAGGGTCCGGCAGGGTAAAGACGCGGTGCTCCGGAACGGCGTCAAGATCGAAGACAACCCGGGTCCGCTCCTGATCCTCAGAGACACGCACACTATCGATGCCCGCTGCCTGTGCGCTGCCGAGCACCGCGAGCACCAGGATCACGAACGCAACGATGGATGGGGCTAGCCGCCGCAACGGTCCTCCTCGCACCCGGGCCGGGTACGGCTCAAAGCCCGGTCAGGATAGGCGGTGGCCACCCCGGGCATCAAGGCCTTTCCTCTGTCTATACGAGAAGATAAGACAAAAAACTCACCCAGAACCTCAAATATCCGGGGCGAATCGCCACCCCGCGTCCAGCGCCTCCAGTGCACCCCGGCCCGGTTCACTGTGCGCCTGGACCCAGGCACGTCGCCCATCGCCCTGATGGGACAGGTGAACCGACAGATCCACGGCAGGAAGAACGCCGCAGCCGCGCTCAGGCCATTCGATCAGGGCCAGCACCCCCGGCTCGGAGAGCTCCTCAACCCCGAGGAAGTACAACTCCTCCGGGTCGCCGAGGCGGTAGAGATCCAAGTGGTAGACCATCCCGGCCGGCGTGTTATAGGGCTCGACCAGCGTGTAGGTGGGACTGCGCACGGCACCGCTGACCCCGCGGGCGCGAAGCAGGCCGCGCACCAGCGTCGTCTTGCCGGCGCCGAGATCGCCGTGGAGTGCAACCACCCCGGCCGAGAGGGCCCGCGCGATGGTGGCCCCCAGGGTCGCAGTCGCATCCGCATCCTCAAGCTCACCGCTCCACTCCGTCATCGCCCCTCCTGCAGTGCGCCCGGCAACTGATCGGCCACGTCCCCGGCAAGCAGGCCGCGGTCAACACCTCCTTGCGCCGCAGCAGCCCGGTCACCAGCACAGGCATGAAGGTGGCCGGCAACAGCGGCGAGCGGACCCGTCGAGGCATCCGGGGACTGCGCCCAAATCCCGGCCACGGCGCCGGTGAGCAGATCGCCCATGCCGCCGCTGGCCATGGCGGGGTTACCGGTGGTGATCAGCCACCGCGCCGCGCCGTCATCGACCAACGATCCCGCCCCCTTGAGCACGACCGTGGCCAGCCAGCGCTCGGCAATCCCGCGCACCGCGGCAAAACGGTCCGCTGCTACCGCCGCGGTATCCCATGCGCCGTCACCGAGCAGTCGAGCCGCCTCTCCTGGGTGGGGCGTGAGGATCCACGAGCCAGCAGTCACGGGGGCACCGCCCGCCGCGCCGCCAGCAAGCAGGTTCAGGCCGTCGGCATCGATGACCAACCGTCCGCCGTGGGCGAGGCACGCCTGAAAGAGTGCGTGCCCCCAGTCGCCGACCCCCAGTCCCGGGCCGAGGGCTACTACGCTCGCGCGCTGGAGCAACGGCTCAAGCTCCGCTGCCGTGGTGATCCCGCGCACCATCAGTTCCGGACGCGCGGCCACCACCGCACTCACATGCTCCGGCCGGGTGGCCACTGTGACCAGCCCTGCGCCACAACGGGCCGCCGCTTCCCCGGCCAGGCGCGCAGCACCGGCCATTCCGTGATCCCCCCCGACGACGAGGACGTGGCCGCCATGCCCCTTGTGCGCATCCGCAGCCCTCGGCGGCAGCCACTCGGCCACCAGCCAGTCGGTTACTCCATGGGCATAGGGCGCCTCCGGCGGGCCATTGCTGGCAGCCAGCGCACTCGTGCCGCCGAGGTCGTCGAAGCACAGCGCTCCGGTGCAGGCCGGTCCGCGACCGGTATAGAGCCCGCTCTTGCGTGCGACGAAAGTCGCTGTCACATCCGCGCGAACGGCAACCCCCATCTCCGCCCCCGTGCGACCATGGATTCCCGAAGGGATGTCCACGGCAGCCACCGGCGCCGGTGCCGCGTTGATGGCGGCCACCGCTTCGGCAAAGTCTCCTTCCACCGGCCGGTCCAGGCCGGTCCCCAGCAGCGCATCGACGATCACGTCCGCTCCATCAAGCGCCGGCGCTGCGAACCCCTCAACGATCCCGCCGGCGGCCCGGAAACGCCGCGCATGACGCGCCGCATCGCCCCGCAAGCGCTGCGTATCGACCAAGGCCAGAAGGCGCACATCCCATCCGGCCTCCAGGGCATAACGGCCGACCACATAGCCATCCCCACCGTTATTCCCGCCGCCGCAGACGACCACCAGCCGGCGCGCCGCAGGCCAGCGTTGACGGACCTCCCACCACAGACGGCGCCCGGCACGCTCCATCAGGACCGCCCCGGGGATTCCGCCGTGCTCGATCACGGCGCGGTCGAGCCGGGCCACCTGCTCCGGCGTGTAGAGGGGTGTCGTGATCACGGGCCTCGCCTCCATAGCGGTACTCGTTCAGCAGGATGGGCAGGACGGGTGCGATGTCAAGTCAGCCGCTGGGCCGCCCTCCCAATGCGCGCCGTATCTTTACGGTGCGTCAACGGGCCGGCAGTCTGGGTGATTCGGTGAAGGGGCGAGGACCGTGGACGAGCAAGCACTCAAGGGGCAGATCAAGGCCTGGGCGCAGGAGTTCGGCTTCCAGGCCTGCGGCATCGCCCCGGCAAAGGTCCCCGAGCGGGACGAGCATCACCTCATGCGCTGGCTGCGCGAAGGCCGCCACGGTGCCATGCACTTCATGGCCCGCCATGGCCGCAAACGCGCCCGCCCCCGGCAACTCCGCCCGGGCACGCGCACCATTGTCACCGTCCGCATGGACTACACCCCCGCACAAGCCGCCGCCGCATGGCCGACCCTCGAGGATCCGGAACGAGCCTACATCGCCCGCTATACCCTCGGCCGGGATTACCACAAGCTGATGCGGCGGCGACTGCAGAAGCTCGCCGAGCGCATCCAGGACGCCATCGGCCCCTTCGGCTACCGTGCCTTCGTCGACAGCGCGCCGGTGCTCGAACGAGCCGTTGCCCGCGAATCCGGCCTCGGCTGGATCGGCAAGAACACGATGTTGCTCAGCCGAGAGGGCGGCTCCTGGTTCTTCCTCGGTGAGCTCTTCACAGATCTGGCCCTTCCTGCGGACGAACCCACATCGGCCCACTGCGGGACCTGCCGCGCCTGTCTCACCATCTGCCCCACCAACGCCCTGGTCGGACCCCACCAACTGGACGCTCAGCGCTGCATCTCTTATCTGACGATCGAGCACCCCGGCCCCATTCCGGAACCGTTGCGCCCGCTGCTCGGCAATCGGGTCTTTGGTTGCGACGATTGCCAGCTCGTCTGCCCCTGGAACCGCTACGCCCGCCCCACCGATGAGCCCGACTTCCAGCCCAGGCACGGACTCGACGCGGCGGGCTTGGCGGAACTCATGGACTGGGACGAATCCACCTTCCTCGAGCGGACTGCCGGCTCGGCCATCCGGCGCCTGGGCCACGAGCGATGGCTCCGCAACCTGGCCGTCGCCCTCGGCAACGGTCCGGCCACGCCGGTGACCATTGACGCCCTTCAGGCGCGCCGCGACCATCCATCAGCGCTGGTTCGCGAGCACGTGAACTGGGCTTTGCAGCAGCTAGGCCACCTGTAGAGGGATATTGCCGCGCTGGTGGGTGATGCGGTTCTGCGCATCCAAATAGGCAAGACGGGGCTGGAAGGCGGGGAGCTCTTCCTCGGCGACACCGGCATAGGCGCAAATGATGACCCGGTCGCCGTCGTTGCACTTGTGGGCCGCTGCCCCGTTCATCGAGATCATGCCGGAACCCCGCTCACCCAGGATCGCGTAGGTGACGAAGCGCTCGCCGTTCTCGATGTTGTAGACGTGGATCTGTTCGTACTCGTGGATGCCGACTGCCTCGAGCAGATCCGTATCAATGGCGCAGGAGCCCTCGTACTCGAGTTCCGTCTGCGTGACACGGGCCTGGTGCAGCTTGCCCTTGAGCATGTTCAGTTGCATGGCTCAAACCTCAAATACCGCGAAACCACATGCCGACCTGGCTGACATATGACGAATCGGTCATGTGCACCTGCACAATCGGCAGCTTCCCAAGTATGCACCCGCCACCGGCTCCCTTCAATCCACCGCCGCGCGCTCGACCACAAGGTTGTCGATCAAGCGAGCGCCGCCGAGCCAGGCAGCGGCGAGGCAGACTACACGGCGCTCGCCCCCCCGGGGAGGGGCCAGGTCGTCGCACCGGCGGACGGCCACATAATCGACGGCGTCAAAACCGCTGTCGAGCAGCCGCTGCCGCGCTGCGGCCTCCAGCCCGGCCAGGCCGTCGGGCTGCTCCGCACCCGCTCGCGCCACCTGCTCGGCCAGGACCTGCAGCGTTGCGTAAAGGGCCGGCGCACGACGGCGCTGCTCGGCATCGAGGTAGGCGTTGCGGGAGCTAAGGGCCAGACCGTCGGACTCCCGTACCGTCGGCACCGCCTGGATATCCACGGGCAGATCCAGATCCGCGACGACCCGGCGGACGACTTGCAGTTGCTGATAATCCTTGCAGCCGAAGGCGGCACAGTCCGGCTCGACGATGTTGAGCAGCTTAGCCACCACCATCGCCACCCCGGCAAAATGGCCGGGCCGGCTTTCTCCGCAGAGTGTCTGGCTCAAGGCCGGCACATCGATACCCGTCCAAGGCGGCTCGGCCCCTGGGTACATCTCCCGGGCGGTGGGAGCGAAAACCACATCCACCCCACGGCCGTCGAGCGCCGTGAGATCCGACTCCAGCGTCCGCGGGTAGGCGTCGTAGTCCTCCTCCGGACCGAACTGCAGCGGATTGACGAAGATCGAGACCACCAGCCGATCCACCTGCGGCGCCAACCTGTCCACAAGCTCCAGGTGGCCGCGATGGAGATTGCCCATGGTGGGCACAAAACCGACTCGCTCCGCCTGGCACCGCCAATCGCGGGTGCAGGCTCGCATCGCCGCCTTGCGCTCGATGACCCTCACCCTGCGAACCCGTGCTCCGACGTCGGGAAGGCACCGCTGCGTACCGCTGTGACATACGCCTCGAGGGCAGCCTGCACGCCTCCTGCCTCGCGGCTGAAATCCCGGGCGAAGCGCGGCGGCTGGGGCGTCACTCCAAGAACGTCGTGGAGCACAAGGATCTGGCCATCGCAGCCAGGGCCGGCGCCGATCCCGATCACCGGGATTTCCAGCGTTCCCGCCAGGTGCTCGGCCAACGGACTCGGTACACACTCGAGGATCAGCAGATCGGCACCGGCGTCCTCGAGGGCCCGGGCGTCGCTCTCCATCAGCGCGGCCTCCGCCTGATCCCGGCCCTGGACCCGATACCCACCCAGCTTATGAACCTGCTGCGGCTTGAGGCCAAGGTGGGCGCACACCGGTATGCCGTGGGCCGCCAGGCGCTCGACCAGTGCCGCCTGCTCCGCCCCGCCTTCGAGCTTGACCATCTGCGCCGCCCCTTCCTTCATGAGCCGCCCGGCGTTGGCCAGGCCGGTCTCTACATCCGTATGGCTCATGAACGGCATGTCGGCGACAACCAGCGCGCGCTCGCAGGCGCGCGCGACGCAGCGGGTGTGGTAGATGATGTCATCCACCGTCACGGGGAGTGTGGTTTCGTGCCCCTGCACCACCATTCCAAGCGAATCCCCGACAAGGACGACATCCACCCCAGCACGGTCACAGGCGGCGGCAAAGCCGTAGTCGTAAGCGGTCAGCGCCGCGACTGGCTGCCCCGCCGCCTTCATGCCCGCCAGCCGGGAGACGGTCACCGTCCGCGCGGGGCCTTCCTTGCCGTAGCCACTGGTCATGGGCGCAAACCTCCCAGGATAATGGTCGGACAGGTTACACGGCCGCCGGGGCGGCATTGAAGTGGGGAGCCGGGCTCACAACTTCAAAACCGGGCACAGCACCGAGACGCTCCAGCCCCGCGTCGGTGACCGCCTCAGCCCGCTCGGCGATCCGCGAGCCATCAGGGAGCATCATGTGCGGGGCGATCTCGGCGAGCGGGTGGATCACGAAGGGCCGCTGCGTCACGCCGGGATGGGGTACTGTCAGGCGGGCATCAACGATGCAGGAGCTACCGTAGAGGAGCAAGTCCAGATCCAGGGTCCTCGGTCCCCACTGGACCCCGTCCCGGGAGCGCTCGTGCCAAGCCTCGATCCCTTGCAGGGCGTCGAGCAGCGCCATGGGCCTGAGCGCGGTCTCCAGACAGGCAACCGCATTGACGTAGTCCGGCTGCTCCGGGACGTCCGCCCCCTCCAGAGCCGGATTGCGATACAGCGCCGAGACGGCCGTAACCCGCGAATCGGCCAGCAGGTCCAGACGCACCACGGCGCGCTCGACCTGCTGGCGCGGGTGCTCGAGGTTGCTTCCCAGGCCGATAAAGGCATCGACGCGATCACTCATCCGTCACCCTCCGGCGTGGGCGTCGCGGCACCGGACTTTTTGCGCCGGGAACGGCCCCGGCGCCGGCGACCGCTGGAGGGGCGCTGGCTCGGGGGCTTGTCCGGATTCTCCTGGAACGCCCGCCACCACTGCGCTAGGTCCTCTGGCGCATCGCCACTGGCAGCGCGCAGTTCGAGAAAGTCGTAGGCGGCGCGGAAACGCGGATGCGCGAGCAGACGCAGGGCGCGCTTCCCGCCCCGGCGGGCCAACCGCCCCTGCATGGTCCAGATTTCGCGCATGGGTATGCTGAAACGCTTGGGCAGCGCGATGCGGGTCTGCTGCAGGGCCTGAACCTCGGCGCAGGCCTGCTGCAGTGCAGGGACTGCCGGCTCCCCGGCGTCGATCAGCTGCTGCTCGCGGCGACGGACTGCCGGCCAGAGGAGCGCGGCGAAGAGGAAAGCCGGGGTCACGGGCTTATCGGCCCCGATACGCGCATCCGTGTTGCCCAATGCAGCGGCGATAAACGGTACCCAGCGGTCCTCGCCCTCTTCTTCCAACGTCTCGGCCGTCCACGGCATCAGCGGATCAAACAGCCCGTGGTGGCGCAGCATCTCGAAGGCCTCGAGGGCCATCCCCGACATGAAGAGCTTGAGCGCTTCGTCGAACAGCCGCGCCGCGGGCATATCCGCCAGCGTCTCGGCCAGCGCTGGGATCGGGGCCGCGGTCTGGGGGTGGATCCGGAAGCCGAGCTTGAGGGCGAAACGCACGGCACGGAGCATGCGCACCGGATCCTCGCGGAAACGGACCTCCGGCTCGCCGATCAGCCGAATGACGCCGGCGCGAAGGTCCTCCATCCCGCCCGCATGGTCCACTACCGAGAAGTCATCAATATTGTAATAGAGGGCATTGACCGTGAAGTCACGGCGCAGCGCATCCTCGGCGAGGGTCCCGTAGACGTTGTCCCGCACCAGCCGGCCGTTCTCGTAAACCCGGTCCCCGTCGGCATGGTCCTCGGCATCACCGTCCGGCTCACGCAGCGCCCGGAAGGTCGCCACTTCGATGATCTCCGGCCCGAAGTGGACGTGCGCCAGACGGAACCGGCGGCCGATGAGCCGGCAGTTGCGGAAGAGCTTGCGCACCTCCTCCGGCCGAGCATCCGTAGCCACATCGAAGTCCTTCGGCTCACGCCCAAGGGAGAGATCACGGACACCACCGCCGACCATGTATGCCTCGTAGCCGGCGTTGCGCAAGCGATAGAGCACCTTCAAGGCATTATCACTGATATCCGCTCGCGAGATGGAGTGCTTATCACGCGGGATAATGGTCGGCGCCATCCGGGCGAGCTTTTCCTGACTGACTAAATGTTCGGACGTAATAGCTACCACCCTTGTCTTGGTGACGAGAATCGCTATAATACCAGTCTTGTTGGCCGCGGTTGACCGCGGTTGGCTTTGGAACACGCTCCCATCGTCTAGCGGTTAGGACGCCGCCCTCTCAAGGCGGAAACAGGGGTTCAAATCCCCTTGGGAGCGCCATTTTCCTCGCACAACCCATCCGGCTCGGGACTACCACTTCGTGACCGACGCCCCCCAAGCCCCCTCGACAGCCTCCCCGCCCCTGCACAATGGCCGCGTCCTGGCTCGTTTCGTCTTGCGCCTGGCCGCCATGGGTTACGACCTGATGCTCATCGCCTCCGTCGTGATGCTCGCCGGTTTTCTCTACCTTCCCGTCACCGGCGGCGAGGCCCCGGAACCGGGCAGCTGGGCCGCCCTGCTCTTCCAACTCTATCTGCTTGGCGTGGTCTACCTGTTTTTTGTCGGCTTCTGGATGCACGGGGGACGCACCCTCGGCATGCTCGCCTGGCGCCTGCGCCTGGTCGATGGGGATGGCCGTCCACCGGGGCTGGGCCGGGCGAGCCTGCGCTTTGCCCTCTGCCTGCTCTCGTGGGCGACGCTTGGGGCTGGTTTCCTCTGGGCCCTATTCGACCCGCAAAACCGCGCCTTCCACGACCGCTACTCAGGCACCTGGCTCATCCGGGAACCGCAGGATGGCTGAGCGATCAGCGCACCCGTAGCGTGCCCCACACCCCGAGCACTGCGAAGGCGGCCACCGGTAGGAGAGCGGAGAGCGACGGCGGGAGCCCGTAGACCACACCGGCTTGCCCCAGCGCCCGATTGGCCAGGAAAAAGACGACCCCGACCAGGATCCCGATGACGATCCGCTGCCCGGCCCCGGCGGAGCGTACGGCGGTAAAGACCAACGGGATCGTCACCAGCAACATCGCCAGTGTCGCCAGCGGCGTTGCCACCTTCTCCCAAAGGGCCAACCGGTACGGACCACTCTCGAGTTCGTTCGCCTCCAGATAGCGAATGTACGTCCACAGATCCGGCACCGGCAGGGTCTCCGGGTCGGCCACCACCACAGCCAGAACATCCGGCGTCAGTGTTCCGGTCCAGGACCACTGCTCATGTGTCTCCCGACTCACCCCCCCGTCACCGAAGGCGACCACTGTCACGCCCTCAAGCCGCCACCGGTCTTCCTCGTGCTCATAATGAGCTGCTTCCGCCTCGATCCGCTTGCTCAGCCGGCCCTGCGCGAAGCGGTAGAGGGTCAACGACTCCAGGTGGCTGGCCGATCGCGGGCGATCCACGCGCAGGAAATCCACCCCATCCCGGGCCCAGAGCGCACCATCCGGGCCCGTACGCAACTCGTCCGCTTCGGCGTGCCCGCGCACGGCGGCCGCCTGACGCTCCGCCGGTGGGACGACATACTCGCCGATGGCAGTGGCCAGCACGGCGAGCACCACGCCGCCGAGCAACACCGCCCGCGCGATCTGCAGGACCGAGACGCCGGCGGCGCGCATCGCCGTCAGTTCCTGACGGGCCGCCAGGGCACCCAGCCCCATCAGTGCACCGATCAGGGTGGCAAAGGGGAATGCCTCATAGGCCAGCGCCGGCGCCGAAAGCAGGGCCTTATACAGCACCTCGGCGGTGGAGGCCCCATCATCGGCGACGCCGTCCACCAGACTGAAGACGAAGTCGAGCGCCAGGATCGCCACCAGCGCCACCAGCGAGGCGGCAATAACATTGCGCGCCAGATAGGCGGTCAGAATCCACATGGAGCCACTCCGTCGCCCGTCATGACGACCCCTTCCGCCGCAGGGCGGCCCGGGGTGTCACCCCGAAACGCCGTCGCGTCCACAGCACCACGGCCCCCAGGGCCAGGCCGTGGACCCACCACAGCCCAAGTACGGCCGGGTAGAGCTCCGCCTCCAGCCACTCGCGACCGGAGGTCAACAGCTGAAAGTAGGCGACGAAGACCAAGACTGCACTAAGCAGCTTGCCGTAGCGCCCATCCCGCGGCTCAGCCTTGGCCAAGGGCACGGCCAGAAGCGTAAGCAGCAGCACCATCACCGGCATGGCGAGCCGCCACTGCACTTCCGCCCGATCCTGCGGGTCGGTCTGCCCCCAGAGGTGGGCGGTGGGCGTCCCCTCGCGATCGCGCTGGACATCCGCGCTGCGCCGGGTCTCGACCAGCAGACCGTGACGGTCGAACTGCGTTACCCGCCAATCGAGCTGCCCCGGCACCCCGTCGTAGCGATAGCCATCGCTGAAGACAAAGAAGCGTTCGCCGGTATCCCCATCAATGACCTGCTGGCCACTCGCCGCGCGTATGATCGTCTCCTGATCACCGTCCCGGGCGTGCACGAAGACCTGGCGCAGTTCACCATCGTCCCCGGTTTCGCTGGCGTAGACCGTGCCCGCATCCCCCCCGCCGATGAAGCGCCCGGCTTGCAACGCCCCCAGGTCTGCGGTACGCGCCGCTTGCTCGGCGTACACATCCGCGGTATGCGAGGCCCAGGGGGCAACCACCAGGGAGAGGGCGCCCACGAGCAACATCACCGGCCCGGCAAGGAAGAGCAGCCCCCGCATCTGCCGTCCGGGCCCCACGCCACAGGCGGCCATGACCGGCAATTCACTGTCGCGGTAAAGCCGCCCCAGAGCAAGAACAATGCCGAGAAAGAGTGCCGCCGGGATCACCACCCCCAGGTAGCGCAGAATCTGTAGGCCCATAAGCACGGCCACTGCCTCGCCGGGGAGATCGCCACCGGCCGCGTCGGCGAGGTAGTCGATCAGCTGGTTGGCGGAGAGCACGGCGAAGAGCACGGCGAGCACGGCCAGTGCCGCCCAGGCGGCCTCGCGGACCAAATAGCGATCGATAAGGGTCAGTGCCACGGCTGCTGACTCATCCGGGGACCGGGTGCGCTGCAAAAAAGCCACGCCTTTCCGTAAACTGTGCGCCTGCGGCGATCATGATGGACCGCATCCCTGGTGGCGTGCCGACCACGCAGCGCGGCCAAGCGTACCCGAGCCAGGGCGCGGTGACGAGGGCATTGGAGGCTTGAATGGAGTTTGCGGTCAAAAGCGGCGACCCGGCACGCCAGCGCACGGGTTGCATCGTCGTCGGGGTTTACGAGCGGCGGCGGCTTAGCGAGGCGGCCCAGCGGGTCGATCAAGCCAGCGACGGCGCGATCACCCAGTTGCTGCGCCGCGGGGACCTGGCGGGCAAGGCCGCGGAGACCCTTTTCCTGCCCAGCCTCCCCGGGGTGCGCGCCGAGCGCATCCTGCTGGTCGGCTGCGGCCGGGAGAAGCGCCTGGAGGCGCGCAACTACCGCAAGCTCGTGGCTGAAGCAGCCCGCCAACTCGAGGGTTTCGGCGCCGGGGATGCGACGCTCTTCCTCCCGGAGCTACCCGTCCGCAACCGGGACCTTCCCTGGCGGGTAGCGACACTTGCGGAACTTTTCGAGACCACCCTCTACCGCTTTGACGCCTACAAAAGCGAGCCGGATGCACCGCGCCACCCGCTGCGTCAGGCCACGGTGGCAGTGCCCCGCCGGGCCGACCTGCGCCGCGCTCAGCCGGCCGTCGAGCTCGGTCAGGCCGCCGGCCGCGGCGCCAACGTCACCCGGGACCTGGGCAACACCCCCGCCAACATCTGCACCCCGGCCTACCTCGGTGAGCAGGCCGAGGCGCTTGCCGCGCGGCTGCCCGGGGTCAGCGCCGAGGTGCTCGGGCCTGAGCAGCTCGAGGAACTCGGCCTGCAGGCACTACTTGCCGTCGCCCGGGGCGCCGAAGCCCCCCCGCGGCTGGTGGTCCTGCACTACACCGGCACCGACGCGGCAACCCCGCCCACGGCGCTGGTTGGAAAGGGGATTACCTTCGACAGCGGCGGCATCTCGATCAAGCCATCGGCGAGCATGGACGAGATGAAGTACGACATGTCCGGCGCCGCAGCCGTCTTCGGTGCCGTTCACGCCGCCGCCGAGGCCGCCCTGCCGATCAACCTGCTCGGCATCGTTCCGGCCACCGAGAACATGCCCGACGGCCGCGCCATGCGCCCGGGCGATATCATCCCCAGCCTCGACGGGCAGACCATCGAGGTCCTCAATACCGATGCCGAAGGGCGCCTGGTCCTCGCCGACGCGCTGGCCTACGCTCGGCAACTGGAACCGGCAGAGGTCATCGACCTGGCCACACTCACCGGTGCGGCCATCGTCGGCCTGGGCCACCACCGCCACGCCGTCATGGGCAACACGCCCGGACTCGTGCGCGATCTCCTTCAGGCCGGTGAGCGCGCGGCGGATCCGGGCTGGGAGCTGCCCCTGGATCCCGAGTACGATGAGCAGCTGCGCTCCCCGTTCGCCGACGTGGCCAACATCGGCGGACAGCCGGCGGGGACCATCACGGCCGGGTGCTTTCTGCAGCGCTTTGCCAAGGGGCTGCGCTGGGCGCACCTGGATATCGCCGGCACCGCGTGGAAGAGCGGCGAGAAGAAAGGCGCCACCGGGAGGCCGGTGCCGCTGCTTACGAACTTTCTGGCTCAGCGCGCCGGCCGGTCCCTGTGAGTCGCGTCGATTTCTACATCCTCCCGGAGGCCGGGGCGAACATCCGGGAGCGCTTTGCCTGCCGGCTGGTGGAGAAGGCGTACCACAACGGCCATCGGGTCCTGGTCCTGGTTGCCGATGAACGGCAGAGCGAGCGGCTCGACGCCCTGCTCTGGACTTTCCGCCAGGGCAGCTTCGTACCCCATGCACCGCTGCCCGATCGCGACGGGGAGCCGGTAGCCGTCGCCACCGACGAGACCAGCGATGACGAGGTACTGATCAACCTCACCGATCAACAGCCGCAGAGCTGGCACCAACGCCACCGGGTGGCAGAGATCGTGGACCAGCGCCAACCGGTGCTCCAGGCCAGCCGGCAACGCTTCCGGGCCTACAAGGAGGCCGGATGCGAACCGCATACACACCGCATCGAGCAAGGGGGAGGCCGATGAGCAACGATAGAGGATCACCGCCGCTGCTCTTCGACGTGGCCGTACCCGGCGAGCAAGTGCGCAGCAACGACGGCCCCTGGCTCGGGCCGCCACCGGAAGCGCGCGGCAGCGTGGCCGAACCACCGCCGCTGCCGGTCGAACCCGGCGCCAGCACCGCCCCGGAAGCCCCGGCCTCACTGGAGCGCGCGGAACTGGAGCGCACGATCACCCGCGAGCTTGCCCGCCATATCCGCAGCGAGCTCGAGCGCCGCCTACCCGAAGTCCTCGAGGAGGCTCAGGGGCAGATCCGCAAGGCCGTGGACGACGCACTGATCGATGCTGTATCGGCCAGCCGGCGGCGTAACGACAAGACGGCACCGCCCCACACCGCGGAGCGCACCGGCGCACACGAGGACGCCGAATCCGACCGCAACCCAACGAATCGCTGAGAATCGAGGCCCCGATGGAGAAGACCTACGACCCCCGCGCCATCGAACCCCGGCTCTATGAGCAGTGGGAGCAGGGCGGCCACTTCGCCCCCTCGGGCGAGGGCAGCCCGTACTGCATCATGATCCCGCCGCCGAACGTCACCGGCACCCTGCACATGGGGCACGCCTTCCAGGACACGGTGATGGACGCCCTGGTGCGCTACCACCGCATGGAGGGCCACAACACCCTCTGGCAGCCGGGCACCGACCACGCCGGGATCGCCACGCAGATGGTCGTCGAGCGCCA
>PUNM01000017.1 GCA_003552625.1 Ectothiorhodospiraceae bacterium
AACGGGCCGATCGCGGTGCTGCGCTTTGCCAACCCGCCCGAGGGTTTCATGGACGAGGGTACCGAGGCTGGCCTGGCAGAGGTGCTCGATCGCATCGATGCTGAGAGCAGTGGCGACGGCGATTTGCGCGCCGTAGTGCTGACCGGGGCCGATGCCGGGACGCTGTACCGGGTGGCCGAGGAGGGCGACCGGCTTGAGTTCCTGATTGTGCGCAACGACACCCTGGGCCTGCGGCTGGGCGGGGTGAACGGGGACGCTGTGACCTTCCCGGACTTGCCCCTTTATGACAAGCAAGGCGGCCCGAACCATGCCAATGTGGCGGCCTATGTGGCCCTGACCGGGCAGACCGTGCGCATTGCCGACGCCTATCAGGCAGAGGGATTCGACTTCTCCGGCACCAAGGCGGTGGATCAGCGCACCGGGTACCGTTCCCAGTCTTTCCTCACGGTGGCTTTGCGCAATCACGAGGAGAAGGTAATCGGGGTTCTGCAGCTGATTAATGCAGTGGATCGGGAGCACGGGCAGGTGGTGGCCTTCCAGGATGCCGATGAGCGACTGGTCGAGGCGTTGGCCTCGCAGGCGGCGGCGGCCTGGACGCAGAGGAGCCTGATCGATGCGCAGCGGGAGCTCTTCGGGGCATTTACCGAAGCCATCGCCCGGGCCATTGACCGCAAGAATCCGGCGACGGCGGGCCACTGCGTCCGCGTCCCGGAGTTGACCATGATGATCGCCGATGCCTGTTGCAGGGCCGAATCCGGGCCGCTGGCGGAGGTCGATCTGGATCCGGAGCAGTATTACGAGTTGCAGGTCGCCGCCTGGCTCCACGATTGCGGCAAGATCACGACCCCGGAAGCGGTAGTCAACAAGTCCACCAAGCTCGATCGCCAGGCTGACGGGATCCGCGAGATCGAGGCGCGTGCCGCTGGGATCCTGCGCCAGCTGGAGGCCGAGGAGGGCAGCGACGGCCCCCGTGCGCACCAGTTGCAGGAGGATATCGCCTTCCTTCGCGAGGCGAACCTCGGCGGTGAGTTCATGCGCGACGAGGATCTGGAGCGGATCGACCGCATCGCGGCCGAGTATGAATGGATCGATGTGGACGGTCGGCACCGTCCGTTGCTCGAGCCCGAGGAGCGCGAGAACCTCCGCATCCGGCGGGGTACGCTGAACGAGGCGGAGTTCGGGGTCATGCGCGAGCACGCCACCGTGACCCTGGAGATGCTCGAGGCCCTGCCCTACCCGCGCGATCTGGCGCGGGTGCCGGAGATCGCCGGTCAGCACCATGAGCGCATGGACGGCAAGGGCTATCCCCGTGGGATCGGCGGTGACGCGATGACGCTGCGTGCCCGCATGGTCGCTGTGGCCGATGTCTTCGAGGCCCTCACGGCCGCCGACCGGCCCTATAAACCCGGCAAGTCCCTGAGCCAGGCGCTCGGGATTCTTGCCGCGATGGGCGAGGAGGGACATCTGGACCCGGCACTCTGTGCCCTGTTCATTCGGGAGGGCGTCTACCGCCGCTACGCCGAGCGCTACCTGAAGCCGGAGCAGTGCGATGCGGTTGACGAGCAGGCGCTGCTGGAACGCCTTGAAGCGGTGCATGCCCCGGAGCCGGCGGGGGTCTAGGCCCGTTTTGATTGGCTGGCGCGGGGTTGTCGCAATGGGCTGGGGCGTGATGGCGCCGTGGCTCGCCGTCGCCGAGCAGTCGTTGCCCCCGGTGACCGTTACGGCCGACCCACTGGCGTCGTGGACCGCACCCGCCGTGGGCCACGGGGGGGCGGGGAGCGATCGCGTCGGCGCATCGCGGACGGTGATCGAACAGGAGCAGCTGACCACCCGCAGCCCCCAACGGCTGGAAGAACTGTCCGGACGGATTCCAGGCGCGCACGTCGGCCGGGCCCACGGAGGGCTGGGTACGGCGCTGACCCTGCGCGGGTTCGACACTACAGTCCCGCAGTGGAACGGGCTGCGGGATATTGATCGGCTCTTCGTCCGCGACCCGTATACCGTGGATCAGATCGAGATCGTGCGCGGCCCCGATGCGGTCCTGGAGGGGGTGACTGCGCCGGGCGGGGCCGTCCGTTATCGCGGCAGACGTCCGCAGCACCGGTCCGCCCACGAGGTGGGGCTGGAAGCCGGCTATCCGGACCACCGCCGGGTGACTGCCGATAGCACCGGCGGTCTGGGCGAGGATTGGGCGTATCGGCTGACCTTCGCCGGGCAGGACGGGGAGAGCCGGCCGGCGGAATTGAGCACTGAGCGCGTCCACGGACTGGCCGGGCTGGCCTGGGCGTACCATCCGGACGGGGAACTGCGCCTGGAGTACGAGGCGCAGCGCAACCGCCGCCCGTTCGATTTCGGGACCGCGGTGGTCGATGGTGTCGGTCCGGTTCTCGACACGCCGCTGCACAGCCCGGAGCAGGAGAGCGATCGCCGCTATCGGCGTGCGGCGCTCTACTGGGAACACGTCTGGGATGGTGGCTGGCGGTTGACGGCCCGGGCCGCGCGCGCCGAGGTCGAGCGCGAGGATTTCCTCCTGGGCTTCGTCAGTGGCGGCGTGCCCGCCGATGAGCCGATGGCCGGCTGGGGGTATGACGTCGAAGACGACTACACGCAGCACGACGCGCGCATCCAGGTGGAGTACGACGGCGCGGTGGCGGGGCAACCGCTTCGTTCCGTGATCGGTGTTGACCGGCAGCAGGACGAGACCGATATGGCCCGCGACTCCCTCAGCGGTTTCCAGATCGACCCCCTGGAGCCCGACTTTACCGGCATCGATCCGGCGGACCTGAATCGACAGGACTCATCGGTTCGGGAGGAGCGGAAGCAGCACGGCGTCTACTTCGCCCAGCACGCGGAGATCGGCGCCGCCTGGGAGGCGGGCTTCGGTCTGCGCTACAACACCTACGAGATCCGGCGGGAGGATAGGCACAATCCCGTGTTCGGGGTGGTCGCCGAGGATTCCGGTTGGACCGGGCAGCTGGGTCTGCGGGCCCGGGTCACGGATCGGGCGGCGCTGCACTGGAGCCTCGGCCGCGGTTTCCAGCCCAATGAGGGGACCGACCGCCACGGCGACTATCTCCCCTCCCGCGAAAGCCGCATTGTCGAGGCCGGCTGGACCTACCGGCCGGAGCAGCGCCAGCAGGTGGCGGTCAGCGTCTTTCACCTGGCGCAGACCAACCTGCCCCGCGAGGACCGCAGCACCCCGGATCCGGAAGATCTGACCGCAGCCGGCGAGAAACGGGTGACAGGCCTGGAGCTGCGCCACCAGTGGGGCTCTGCGGCGTGGCGGGTGGAGCCTCACGCCACAGTGCAGCGCAGCCGGCGCTACGACGACCCCGAGTACCGCAATCACCATTTCGAGGGGATCCCCGAGCACTTGGCCGGTGTCGAGCTGGAGCACAATTTCGGGGCTTATACGCCGCTCGCCTTAAGGCTCTGGTACAGCGGGCAGTATGTCGGCGGGTGGTATCTGGATGACGCGAACCAGTACCGCACTGACGCCTACGTGCTCCACGAACTCGGGGCGGTCTATGAACTCACCGAGGATTCGCGCTGGGATCTGCGCGTACTCAACGCCACCGACGAGCGCTACCTGGCCGCCCCACGCGTGCAGGGCGAGCGGCGACAGATCCGGGTCGGGCTGACCCAGCGTTTCTAGGCACGCCGGGTGTGCGCCAGCGCCCAGCCAAGTACCTCCGGGGCGGGGGCGCGGTCGAGGCCCTCTGTTGGTGCGTAGCCGAGCAACCCGAGGGCCTCGACCAGATTCGCGGATGCTCGGTCCGCTTCCAGCGGCGGCGCACGGTTCTGTTTGGAGAGCTTCTGGCCGTATTCGTTAAGGGCCAGCGGCAGGTGGTGGTAGTGCGGTGTGTTGAGTCCGAGCAGACGCTGAAGATGGATCTGCGGCGGCGTGCAGGCCAGCAGGTCCTGGCCGCGGATGACGTGGGTGTAGCCGTAGGCGGCATCGTCCACGGCACACGCCAGATGGTAGGCGAAGAAGCCGTCGGCGCGACGGATGACGAAGTCGCCGATCTCTGAGTCCAGCTCCGTGGTGATTGGCCCGGCCGCGGCATCGACAAAATGGATCCGCACCCCCTGGGTTCGGACCCGCACGGCGCGCTCGGCTCGCCCCGGGGGCAGCCCGGAGCGACACGTGCCTGGGTAGATCCAGCCCATGGGGCCCGAGGCAGGCCCTGCGGCCTGGATTTCGCGCCGCGAGCACGCGCAGGGGTAGGCCCAGCCGCTTCGGCGCAGGGTCTCAAGCGCTTCCTGGTAAGCCGCGGCGCGGCGGCTCTGATAGACCACCGGGCCGTCCCAGGTCAGCCCGTGCGCCTCGAGGGTGCGCAGGATGGCTGGGGCAGCGCCGGGCTCCTCCCGGGGCGGGTCCAGGTCGTCGATGCGCACATGCCAGGTGCCGCCGCGGGAGCGGGCTGCCAGCCAACTCCCCAGCGCGGCCACCAGGGAACCGAAGTGCAGCGGCCCGGTCGGCGACGGGGCGAACCGGGTTGAGAACTGTGCGCCGGGCCCGCTCATGCCGCCCCCGGGCTCAGCGGCCGTGGTGCTCCACCTCGACCGTGGTCCAGATCCCGCCGCGGACATGGAAATGGGCCGTAAGCTTCATGAACCGCGGCTGCGTAGCGGCGACCAGGTCGTTGAGGATGCGATTGGTGATCGCCTCGTGGAAGGCGCCCTCATCCCGAAAGGACCAGACGTAGAGCTTGAGGGACTTCAGTTCCACACAGCGCTGATCCGGAGTGTACTCCAGATGAAGGGTGGCGAAGTCCGGTTGCCCGGTTTTCGGGCACAGGCAGGTGAACTCCGGGATCTCCATGCGGATGGTGTAATCCCGCTCCGGATTGGGGTTTTCGAAGGTCTCCAGCGTGCGTGCGGGTTCAGTCGACATGGCTTTCCAAGGGTTGCATCAGGCTTGATAATGGCCGGCTATCTTAGCCCGAGGCGGCCGCCTACTCCACGATGCATCTAAAACGGATCAAACTCGCCGGCTTCAAGTCGTTTGTCGATCCCACCTCAGTGCCGCTGCCCGGCCGAATGGTGGGTGTGGTCGGCCCGAACGGCTGCGGCAAGTCGAATATCATCGACGCGGTGCGCTGGGTCATGGGCGAGAGCTCGGCCAAGCACCTGCGCGGCGAGTCCATGAGCGATGTCATCTTCAGCGGCTCCAGCGCCCGCTCGCCGGTGGGGCAGGCGAGCATCGAGCTGATCTTTGATAACACCGACGGCGCCATCGGAGGCCAGTACGCCGCGTACAACGAGATCTCCGTCAAGCGCCAGGTCAACCGCGAGGGGCAATCGCACTACTCGCTCAATGGCACGCGCTGCCGGCGCCGGGATATCACGGATGTCTTCCTCGGTACGGGCCTGCGCCCGCGGGGCTACACCATCATCGAGCAGGGGATGATCTCCCGGGTCATCGAATCCCGCCCGGAGGAGCTGCGCGTCTACCTGGAGGAAGCGGCCGGGATCTCGGTCTACAAGGAGCGCCGGCGCGAGACGGAGCGGCGCATCCGCGATACCCGGGAGAACCTGGAACGCCTCGAGGATGTCCGCGACGAGGTCCACAAGCAGCTGGAGAAACTCCGCCGCCAGGCCGAAACGGCGGAGCGCTATCGAACGTACAAGGCCGAGGAGCGGCGCCTGCGCGGTGAGCTCTCACTGCTGCGTCTTCGCCAGTTCGACGAACAGATTGCCAGCAAGGAGCACACGCTGCGCGAGCAGGAGACCGAACGTGAGGCAGCGGTGGCCGAGCAGCGCCGGGCCGAGCGGGAGATGGAGCGCCTGCGCGAGGCTTCCCGGGAGCGCCACGAGCAGCTCAATACGATCCAGGGCGAGTACTACGAGGTCGGCGCGGAGATCGCGTCCGTCGATGAGCGGATCCAGGGTGCCCGTGATCTGCGCCAGCGTCGTGAGCAGGAACTGGCGCAGGTCCGCGAGGCCCTCGAGAGCCTGGAGGCGACCCTCGCCTCCGATCGCGAGAAGCGCCGGGTGCTGGAGGAACTCCTGGAGGATGTGGAGCCGTCCCTGGAGGCCGCCGAGGAGGAAGAACAGGTCGCCGAGTCGGCGCAGGAGGATGCCCAGGGGCGTCTGGATGCCTGGCGCGACGAGGTCGAATCGGTGCGCAGTGAGAAGACGGCGGCACAGCGCCGCGAGGAGGTGGAGCGGACTCGCCTGGAGGGGGCGGAGCGTCGCGTGCGCGAGCTTGAGGAGCGGATAGCATCGATCGATGAAGAGCACGCCGGTGTCGATCTTCATCGTCTGGAGACCGAGATCGAGCAGCTCGAGGAGGAAGACGAACAACTTGCCGCGGAGCTCGAGGATCTTCAGCACCGCCGTGATGCTGCCGCAGAGGCCGTGGAGCAAAAGAGCACGGAGCGGGACGCGGCGGCCGAGGCGCTGGAACAGGCCCGCGAGGCCCTCTCCGGTGTCAAGGCGCGCCTGACTTCTCTGGAGACCTTGCAGGAGTCGGCCCTCGGGCGGCGCGGTGATGACCGCCACGCCTGGCTGGAGCGGCGTGGTTGGGCGCAAGCCCCGCGGCTGGCCGAGATCCTGCGCGTGGACGGTGGCTGGGAGCGCGCCGTGGAGGCGGTCCTGGGCGATACCCTGCAGGGGGTTTGGCTCGGCGAGGAGGCGTTGCCGACGGAGGGTGCCCCGGAGGGCGGGCCGTTGACCCTGGTGGCCGATCACGCCGCGGCGGAGGAACCACCGGCGGATCGACTGGCGGCGCGGGTGGCGGGAAGCGCCGCGGCACGAGAGCTGCTTGCCGGAATCCGGTGCGCCGATACGGCCGCGGCGGCACAAGCGCTGCGCTCGCAACTCGCCCCGGGCGAGAGCGTCGTGACCCCGGAAGGGGTCTGGATGGGCCGCAATTGGGTGCGGCTTCCCGGCCAGGTCGATGCCGAGAGCGGCGTGCTGGAGCGGGAGCAGGAGATCAATAGCCTGCGCGAGGAGCAGGCGGCGGCCGAAGAGCGGGTGCGCGAGCTGGAAGGTGCCCTGGCGGATGCCCGCGGACAGGTGGCGGAGGCGGAGCGACGCCGGGATGAATTGGGCGGCGAGCTGGCGCCACTGAATCGCCGTCAGGCCGACCTGCAGGCGCGCCTGGAGCATCGGCGTGAAGCGCTGGAGCAGGCACGTGAGCGCCGCGAGCAGCTCGCTGCCGAGCGCTTGCGCCTGGCCGAGCAGCGCGACAGTGCGCAGCAGGAGCTGGAGGAGGCCACGGCAGCGGCGGAAGAGGCCGCGGAGGCGGCCACCGCTGCCGCCGATCGGCTGGCCCAGGTGGAAGCCGGGCAGCAGGATCTGCGCGAGCAGCTGGAGCGGGCCCGGGAGCGGCTGCGCGAGACGCGCGAGCGTCGCCACGACCTGGCGACCCGTCGTGAGAGTGCCCGTACGGCGCTGGAATCGGTCCGCGAGCAGCTTCAGCGCTCGGAGGCGCAGCAACAGCGCGACGAGCAGCGACGCGCGGAACTGGAGAGCGCACTGGCCGGTGAGGAGGATCCGGTCGCTGAGCTCGAGGAGCGGCGTGAGGCGCTGCTCAACCGTCGCTCGGAGGCGGAGGCGAAACTCAGCGAGGCACGCGCGGCCGCGGACCGCTACGACCACGAGCTGCGCGAGCAGGATCAGCAACGGGTGACCGCCGAGCAGCAGGCCGAACAGCTCCGCGAGGGACTGGAGGCGTTACGCCTCGAGCTTGGCGAGTTACGGGTGCACCGCAGTCACGAGGCGCAGGCGCTTGGTGAACTCGGCGAGACCGAAGAGGAGGTCGCGGCGCGGCTGCCAGAGGACGCCCAGGTGGAGGCCTGGGAGAAAGCGCTGGAGCAGACCAGCGAGCGGATCCGCCGGCTCGGGTCCGTGAACCTGGCGGCGATCGATGAGTGCCAGCAACTCGAGGAGCGTCAGGGTTATCTCGATGAGCAGTACGCCGACCTCAGTGAAGCCCTGGAGACCCTGGAGAGCGCGATCCGCCGGATTGATCGCGAGACGCGTTCCCGCTTCCGGGAGACCTTCGAGCAGGTTAATCAGGGGCTTGGCCAGTTCTTCCCGCGTCTGTTCGGCGGTGGGCGCGCCTACCTGGAACTGACCGACGACGATCTGCTGTCCACCGGGGTGACGGTATTGGCACAGCCGCCCGGCAAGCGGGTCTCGAGCATCCATCTGCTCTCCGGCGGGGAGAAGGCGCTGACCGCGGTGGCGTTGGTCTTTGCCATCTTTCACCTCAACCCTGCGCCCTTCTGTCTCCTCGACGAGGTCGATGCACCGCTGGACGATGCCAATGTGGGCCGCTTTTGCGACCTGGTTGAGGAGATGTCGGAGATGGTCCAGTTTGTTCTGATCACGCACAATCGGACCACGATGGAGCGGGTCTCCCATCTGCTCGGCGTGACCATGAACGAACCGGGTGTCTCCCGGCTGGTCGCCGTGGATGTCGATGAGGCCTTGGACTTGGCCGAGGCCGGATAACGGAGAGGAATCCATGGATCCGATGCGCTGGACGATCCTCGGCGTCGGCGCCGCGCTGCTTGCGGCGATTTACGTGTTCGGGCGCTGGCGGCAGCGGCGGCGCGGGCAGGCGTCGGAACCTTCTGCCAAGCCCGGGCAGACGGCCGGCGCGGCGGCGCCCCGGGAGCAATCGGAGCGCCCTTTCATCGATGACGACGACTTGCGCGGGATTGATGACCTCCTGCGCGAGCGGGAGGTCGATCCGGACCCGGACCTGGGGCTGGACCTGAGCAGTGATACCCCCGAGCCGGGCCGGCCCAGGGCCCCCGAGGCCGAAACCGGCCCCGAGGGACCGTGGTGGCAGCACGGGCCGGCATCGCTCGAAGGGGCCCCTGAGGCGTCTTCCGGATCGGCGTCCATGCCGGCGGGCGCGGAGCCGGCAGGGGATACCGATGCGGCTGCAAGCGATGAGCGGGCCGCCGGGCCGGAAGAAGAGCCGCCCGGCCATCGGCAGTCGGGCGAGGCCGTTGGACCCAGCGGTGCGGAGCACCGATCCTCCACCCCCGAGCCCGAGCCCGAGCCCGAGCCCGAGCCCGAGCCCGAGCCCGAGCCCGAGCCCG
>PUNM01000047.1 GCA_003552625.1 Ectothiorhodospiraceae bacterium
CCGCGGCGAGCTGACGGAGTTCGGCTACCGAGACTGCACGCAGGCCGCGCTCCGGGGCCTCGGGGCCCAGGCGCAGCGTAAAGGCCAGCAGCCCGCCCGGCTTGAGCAGGGTAATGAGCTTGCGGAAGGCGCGTTCGCGTTGGCCTTGCGGTACGTGCATCCAGACCGCGCTGAGCAGGATGGCATCGAAGCACACGCCCAGGCGGTGGACGTCCTCGAGCCCGGGGAGCTGGTCGTCAAGCCAGCGGATGCGCGGGTGGGGGTGGCGACGGGCGGCCTCGCGGCGCAGGGCCGCGGCCGGTTCGACGGCAACCACCTCGTGGCCGCGCTCCGCGAGCCAGGCGGCATCCCGGCCGGAGCCGGCCCCGACGTCCAGGACAATGCTTTCGCCGCCAGGTGGCAGACGGTCGATGAGCCAGTTGTGGACGTCCGGGAAAGAGAGGGACTCATAGTCGTCCGCAACGCGCTTGGCGCGCTCGTGGTACCAGCGGATCGCTGGGTCCTGCTTGCAGTCGTCCATGCTCACGGTTGCGCCACTTCAGGTCCCTTGGCCATAAACGCTACCTGGGGGTTGGTTCGGCGTTCAACGTGATATGGAGTGCCGTGCGCATGGTGGTAGCGTGGGGTGCTATCGCTGCACCGGGAATGTAAGGGGTATCGGTGACCGACCATCAGTTCGTGCAGTATGTAGCGGCGAAACGATCAGGCACAATCTGCTTGGCAAATTAGCGCAGCTGCGGTTCCGGGGGGCTACGCGACGTGCCGGGTATAATCGAAGATCTCTTGAGGCGATCTTGAGGGCCTTACGGTCTGGCGTGTGCGTGATTGAGCTGAAACCGCTGGGAGACTCGCTTCAATTGGCTATCAGGCCGCGGATCGGCAAGCAGGACGAAGGGGAATAATGGGCAAGGATCTCAACCAGAGCCCGGAACAACAAGCTCGCGATCGCATCGACGATCAGCTCCGTCAGGCGGGCTGGGTCGTTCAGGATCGCCAAGGTCTCGATCCCGGTGCCAGTCGCGGTGTGGCGGTCCGCGAGTACCCGCCGATGCCGGCCCCATGGACTACCTGCTCCTGGTTGATGGGCAGGCTGCTGGGGTGATCGAGGCCAAGCGCCAGGAAGAGGGTCAGCACCTCCACCGCGTCGAGGAGCAAACGGCGAGGTACGCCGCGGCCGGGCTTAATCACGTAGGCGTGGCGGATCTGCGCTTCCGCTACGAGGCCACCGGTTCGGTCATCTATTTCACCGACACTGCGGATCCTGAGCCCCGCTCGCGCGAGGTCTTCAGCTTCCACCGGCCCGAAGCCTTGGGCGCTTGGTTGGCGGAGCCAGCTACCCTGCGCGCCTGTCTGCAGCGGTTGCCCGCCTTATCTGGTGCCGGCTTGCGCGACTGCCAGTACACCGCTATCCGCAACCTGGAAGGGGCCTTGCGCCGTAACCGGCCGCGAGCGCTTATACAGATGGCTACCGGTGCCGGGAAGACCTACACGGCTATCACGGCCATCTACCGATTATTGCGACACGCGGGCGTCCGGCGCGTGCTCTTTCTGGTGGACACGCACAACCTTGGCAAGCAGGCGGAAGGGGAGTTCCACAACTACATCCCCCAGGACGATAACCGAAAGTTCACTGAGCTCTACACCGTCCAGCGGCTCACCTCGTCCCACGTGCCCGCCGACGGCCAGGTCTGTATCAGTACCATCCAGCGGATGTACTCCGTCCTCCAGGGTGAGCCACTGGACGAGACCGCCGAGGAGCAGCCTGGCGGGCCGGCAGGCATGGGTCGCGAGCCGGTCCCGGTGGCGTACAACGAGCGCGTGCCGCCGGAGTTTTTTGATGTCATCATCATCGACGAGTGCCACCGCTCCATCTACAACCTTTGGCGCCAGGTGTTGGAGTACTTCGACAGCTTCCTTGTTGGCTTGACCGCCACCCCGGACAAACGCACCTACGCCTTTTTCCAGCAGAACGTGGTCAGCGAGTGCACCCTGGAGCAGTCGGTGGTGGACGGCGTCAACGTCGACCACCGCATCTGGCGCATCGACACGGAGCGCACCCGAGAGGGCGGCGAGATCGAGGCCGAGGAGGTGGTGGAGCACCGCGAGCGCCTCTCCCGCGAGCGCCGCTGGCAGCAGCTCGACGAGCCGGTGGTCTACGAGGGCCGCCAGCTCGACCGCGACGTGGTGAACCCGGACCAAATCCGCACCGTCCTGGCCGCCTTCCGCGATGCTTTGCCGAAAATGTTTCCGGACCGGGTCCGCGCCGACGGCAGCGTGGAGGTGCCGAAGACCCTCATCTTCGCCAAGAGCGACAGCCACGCCGACGACATCATCCGCACCGCCCGGGAGGTCTTCGATGCCGGCAACGCCTTTTGCAAGAAGGTCACCTACCGCAGCGAGGAGAACGCCGACACGGTGCTCGCTGCCTTCCGCAACGACTACAGCCCGCGCATTGCGGTCACCGTGGACATGATCGCCACCGGTACCGATGTGAAGCCCATCGAGTGCGTGGTGTTCATGCGCGAGGTGAAGTCCCGCACCTACTACACCCAGATGGTGGGTCGCGGCACCCGCAGCCTGGACGCGGAAGGCCTGCGCCAGGTCACCCCCGCCGCCGATGGGCCCAAGGAGGGTTTCGTCCTCGTGGACGCCGTGGGCGTCACCGACTCCGAGAAGATGGAGACCGGCACCCTGGAGCGCAAGCCGTCGGTCTCTACCAAAGAGCTCATTGAGTCCGTGGCTATGGGGCAGCGCGACGAGGAGCGCCTGCGCAGCCTTGCCGGGCGCCTGTCACGCTTCGCCAAGCGCCTGGATGCGGAAGGGGAGCAGGAGATCCGCGAGGCCACGGGCGGCCCAGATCTCCAGAGTGTCGCCTCCGAGCTGCTGAGCGTGGACGACCCCGATCGCATCGCCGAGGAGGCCCGCGCGCAGTACGATCTGCCCGAGGGCGCCGAGCCCGATCCGGAGCAGTATGCACAGACCCGGGAGGCCCGCGCCCGCCGCGCCACCGTCGTCGTCACTGGCCACCTGCACGAGGCCATGGCCTCTATCCAGCGTCGCCAGGAGCAGGTGATCGACGAGGTGAACCCGGATGCGGTGCTCACCAGCGATTGGACTGAGAACACCGAGGCCCACCGCCAGGCCCTGGCCCAAGGCTTTGCCGACTGGGTGCAGGAGCGCCGCGACGAGCTCGATGCCCTGACCATCCTGCTCAGCGAGCCTCACCGCCGCCGGGAGCTGACCCAGGGCAAGATCCGCGAGGTTCTGGCGGTCCTGCGCCGCGAGCGCCCCGAACTTGCCCCGGCGAAGGTCTGGATCGCTTACGCCGCCCTGGACGAGGTGCAAGCCCGCCGCCCCGAGAAGGAGCTAGCCCAGATCGTGGCCCTCTTGCGCCGCGTGGCGGGCTGGGACGAGCGGCTCACGCCCTTCGACGAGACCGTGCGCCGCAACTTCAAGCGCTGGATCTTCGGCGAGCACGCCGGCAACGCCCCCAAGTTCACCGAGGAGCAGCGCCGCTGGCTGGAGATGATCCGCGACCACATCGCCACCTCCCTGCGCTGCGAGGTGGACGACCTGGACTACACCCCGTTCGACGCCGAGGGCGGCCGGGGCCGCATGTACCAACTCTTCGGGGACCGCATGAACGAGGTGATTGAGGAGATGAATGAGGAGATGGTGGCGTAATGGCTCTTGGGTTGACTCCCCAGCAGATCGTTGAGAGCGGGCAACACCCTCTCCTCGTAAAAGCTGCCCACTGGGGGCGCGTTTTCCTGAAAGAGATTGCCAGCGTGCAAAACGGGGCAGCCTTCAGCTCTTCGTATTTTACGGAAGACGAGGGGCTTCCTCTTATCCGTATCCGGGATGTAGGCCAGCAGGAAACGGAGAATTTTTACAATGGGCCATATGGCCCCGAATATATTGTGAATTCCGGTGATCTTCTGATTGGGATGGATGGGGATTTCAGGTGTGCATTCTGGAATGGGGGGAAGGCGGTACTAAACCAGCGCGTTTGTCGAGTCCGCTTGAAAAGCGATCTCATGGAAGAGAAATTCCTCTATTTTTGCCTCCAGCCCTACCTTGATGCGATCCACGCCCATACGTCATCAGTCACGGTGAAGCACCTATCTTCACGGACGGTAGAGAACATACCACTTCCCTTGCCCCCGTTGGGGGAGCAAAAACGCATCGTCGCCAAGATCGAGGAGCTGTTCTCCGAGCTGGACGACAGCGTGGCCAACCTAGAGACCGCCCGTGCGCGGCTCCAGTCCTACCGCCAATCCCTCCTCAAGCACGCCTTCGAGGGCCGCCTCACTGAGCAGTGGCGCCGCGACCATGTCGATGAGCTGGAAGGTGCCGATCAGCTCCTGCAGCGCATCCGTGAGGAGCGCCAGGCTCGCTACCAGCAGCAGTTGGAGGACTGGAAGGCCGAGGTGGCTCAGTGGGAGGCCGATGGCAAGCCGGGGAAGAAGCCGCGGAAACCGAAAGAGCCAAAAAAGCAGGCGGCACCGACAGAGGAAGAGCTAGAAGACTTACCAGTCCTTCCGTCTGGGTGGTCTTGGGTACGGCTTGGAGAGGCTGCGGAGGTAGCCGGAGGAATCACCAAGAACCCCAAAAGACAGAGCCTGGATAACAAGCGCCCGTTTCTGCGGGTCGGGAATGTTTATGCCAACCGGTTGGAGATGGGCGAAGTACACGAAATTGGGGTCGAGGAAAGCGAGCTGCCCCAGGTAAGCCTTGAGGATGGAGACCTCCTCGTGGTGGAAGGAAATGGAAGTGTAGATCAAATAGGTCGCGTGGCTGTTTGGGATGGGCGGGTTCCTGGGGCAGTTCACCAAAACCATTTGATTAGGGCACGTCCAACCAGTCTCCTGCGCTCCTTTTTCGCGCTCTGGTTCCGTTTATCCAAACAAGGGCGTGACCATATTATGCGGGTCGCGAGTTCCACCTCGGGGTTGCATACCCTGAGCCTATCCAAGGTGGAAAACCTTTTGGTTCCTATATGCTCCGTTCAGGAGCAGGAGCTTGTGGTCGAGGAACTAGAGGTGAAGCTGGGCGAGATGGAAGAGGCCGAGAAAACCATTGAAAATTCGCTCCAGCAGATGCAGCTTCTTCGTCAGTGTATTCTCAAGTGCGCTTTCGAGGGCCGTTTAGTAGCCCAAAGTGAAGACGATGAGCCCGCCGCCGACCTGCTCACCCGGATCCACGGCCAGGAGCAAGGTGCGAAAGAGGAGAAGGCGTAATTTCTTACATAGGGTCGAAACTCGGACTGGCGGCGTGGAAGGTGGGTCTCAGGTTTTAGTCTGGGAAGGGAATTTGTCTTGGGGGTTGGATGTGCTATCAGGGAAGTCCAGAGGCTTAGTCTGGGGAGTCGGAACGTTTGTATGGGGAGTCTCAGTGTGATGGAGGCTTCAACGTGATTCCAACCAGGGAATCCATGACGGTCGAGTTCAAAAGCGACCGTAAGAAGCTCCCCGACAAAGAGCTGATCGAGACCGTGGTCTGCCTGGCTAACAGTGAGGGCGGTGAGCTGTGGCTGGGTGTGGAGGACGACGGCACGCCCACCGGCTTGCACGCAGACCATGCCGAGCTGTCCACCTTGCCCGCCTTCATCGCCAGCCGCACCGCGCCGCGCCTGGATGTCCGCGTAACGCCGGTGGAGGCCGAGGGTGTACGCGTCGCCCGGATCGAGGTGCCCGTGGATGGCCGCCTCTATGCCACCACTGACGGCGTCTATAAGCGTCGCCGAATGCAGGCGGACGGTGAGCCCGAATGTGAGCCCTTCTTGCCCCATGAGATTCCCAGCCGCCTTTCCCGGTTCGGGAGCGTAGATCCCACAAACCAGCCGGTGACGGGCGCCACGCTGGCGGATCTGGACCCGCTGGAGCGTGAAAGACTGAGGCAGATCGTCGAGCGACGGGGCGGGGATGCGGTGCTTGGCGAGCTCGAAGACGAGGCCCTGGACGGTGCTCTCGGTCTGACCGTTGAGCAGGATGGCGAGCTGGTGCCGACGCTGCTGGGGTTGCTCCTTATTGGCCGGGAATCCGCGCTGCGGCGGCATGTACCGGGCCATGAGGTCGCCTTCCAGGTGTTGGAGCAGGAGGCGGTGCAGGTAAATGAGTTCACTCGCGCCCCGCTTCTGCGGACCATGGAGTGGCTAGAGACCATGTTTCGGCCGTACAACCCGGAGCAGGAGCTCCAGATGGGGCTGTACCGGATCCCGGTGCCGCGCGTTGAGGAGCGGGCCTTCCGCGAGGCAGTGGCCAATGCACTGACCCACCGCGATTACGCGCGTCTGGGAGCGGTCCACGTCAAGCTGGAGACCGAGGTCCTGGAGGTCAGTAATCCTGGGGGATTTGTGGAGGGCGTGAGTCTGGATAACCTGCTCACGGTCCCGCCCCATCCCCGGAATCCTGCATTGGCGGATGCGTTCAAGCGGGTCGGCTTAGTGGAGCGCTCCGGCCGGGGCGTGGACCTGATCTACCGCGGCTTGCTCCGCTACGGGCGCGCTCGGCCGGACTACAGCCGAACCACGCGCAGCAATGTGGTGGTCCGGCTCAGCGTGGCCGAGGCAGATCTGGACTTCCTGCGGTTGATCCTGGAAGAGGAAGAGCGGCGGGCTGGTCCGCTTCCTGTTGAGAGCCTCATGGTTCTGTCGGCTCTGCGGGAGGCGCGGCGGCTATCTAGCCAAGATCTTGCGCACGGCCTCGGGTTGGATCAGGCCCAGGCACGCCAAGTCCTGGAGCCTTTGGCAGAAGCTGGATTAGTGGAAGCCCACGGAGCCAAGCGCAACCGAACCTACACCCTGTCAAGACGGCTTTATCGCGAATTGGGTCAAAAGGCTGAATACGTTCGGCAGTCGGGATTTGACCGCTTTCAGCAGGACGAGATGGTCCTCAAGTATGTCCGGGAGCACGGTCGAATCACCAGACGTGAGGCAGCAGAACTTTGCCGTCTAGGGCCTCGTCAGGCAGGTAAGCTCCTCCAGCGGCTGGTGGGTGAGGGTAGGCTCGTTCAGCACGGCACACGCAGGGGCGCCTTCTATACCGAACCTGAAGTATGACCTGCCGAGGTGTCATATCGGGTCATATCTGTGTCATACCAGGTCAAACCGGTTCATAAACCTTCCGAGAGTAAAGATTCCCCATGAACGCCCAAACCCTGGTCAACAAAGTCTGGAGCTTTTGCCACACCCTGCGCGACGACGGCGTGGGCTACGGGGACTACCTGGAACAGCTAACCTATCTGATCTTCCTCAAGCTGGCTGACGAGTACGCCCGGCCGCCGTACAACCGCGAGGTGGGCATCCCGGTGGGCTACGACTGGTCCAGTCTCAAGCGGCTCAAAGGCGCCGAGCTGGAGGCCCACTACATCGAGACGCTGCGCCTCCTGGGCCAGGAAGAGGGCATGTTGGGCCAGATCTTCATGAAGGCCCAGAACAAGATCCAAGACCCGGCCAAGCTTGCCCGCGTCATCGAGATGATCGACGCTGAGGACTGGGCCATGCTCGGCTCGGACGTGAAGGGGGACCTATACGAGGGCCTGCTGGAGAAGAACGCCGAGGACGTGAAGTCCGGGGGCGGGGCAGTACTTCACTCCGCGGGCGCTCATCGAGGCCATGGTGGCCTGCTTCCGCCCGGAGCCGCGGAAGACGATCGCCGACCCGGCCTGCGGTACCGGCGGTTTCTTCCTCAAGGCCTACGACTTCATTACTGACGAGCATGAGCTGGACAGCGCGGAGAAGCGCTTTCTCAAGCACGAAACCTTCCACGGCAACGAGATCGTGGCCGAGGCTCGCCGTATGTGCCTGATGAACCTGTTCCTGCACAACATCGGCGATATCGACGATGAACCCACGATCGTCTCCACCGATGCCCTTATCACGCCGCCGCCACAGCGCTACGACTACGTGCTGACCAATCCGCCCTTCGGCAAGAAGTCCAGCATGACCTTCGTTAACGAGGCCACGGGGGAGCGGGAGAAGGAGGATTTCGTCTACGAGCGTCCAGATTTCTGGGCGACCACCTCCAACAAACAGCTCAACTTCGTCCAGCACATCCGCACCATGCTCAAAGAGAATGGCCAAGCGGCGGTGGTGGTGCCGGATAACGTGCTCGTCGAGGGCGGGGCGGGCGAGACAGTGCGCCGTAAGCTGCTTGAGACCACCGATCTGCACACCATCCTGCGCCTGCCTACGGGCATCTTCTACGCACCTGGTGTGAAGGCTAACGTTCTCTTCTTCGACAACCGCCCCGGCCGCGCCGAGCCCTGGACTCGGGAGGTGTGGTTCTACGACTACCGGACCAACATCCACCACACGCTCAAGCGCAAGCCCCTGCGGCTGGAGCACCTGCGCGACTTCATCCGCTGCTACAACCCGGAGAACCGCCACGAGCGGGTTGAGACCTGGAGCGAGAACAACCCGGAGGGCCGCTGGCGCCGGTTTACCTACGAGGAGATCCTGGCCCGAGACAAGGTGAGCCTCGATATTTTCTGGCTCCGCGACGCCTCGCTGGGGGATATGGACAACCTCCCGGCGCCTGAAGAGATCGCCGAGGAGATCGTGGAGAACCTGGAGGCGGGGCTGGAGGGCTTTCGGCGTGTGCTGGCGTCGCTAGAAGATCGCGATGGTGGAGCGAGGGCCGAGGATTCGGGCAAGCAGGCATGAAAGTGGTCCAGACCATTTCGCGAGTGAGTCAGCCTTACGCTTTTCGGCCGCACCAATACGCGAAGGGGCCCGCGGGGTGGACACCCGGCGCCTTCGCCGGGAGTTGCGCCGACGCTCGGCGGTAGAGGCGGTGATCGGCCACATGAAGACCGATGGGCGCATGGACCGGTGCCGACTCAAAGGCCGCCTGGGTGATGCGATGAATGCGGTGCTGGCCGCCGCCGGGCACAACATCCGGCTCCTGCTGCGGGCCATGCCAGTTCTTTTGCGCGCTCTGCTCGGGTGGCTACTCACGCGTCTGGGTGGTCACCGCCCGCTGCTGGGCGCTCTGGAACCCGCCGGCGTTCCGGCATAGCCGATTAG
>PUNM01000049.1 GCA_003552625.1 Ectothiorhodospiraceae bacterium
CCAGGTCCAGGGCGCAGTTGAGCGCGGTCTGCCCGCCCATGGTCGGCAGGACCGCATCGGGCTGCTCGCGCTCGATGATCCGCGAGACCGTCTGCCACTCCACCGGCTCGACATAGACCGCATCGGCGGTCTCCGGGTCGGTCATGATCGTCGCAGGGTTCGAGTTGACCAGAACAACCCGGTAGCCCTCCTCTCGCAGCGCCTTGCAGGCCTGCGCCCCGGAGTAGTCGAATTCGCACGCCTGCCCGATGACGATGGGGCCGGCGCCAATGATGAGGATCGTTTGGATATCAGTTCTTTTCGGCATGATTCGGATGCACTCGCGGGGTCTACGCCATCATTTCCGTAAAGCGCTGGAACAGCGGACGTACGTCGTGGGGGCCAGGGCTGGCCTCGGGGTGGCCCTGGAAGCTGAAGGCCGGCACGTCGGTGCGGCGAACGCCCTGCAAAGTACCATCGAACAGCGACCGGTGAGTCGCCTGCAGGTGTGCCGGCAGGCTGGCCTCGTCCACGGCAAAGCCGTGATTCTGGCTGGAGATCAGCACCTGCCCGCTCTCGAGGTCGATCACCGGATGGTTGGCGCCGTGGTGACCGAACTTCATCTTTTCGGTGCGCGCATCACTGGCCAGCCCCAGCAACTGATGGCCGAGGCAGATGCCGAACGTTGGTATCCGGTAGGATTCGAGCAACTCCCGGATCGTGGCAATGGCATAATCCATCGGCTCCGGATCGCCCGGACCGTTGGAGAAGAACAGCCCATCCGGCTTCAGGGTCAGAACATCCGCGACCGCGGTATGGGCGGGCACCACGGTGACCCGGCAGCCGTGCTCGACCAGCAGCCGCAGGATCTGCTGCTTGATCCCGAAATCGAAGGCGACCACATGGTAACGTCCCGGCTCCTCGTGCGGGGCCGCATCAGCCCGACCGTCGTCCAGCGTCCAGAGGCCGCGCTGCCACTCCTTACGGGTGCGCGTACCTGCTTCCCCGGCCAGATCACGCCCCACCATGCCGCCATAACCCGCTGCCTCAGCGGCCGCCCAGGCCTCATCGACGGTTTCGCCGGCGACCAGACAACCGCCCTGCGCACCCTGATCGCGCAGCAGGCGGGTCAGCTTGCGCGTATCGATCCCGGCGATGGCGACCACACCCTGCTCGCGCAGCCAGGCCGTGAGGTCCTGCTCAGCGCGCCAGTTGCTCGAGCGCGGCGGCACATCGCGGACAACAAGGCCGGCCAGCCGCGCCCGGTCGTCCTCCTGATCGATGCCGTTCACCCCGGTATTGCCAATATGCGGGTAGGTCAGGGTCACAATCTGGCCCGCGTAGGAAGGGTCGGTGGCGATCTCCTGGTAACCGGTCATTGCGGTGTTGAAAACCACCTCACCGGTCACCGCCCCATCGGCGCCCACCGCCTCGCCGCGGAATACGGTACCGTCCTGCAGGACGAGCAATGCTGGCCGGGTCAACGCAGCCTCCCCTGTTGCAATCAGTCCCGTCCGCCGACGGGATACGGGCATGCAAAAAACGGGAGGGGGTCCCCCTCCCGTCGTGGTATTCTCCAAACCGCGCCCTGCGGCGCGTAGACAGCCGGCATTCTACCGCTGCCGGGGCCCAACTGTCACGGCACGCCGCCGAGAAGCCGGGCACGGTGACAGCGCTACAAAAGCGCTTGGTCAGCGGCTATCATGACCGGTCGTTCACGCGAAGCCGGGAGCCCCATTGACCGCCCTATCCGTCTCCGAGCTCACCAAGACCTATGCGGGCGGGAAGATCGCTCTGCAGAAGGTCAACCTCACCGTCGATGCCGGGGCCTTTTTCGGGCTGCTCGGACCCAACGGCGCCGGGAAGTCCACCCTCATCGGGATCATCTCGACGCTGGTCAACAAAAGCGGCGGTACCGTGCGAGTCTTCGGGCACGATCTGGACCGGGACCCGTGGGCCGTTAAGTCGTCCATTGGGCTCGTGCCGCAAGAGTTCAACTTCAACAACTTCGAGACCGTAGAGCAGATCGTGCTCAACCAGGCGGGCTACTATGGGATTCCGCGCAGGATCGCCCGCCAGCGCGCGGAGCATTACCTCCACAGTCTGGGCCTCTGGGAGCGCCGCGACACCGTTTCCCGTACCCTTTCCGGGGGCATGAAAAGGCGGCTGATGATCGCCCGGGCACTGATTCATGAGCCCAGACTGCTGATCCTCGATGAGCCGACGGCTGGCGTCGATATCGAACTTCGCCGCTCCATGTGGGATTTCCTGCGCCACATCAACGACCAGGGCACCACCATTATCCTGACGACGCACTATCTCGAGGAGGCGGAGAGCCTGTGCAAGGACATCGCCATCATTGACGACGGCCAGATCATCGAAAACACCGATGTCAAAAGCCTGCTCCAGCGCCTCTCCACCCACGCTTTCCTGCTGGACGTGGACCACGTCCCGCAACCGCTGCCGCAGATCGACGGATTCCCCCTCAAACGCGTGGACGACTACATCCTGGAAGCTGAAGTGCCCCGCGGCCGTGCTCTGAGCGAGTTGTTCGCAGCGCTCTCCGAGCACGGGGTATCGGTCACCAGCATGCGGAATAAGTCGAATCGCCTCGAAGAGCTTTTCCTGCGCCTGGTGGAGAGCAACGACCCCACACCGGCCGAACCGGCCGAAAGCGATCAGGAGCGTGTCCAATGAGCACCCACCCGTCTGAAATGGCACGCACCTACGGGAGCTGGGGCACTCCATCGAGGGCCCGTTCGGCATGGATCTCCCTGCAGACCATCGTCTACAAAGAGACCCACCGCTATCTGCGGATCTGGATCCAGACGCTGGTCCCGCCGGCGATCACCATGACGCTCTACTTCGTGATCTTCGGCGCCCTGATCGGCGAGCGGGTCGGTCCTATGGAGGGCTACTCCTACATGGAGTACATCGCCCCCGGCATCATCATGCTGGCGGTGATCACCAACTCCTACAACAACGTGGTCTCCTCTTTCTTCGGCGCCAAATTCCAGCGCCACATCGAAGAGATGCTCGTCTCACCAACACCGAACCTGGTTATCCTTCTTGGCTACGTGGCCGGCGGCGTCGGACGCGGGCTGTGCACAGGCGCCATCGTCACCGCCGTGGCCCTGATGTTCACTTCGCTGCCCATCCACAACTGGTGGATCACCATCTCGGTGGTGGTGCTGACCGCCGTGCTCTTCTCGATCGGCGGCTTCATCAACGCCATCTACGCGAAGAAGTTCGACGACATCGCCATCGTCCCCACGTTTATTCTCACCCCCCTGACCTACCTGGGCGGCGTCTTCTACTCGATTTCGCTGCTACCCGAGTTCTGGCAGGGGGCCTCCATGGCGAACCCCATCCTCTACATGGTCAATGCCTTCCGCTATGGGATTCTCGGATCGTCCGACGTGCATATCGTCTTCTCGTACGCGATGATGCTGCTGTTTATCATCGCCCTCGGCGGATTCGCGCTCTATCTGCTCCACCGCGGGACGGGCCTGCGCTCCTGAGCACCGACCCGAGGCCGTTCAGCGGCTGCGCCGCAGGTCCTGGACCAGGTCGCTGAGCGGGAACCCGTAACGCTCGGCGATCGCCTTTAGTTCACGCCGGGCCTCGGTGATGTTCTCGCGCCGCCGCTGCTCGATCTCTTTTTCGACCTGGCGGCGCAGTTCGCGCAGCTGCTCGACGGAGTAGCGGGATAGATCGTCCACGCCTGACACCGGACCCCCTCCTATGGGTTGAGCAGGAAGTGGCACCACCCCTCAGAACGGAGCTCATAGCGCTCCCGCTCATGCAGCCGCCCGTCCCCGGCGGACCACAGCTCGATGGACGAGGGGATGATCCGGTAGCCGGACCAGTGCGGCGGCCGCGGCACCCGCTCTGGAAAACGCTCCTCCAGCTCCGCGACCCGCGCCTCGAGCTCCTTGCGAGTGGCCAACGGCTCTGACTGGTGCGACGCCCAGCCCCCGATCTGACTCATCCGCGGCCGCGTCTCCCAGTAACGATCGGCTTCCCGGTCCGAGATGCCGGCAACCACCCCGCGAATCTCGACCTGCTCGTAGAGCGGCTGGAAGTGAAAGCACAGGGACGCGCGCGGATTCTCGGCAAGATCCTGGCCCTTGCGGCTGTTGCGGTTGGTATAGAACACGGCACCGGCGTCGTCGAGCTGCTTGAGCAGGACTGTCCGCGCCGACGGCCAGCCGCTCGTGCCGACCGTTGCGAGTATTCCCGCAGTCGGCTCCGGAAGATCGGTTGCCCGCGCACGCTCAAAGACTTGCTCAACCCGCCCCAGCGCTTCCTGGTAGACGGCGTCTGAATCCATACCGGGTTCAGTCATTCGGCTCCACCTTCAAGGTCAGTCCATCTTTCTCCACAACGCGCACCCGCTCCCCGCTGCGGACCGGCCGCACGGCCACCGCATTCCAGCGCTCCCCGGCATAACGCACGTGCCCTTGCCGGTCGAAGTCTTCCTCCGAGACCGCCTCGGCATTGATCAGCTCATCCGCCCCGCCCATCCGGGGCCGGCGCCAGGCGCGGGCGGCCATCGTCGCGACCCCGGTGAAAATGATCAGGCTCGCCACGGTAAAGCCGGCGATCAGGCCGATGGAGATCTCGAACCCTTCCACATCGGTGTCAAAGAGCATGACCGAGCCGAGCGCAAAGGCGATCGCCCCCCCGATCCCCATGATCCCGAAGCTTGGCATGAAAGCCTCGGCGATCATGAAGGCAATACCCAGGCCGATCAGGCCCAGCCCCGCGTAGGTGATCGGCAGCGCCTGGAAGGCATAAAGAGCAAGCAGCAGGCTGATGCCGCCGAGAACACCGGGTACCAGCGAGCCGGGATTGATCAGCTCGAAGATAATCCCGTAGATGCCGACCAGCATCAGGATATAGGCGACATTGGGGTTGGTGATCACCGACAGAAGCTGGTTCCGCCAGTCCGGCTCGATGAGTTCGACCTCCAGGTCGGCCGTCGCCAGGGTTCGCTCGCCTTGCGGGACCTTCACCGTCATGCCGTCGGCTTTGGCGAGGAGTTCATCCACGTTCTCGGCCACGAAGTCGATGATGTTCAGCTCGACCGCCTCGCTCGCCGACGCGCTCACCGACTCGCGCACCGCCTTCTCGGCCCACTCGGCATTGCGCCCGCGGAGTTCCGCAAGCCCCTTGATGTAGGAGACGGCATCCTCAACGATCTTGCGCTCCATGGCATCCGGCTGGCGATCCCGGCGCTGCTCCTCCTCAGCCCGCTCTTCCTCGGCCGCCTCACCATTCTCCGCCTCTTCGTCTTCCTCCTGGCCATTGAAGAAGTCGAACTCTTGCTCGTCCTCGTCATCGCCGGGGAATATGCCGCCTCCACCACCGATCTGCACCGGCGTTGCAGCGCCAACGTTGGTCGCCGGCGCCATTGCGGCCACGTGGGAGGCATAGAGGATATAGGTGCCCGCGCTCGCCGCCCGGGCACCACTGGGAGCCACGTAGGTAGCCACCGGGACCTCCGAGGCGAGGATGCCGCTGATAATGTCCCGCATCGCGTCATCCAGCCCACCCGGGGTATTCAAGCGCAGGATGAGCAGCTCCGCATCGCGGTCTTCGGCCTGTTGGAGCCCGCGGAGTATATAGTCGGTGGTGGCGGGTCCGATCGGCCCCTTGACGTCGAGGAGAACCGCCTGCCGCGGCTCCGCGCCGTTGCCGTCTGCAGGGCTCTCCTCACCGCCCAGAGGCATCGCCGAGAGGAAGTAGGCCAGCAGCACGGCAATCAGGCGTCGGATCATCATCGGATCACACCTCCAAAGCGGCCGAACGGCGCCCCGCCCCAGATCCGTCAGCCCTTCAGAGCAGCGAGGATCTCGTCGCGCACGGTCTCCACGGGGCGCTGGCCATCGACGGTGACGTAGCGCGGTGCAGAGGCGTCCGCCTTCTGCGCCCACCCCGAATAGTAGTCGACCAGGGGCCGAGTTTGCTCATGATAGACCGCCAGGCGCTGGCGCACCGTCTCCTCACGATCATCGTCGCGCTGGACCAGGTCTTCGCCGGTCACATCGTCCTTGCCGGACTCCTGCGGCGGGTTGTGAGTCACGTGGTAAACCCGACCGGAGCCGGGGTGGACCCGCCGGCCCGCCATGCGGTCAACGATCTCTTCATCCGGCACCTGAATCTCCACCACAGCGTCGATGCCGATGCCCTGATCGTTGAGACCGTCCGCCTGCGCGATCGTGCGCGGGAAGCCGTCGAAGAGAAAGCCGTTGGCACAGTCGGACTGCGCCACCCGCTCTTCAATCAGCCCGAGGATGATATCGTCGGAGACGAGGCCACCCTCATCCATGATCTGCTTCGCCTGCAGCCCCAGGGGGGTCCCTGCCTTAACGGCAGCGCGCAGCATGTCGCCGGTGGAGATCTGCGGGATCCCGAAGGCCTCGCAGATAAAGCCAGCCTGCGTTCCTTTCCCGGCACCGGGAGGGCCTAATAGAATGAGCCGCATTGATTCACCTCGTATATCGTTATTGGGATACGGTCCACGAGAGGCCCTGGGCCTCAGCCAGCAACGACAAGAAGAACGGCCAATGAAGAAGACGATTTGGGGGTTCGCCGCGCTGGCGATGCTGGGCGCGAGCGTATCACCGGCCCTGGCAGGCTGCAACGACCCGCCCGCGCCCGGGGTCAACTGGTTCAATTGCGATCACAGTGGCGCTGATCTTGCCGGCGCCGACCTGGAGCGCGCGCTGCTCGGGCGGAGCGATCTCGACGGCGCCAACTTTGAAAGCGCCAACCTGCGTCGGGCTGATCTGACGAGCACCAGCGCTGTCGAGGCCATCTTCCGCGGCGCAAACCTCTCGCGGACCCGGCTCAGTTCCGCCGACTGGAGCCGGGCCGACCTGTCGGAGGCAGACCTTCGCGACGCACGCGCCGGACGCATTCGCCTGACCGACGCGAACCTGGAAGGCGCGGACGGCAGCGATCTGAACCTCGACTCTGCAGAGCTGGGCGGGATCCGGCTGGATCGGGCAAACCTCCCCAACGTATCCCTGCGCCGTTCGCAGCTGCGTGGCGCTTCCGCCCAGTCGACGGAACTCACCGGCGCCGATCTCAACGGCGCCGACCTGGAGGGCGCTGATTTCCGGGAGGCCACCCTGCGCCAGGCCGACCTGCGCGATGCCAACCTCGTGGACGTAGACTTCCGTGGCGCCGACCTCGGACGCGCCGACCTGCGCGGCGCGGATATCAGCGGAGCCCGATTTGATGAGGCGGACCTGGGCAGCACGCTCTGGAACGACGGCCGCCGCTGCCGCCCCGGCTCCAAGGGGGCCTGCGACTAGCTAGGCCGGCGGCGGCACATCAAGCCGAAAGGCGCTGCTGCCGCAGACCTGGCCATCGGGGTCGAAGCGGCGTTCGGCAATCCGGGCGCGACCGCCGCCATCCACGGTCAACGCCGTGGATGCCCGGGTCCCGTAACGGGGGTGCACGATGAACGGGGCGCCGAGCAAGCGCTCCCAGTCCAGCGGGACGCCGGTGCGCGGGAGCGCGTCGTCCGACGGGACGCGCCGGTCATCGAGCGCGTCGAGCAAACCGGCGAGGGGCACCACTGGAGACCTCAACGCCTCGAGCAGCGTCTCGCGGAGCCACTTCGCTTTCGGCCAAGGGGCATTCAGAGGGCCATTGGAGATTGCATGGAACCCCGGCTCCAGCCGCTGTGGCTCCATCGCGCCCCGGTTGGACACGTACCACAAGCCCTCGGTGCTACTCCCATAGAGGAGGTTGAAGCCGTCGTAGACGCCTCCCTCGGCGGCCAGGCGTGCACCGAACGCAGGTGCTGACTCATCGGTCTCCATCCACGCCAGGGGGAGCGCGCCACGACTGCATGCAGCCCGCCACGGCACCGCTTCCACAGCGTCCGGATCCCGATAGTTCGTCACTGCCGCCAACCGCCCGGCGCGGCTGATCGCGAGCCAGGTGCCACCCCCCCGATCATCCCGCCCAGCCAGCACCGGGGGCCGCGTCCACCAGTGCATCGGCTGAGTCGGGCGCTCATGGAATTCATCCCGGTTGGCGGCGAGGACCAGAGGAAACGCCGGGTGGGCTTGCCAAGCCACCAGGATCAAGCACACGGGACCTCCGCTAGGGCAGGCGCAAGGCCGTCATCCGCCCCCGCGCATCGAGCACGAAGAGATCGCCCATCCCGGTCACAACCGGCGGCCGCTCGATCGGTATATCGGACAGTTGCTCTCGGGCGACCAGGGCCCCGTCCCCCAGCCTCAGCCAGTTCACATGCCCGGCGTCGTCACCGAGAACCAGGTAACCCTGCTGCACCACGGGCCGGGTCAACGTCAGCCCCTCCAGCTTGTCCTGGCGCCAGGCGGTGGCGCCGTTGCGCCGATCCAGCGCCCAGACACGCCCATCGTCGCCGGCCACGTAGATCTCCTCGCCGTGGCCGACCAACCCCCGGTGGCTGGGCACCTCGCGCCCCCAGTTCCGGGAGCCTGTAGCCATCCGCACAGAGGCCACCGCCCCCTGGTAAGCAACCGCATAAACAGAACCGCGGTCGATGAACGGGTCGGCGGCAACATCGGCCATGCGCTCCAATTCGGTACGCCCGGCAGGCTCGCGCAGGGTGTGCTCCCAGCGAACGCTGCCATCGGTGACGTCCAGCGCCACAAGGCGGCCGTTCTGTAGGCCGACAACGGCCGTGCCACCGGCCACGGCCGGAGCACTGTTTCGGCGCAGCGTCAGCGCAGGCACACTGCGGTGGAAGATCCACAGCCGCGAGCCATCCTCGGCATCCAACCCGTAGACACGGCCGTCTCCGCTGCGGGCCACAACAACCCCCCGGGTCAACCGTGGACTGGCAAGAACCTGGGCCGACAAGGCCGTCACCCACTGCGGCTCGCCGCTGGCCCGATCGAAAGCGTAGATCCGGCCCTTACGATCGCCAACCAGCAGCAAATCATCGGTGGCAACCGGACCGGCCGACAGGGGCCGATCCAACCGGTCAAACCAAAGCGTCCGCCGCGTCTCGGCATCGAGGGCCCGGACCCATCCCCGCGCGTCGGCCACGTACAAGACGCCGTCGGCGTACTCAGGCTGCAGGGCGAACGCACCCGACTCCAGGCTCCCCACCGGCCGGCCGCTCCAGAAGAGCTCGACGTCGAGGGGCTCATCGGCATCGGCCCGGGGATCGGGCAGCGGCTCCTGGAGCGAGCAGGCACTACCCACGAGGACGGCTGCTACAGCCACCAGGATTCGCGCAATCGACCTCACGCCTCAGTCTCCACCGCCTGCAGTTTCAAGCGCACAAGCTCTCGGGCCTGCCCCCCCAGCCCCTCCGAATCGAGCGCGGCACGGTAAGCCTCCGCGGCCTCATCGTCGCGGCCCACCTCGTGAAGCAGATCGCCCCGAAGCTCCGCGTAGGCAGCCCGGAAGCCATCCGACACATCCACATCCAGCCGGGTCAGCGCCCGCTCCGGATCGATCTCCGCCAGCGCCCGGGCCTGGCGCAGCCGCGCGAGCTCTCGCATCGGGCGGTCATCGGCGTGATCCACGACCCAGCCGAGCGTCTCCGCCGCCCGCTCGAACGCCTCGTTCTCCACCTGCAGGCGGGCCAGGCGCAGCGCCGTCATTACCGCGTAGCCGCTTGCGGCGTGACGATCAAGGACACGCTGCCCACGCTCCTCGGCCGCCTCCAGTTCACCACCGTGCTCCGCCTGCAGGAACTCCGCGTAGGCGCCAGCCGCCTGCTGGGCGCTGCGCTCCTGCCAGTTGCCGTAACCCCACCAGCCGGCCGCCAGCGCAATCGCCACACCGGCGCCGATGAGCAGCGGCGGGCCGTTGCGCTTCCACCAGTCCTTGAGCTGCTGGAGTTGTTCCTCGTCGGTGCGATCCATCTCGATCCCCCATCCGGGCCGGTCAGGCGCCGACCACCTCTCTCAGGTAGGCAACGGTCTCGGCGAACGGGAGCTGCTGCTGCCCCCCTTCGCCACGCAAATCCTTCACGGTCACTTCGCCAGCAGCCTGCTCCTCGGCACCGAGGATCAGGGCAACCCCGGCACCGCTGCGATCCGCGCGCTTGAGCTGCCCCTTGAAACCGCCAGCTCCCGCATTCATCTGCAGACGCAGCCCCGGGACGGCCTCGCGGAGGGACTCAGCGAGCCGCAACGCCGGTGCCGCCTCGGTCGCCACGACCAGGTAGGCGTGTGGCGCGCCAGCGCGGCCGCCGTGACCGCGCTCGGCGAGCAGGGCCACGAGCCGCTCCAGCCCCAGCGCAAACCCAATAGCGGGGGTCGGGCGCCCACCGAGCTGCTCCACCAGTGCGTCGAAACGACCGCCGGCGCAGACCGTACCCTGCGCGCCCAGACGATCCGTCACCCACTCGAAGACCGTGCGCGTGTAATAGTCGAGACCGCGGACCAGGGCCGGGTTCACTTCGTATTCGACGCCGGCTTCATCCAGCAGGTTCCGGACCGTCTCGAAGTGCGCGGCAGACTCGGCATCAAGATGATCCAAAAGGCGCGGCGCATCCGCCATGACGGACTGTACGTGCGGATCCTTGCTGTCGAAGATGCGCAGCGGGTTGGTCTCCAGCCGCCGCCGGCTGTCTTCATCCAGCCGCTCGTAATGCTTATGGAGATACTCGACCAGCTTCTCCCGGTGAGCCGCCCGACTCTCGGGCGTACCCAGCGAGTTGATCTGCAGCCGGACATCCTCTAGCCCGAGATCGCGCAGCATGCGCGCGGTCATGACGATCATCTCGGCATCCAGTTCCGGGGCGTTGACCCCGAACACCTCCGCCCCGACCTGATGGAACTGGCGGAGTCGCCCTTTCTGGGGGCGCTCATGGCGGAACATCGGTCCGCTATACCACAGCCGGGGCTCGGCGTTGTGCAGGAGTCCGGACTCGATCCCGGCGCGAACGCAGCCTGCCGTCCCTTCCGGCCGCAGGGTCAGGCTGTCTCCGTTGCGGTCCTCGAAGGTGTACATCTCTTTCTCGACGATATCCGTAACCTCACCGATCGATCGCCGGAAAAGCTCTGTGCGCTCCAGCACGGGCAACCGGATCTCCCGATAACCGTAGGCTTCCAGTACTTGCCGGATCGTGCCCTCCACCCACTGCCAGATGGGCGTCTCCTCGGGCAACACATCCGAGAAACCGCGTACACTTCGGATTCCTTTACTCGACACGCACCGACTCCACAAACAACCGATTCGATTATCCGATACCCAGCGCCAGCGCCAACAACAGCGCAAGCACCGCGATCAAAGCCAGGGCCAGAACCACCACGAGTGCCCGCCGTCGCGGCCGCTTGCGGGACGGGCGCGGCTCCAGCGACGGATCGCCGACCGTGCCGATCACGGGGGCCTGCTCCTCCGCCGCGCCACCACGCTCGCGGTTATAGGCGGAAACCGTGTCCTCGGGGTCCAGCCCGACCAGGCGCGCGTAGTTGCGCAAGTAGCCGCGGATGAACGTGGGCGGCGGCAGACGCCCGTCATCGCCCTGCTCCAGAGCCTCCACCTTGTCCACGGACAGGTTCAGGCTCGCTGCCACCGCACGCACGGTCCGGCCCTGCGCCTCCCGTGCGCGCCGCAGCCGCGCGCCGATCGATTCCTGCTCGGGAGGGTTGGCCTCCGAACGTGACTCCTGCTGCTCCGGGGCGCCCGCCGAACCATCGCTCATCGCTCGTCCTCCTCGTTCTCGAGCTGAGCACGCAGACTGCGCGCCGGCTCAAATCCCGGTGCGATCTCCAGGGCCTCGGCAACGCGCTCGCGAGCGATCGAGGGACGGCCATCCCGAAGGGCACACCGGGCTGCATTGGTCAAAGCCACTTCTGGCGACTGATACCCTTCGGCGGCCGTAGCCTGCTCGAAAATCTCGAGCGCCGCGTCGATCTTGCCAGAGCGGCACAACGCGCGCCCGTAGTTGTTCAGCACCGGCCCGGAATCCGGGGCAGCTTCGACGGCGCGCTCCTGGTACGTCAAGGAAGCCTCGCCGTCCCCGGCGGCCTCCGCCACCAACCCCATGCCGGTAAGCGCCTGCGGATGAGCCGATACAAGCTCGAGCGCCCGCTCTAGCCGCGGTCGCGCAGCTTCGGGCTGGCCTTCGGCGATCAAGTGCAGCCCCGCGCCGGCGTGACTGTCTGCGGCCTGCTCCGGATCACTCGGTACAACAGGACCGGTCGCACAGCCGACCGCCAGGGTCAGGGCGCCGGCCAACCCCAAGCATCTCACGCCGAGGCCGCCACCCTGCTTCCCCGTGGGTCCTGGATCTCGCCGACGAGCTGGCCGCAGGCGCCGTCAATGTCATCCCCGCGCGTCTCGCGGATCGTGGCCGTCAGCCCCTTTTCCAGCAACAGGTCGGCGAACCGCCGCACGCGCTGATCCGGCGAGCGCCCGTAGCGTGCGCCCGGGTACGGATTGAAAGGGATGAGATTGACTTTGGACGGAATCCCGCGGAGCAACTGCGCCAGCTCGCGCGCGTGCTGATCCTGATCATTCACGCCGTCGAGCATGGTGTACTCCCACGTGATCCGCCGATGGGGCTTGCCCTCAATGTAGGCGTGGCAGGCCGGGATCAGCCGCTCCAGCGGGTGCTTTCGGTTGAGCGGGACCAGCTGGTTGCGCAGCTCGTTGTTGGGCGCGTGCAAAGACACGGCCAGGCTGACATCGGTCAACCCGCGCAGGCGCTCCACCGCGCGGACGATTCCGGATGTCGAGATCGTCACCCGACGCTTGGAGAGGACAAAGCCGTAGTCGTCCGTAAGAACGCGGGCCGTGGAGATCACCGGATCGAAGTTGAGCAGGGGCTCACCCATGCCCATGAACACGACGTTGGTGATCGCTCCCTCCGCCAAGTGCCGACGGGCGATATGGACCTGGGCGACGATCTCCGCGGCGCTGAGGTTGCGAGCAAAGCCGGCGTCACCGGTCGCACAGAAGGTACAGCCCATGGGGCAGCCAACCTGGGAGGAAACACAGAGCGTGCCGCGCTTCGGCTCGGGGATATAGACGGTCTCGACGCAATTGCCGTCGGCGAGACGGATGACCCACTTGCGGGTGCCATCACTTGCCTGCTGATCCGCCGCAACCTCCGGCAGCGTAGCACGCGCCCGCTCCTGCAGGCGCTGGCGCAGCGCCTTGCTGAGGTCGGTCATCTCGGTGAAGTCGTAAACGTGGCGCTGATGCAGCCACTGCATCATCTGCCGCGCCCGGAACCGCTTCTCCCCGAGAGACTCGAAAAAAGCCGCCATGCGCGGCCGGTCAAGCCCCAGGAGCTCGACCGGTCCCTCGCGCCGGGCGGCGTGGAACGCTTCGTGGTCAGCGGCTGCAGATCTCATGGCTCTGGAAGAAGAACTCAATCTCCTGCTGCGCCGTCTCAGGGCTATCCGAGCCGTGCACGGCGTTGGCATCGATGCTCTCGGCGTAGTCGTGGCGCAGCGTCCCGGCGGCCGCCTCCTTGGGATTGGTGGCGCCCATGATCTCCCGGTTCTTGCGGATGGCATCCTCACCTTCGAGGACCTGCACCATTACCGGCCCGGAGGTCATGAAACCAACCAGATCATTGAAAAAGGGACGCTCCTTGTGGACGGCGTAGAAACTCTCCGCCTGCTCCTGCGTCAGTCGCACCATCCGCGCGGCCACAATACGCAGCCCGGAACGCTCGAAGCGCCCGAGGATATCGCCGATCGCATTCTGAGCCACTGCATCCGGCTTAATGATCGAAAGGGTCTGCTCGACGGCCATGTACGCTCTCCTGGTTGTGTTCGATCCGGTTCAGTTTGCCGTTTTCATCAAAAAAGCCGCAGCGCAGGTCGGCTGCGGCCTAACGGGCAGCCCGGTAGTCTACTCCCCGCCCGGCATCGCGACAACGACGAAACCGCCGGATCAGACGGCAAAACTCTCGCCGCAGCCACACAGATCCCGCACGTTCGGATTGCGAAAGTCGAAACGCTGGTTCAGCCCGTCGCGCACGTAGTCAACCTCCGTCCCCTCCAGGAAGGGTCGGTGCTGGCGTGCCACCACGACTTTCACGCCGTGCATCTCGATGACCTGATCGTCCTCCCCCACTTCCTCAGCGTAATCGACCCGGTAAGCGAACCCGGAGCACCCGCTCGGCTTGATCCCCAGCCGCAGGCCAATGGCCCCCACCTGCTCTTCGTGCTCGAGCATTTTGCGCACGTGCCGGGCGGCACGTTCAGTCAGCGTGACAGGCATCTGCCCCTCCTTCGGTTCATCGCACCGAATCGTTACTTAATACGCCCATTTTACGGCCGACCTACCCCGATCGGGAAGCGCGCCGATTCCCGTCCCCATCGTCGCGGCGGTTTTCCCCCGCCCCGTTATCCACCGACGCCTCATCGACCTCCAGATCCGGGACCCGCGTCTCCTCCAGCTCGCCGCCGAGCTCCTGCACCGCACTGCAGAGCTCTTCGATGCGCCGGTCGGTGACATGAATATGGTCGAGGATGGCGTTGACGGCCTGGGCCACCGGATCAGGCATCTCCGTGGTGCCGTAGGCGTCAAAGCCGATGCGCCGGGCAACACGGGCCCGCTGCTCGTTGTCGTCACCCCGTTGCCGGGCTCCCACCTGGCGCGCCGGGATGCCGACCATCGTTGCACCCTCGGGCACATCCTTGAGCACAACCGCGTTCGACCCGATCCGCGCCCCGCCGCCGACCCGAATCGGGCCGAGCAGCTTGGCCCCGGCACCGACCACCACATCATCCCCAAGGGTCGGATGGCGCTTGCCGGATTGCCAACTGGTTCCGCCCAGGGTTACTCCGTGATAGAGGGTGACATCGTCGCCAATATCCGCCGTCTCGCCGATGACCACCCCCATCCCGTGATCAATGAAAAAACGCCGCCCGATGCGGGCTCCGGGGTGGATCTCGATACCGGTCAGCCAGCGGCTGATCAGGGCAACGATCCTGGCCAGCCAGCGCAGTCGCCACCGCCACAGGCGCCCAGCCAGCCGGTGGAACAGCAGGGCGTGGAACCCGGGGTACGTAGTGAGGACATCAAAGGCGTTCCGGGCCGCCGGGTCCCGGTCCATGACACAACGAATATCCTCTCGCAGGCGTTGCAGCATAGCTCCCGTCAATCGCTTGCTTTTGGCGTTGGGCGCCGCTATTGCCGCCAGCGGCGCGGATTCAGGATATGGCTCAGCAGCCCCCGCAGCATACGGACCTCATCCTCCGTCGGTCGCGCCCGGCGGTAGATATTGCGCAGGCGCCGCATGGTCAGCTCCGGATTGTGACGATCCAGAAAGCCAACGGCCCCCGCCATCTCCTCAAGATGGTCGAAAAACCGCTCCAGGGTATCAGCAGCTGCTGGCTGCTCCTCGGCCGCCGCGCCCAGGTGCGTCTGCCGCCCGGCCATACGGAGTTCCCAGGCCACCAGCTGGACGGACTGGGCCAGATTCAGAGAGCTGTACTCCGGATCGGCCGGGATCTGGACCCGGAAGTGACAGCGGTCCAGCTCGGCGTTGGTCAGACCTGTCCGCTCGCGGCCGAAGACCCAGGCCATCGGCTCGTCGCCGCCCTCGCCGGCTGCCCGTTCAGCAGCCGGCCGCAGGGCCAGTTGCGGGTGACGCTCGGCCCGGCTGCGGGCGGAAAGTCCGAAGACGAGCCGGCAACCTGCGAGCGCCGCGTCGAGATCCGGGTGCACCCGCGCCTCGTGGAGGACACTTTCCGCTCTCGCCGCGCGGGCCAGGGCTTCCGGGTCCAGCGGATCGCATTGCGGATCGACCAGCTCCAGGCGGGTCAGCCCCATGGTCCGCATCGCCCGTGCAGTGGCGCCGATGTTGCCTGGATGCGTGGTGCCCACCAACACAATACGTGTGCGTTCAACGCTCAATGCCACCCTCCCGGTCTGAACGGCGATAGTTTTGCTGTTATGCTATGCGCCGTCCAGCGCAGGAGCTTCCCAGATGCACCCGATGGTCAATATCGCGGTCCGTGCAGCCCGGGCCGCCGGTGACGCAATCGTCCGCAATATCGATCGGCTCGACCGGGTCCAGGTCGATACAAAGGGGCGCTACGACTACGTCTGCGACATCGACCGACAGGCCGAGCAGCGAATCATTCAGACGCTGCAGCGCGCCTACCCGGATCACGCCATCCTCGCCGAGGAGAGTGGACTGCATCAGCGCGAGGCCAGCCGGGCCGAGTACACCTGGATCATCGATCCGCTCGATGGCACAGCCAACTTCCTCCACGGCTTTCCGCACATCGGAATCTCCCTGGCCGTGCGCCGGCACGAGCAGCTTGAGGCTGCGGTGGTCTACGACCCACTCCGCCAGGAACTATTCACCGCCGCGCGCGGCAACGGAGCACAGCTGGACGGCCGCAGGATCCGCGTAACCCAGCGGCGCAGCCTGGAGGGGGGATTGATCGGGACCGGTTTTCCCTTCAAGCGGCCGCAGTTGATGCCAGCCTACCTTCGCATGTTCGGAGCCGTCGCCGAGCACGCCGAGGACATGCGCCGCGCCGGCTCAGCGGCCCTGGATCTGGCCTATGTAGCGGCAGGTCGGCTCGATGGCTTCTTTGAGCTGGGCCTCCACCCCTGGGATATCGCCGGTGGGGAACTCCTCATCCGCGAGGCCGGGGGGATTGTCACCGACCTCGAAGGTGACGAAGGGGCCATGGTTTCGGGGCGGGTCGTCGCCGGCGGGCCCAAGGTCCACACGGGGCTGCTGCAGGCGCTGCGCCCCCACGCGGCCGATCTTCCCACCGGCTGACCGCAGGCCGGGTGCTCCGTCACCTGCAGGAAGGCAAGCCGCTCAAGCCGCGCTCGAGGTCGCGGATGATGTCCACCGGATCCTCGAGACCGACCGAAACCCGAATCAGTCCCTGGGTGATCCCGGCGGCGGCGCGCAGCTCGTCACTGATGGTGCCGTGGGTGGTCGTCGCCGGGGGGGTGATGGTGGACTTGGCGTCACCGAGATTACCGGTGATCGAGAGCATCCGCGTTTGGTCAATCACGTGCCACGCCGCCTCGCGACCCCCGGGGACTTCGAAGGCGACGATCCCACCGAAGCCGGCCTGCTGCCGCCCCGCCAGTTCGTGGTCCGGGTGGCCCGGCAGGCCAGCGTAGTGCACCCGCTCCACCGCCGGGTGCGCAGCAAGCCACTCCGCCACCTGCTGGGCATTGCGGCTGTGGGCCTGCATACGCAGGGACAGCGTCTCCAGTCCCTTGAGAAATACCCAGGCATTGAACGGACTCATCGAGGGGCCGGCGGTCCGCACGAAACCATGCACCTCCTCGCCGACGCGCTGTGCATCGCCGACCACCGCCCCGCCGACACATCGCCCCTGGCCATCGAGATACTTCGTGGCCGAATGGATCACCAGATCGGCCCCCAACTCCAGAGGACGCTGCAATGCCGGGGTACAGAAACAATTGTCGATCACCAGCAATGCCTCGGCATCCCGGGCCATGCCGGCCAGCCGCCCGATGTCGGCCACCTCATTGAGCGGGTTGGATGGCGTCTCCGCGAAGAGCATGCGGGTCTGCGGTCGAATCGCCTGCGCCCAGCCGTCATAGTCGCTAAGGCCGACCCAGCTGACATCGATGCCGAAACGGGGCAGGTACTTCGTGAACAGGGAAAGGGTGGTTCCGAACAAGGTGCGTGAGGCGACAATGTGATCCCCGCTCTTCAGCAGCCCCATTGTCGTCGCCAGCACGGCGGACATCCCGGATGCGGTCCCGACAGCGGCCTCGCCCCCTTCCAGGGCAGCGATGCGCTCGCAGAACGTCCGTACCGTGGGATTGGTAAAGCGCGAGTAAACGTTGCCCGGCTCCGCCCCGGAGAAGCGGGCCGCCGCCTGGGCGGCGCTCTCGAAGGTAAAGCTGGAACTCGGGAAGATCGGCTCCGCATTCTCCTGCTCGGCGGTGCGAACGTGCCCGGCGCGCACCGCCCGGGAGTCGAACCCGGATAGCGGATCGTCGTCAGGCGTGGTTGTGGACATCGACGATCTCCAGGTCCTCGTCACCACGTGCCTGCTCCTTGGCCGCATCCGAGCGCGCCCGGGACAGCCCGCGCAGGTACTCGTGGCTGACGTCCCCGGTGACATAGTCCCCATCAAAGCAGGAGCTATCGAAGCGCTGAATGGCCGGGTTGCCGGCAGCCACCGCCGCCTCGAGATCGGCAAGCTCCTGATAGATGACGCGGTCCGCACCGATCACCCGGGTAATCTGTTCCTCATCCCGGTTGTGGGCAATGAGCTCCTCCGGAGCGGGCATATCGATACCGTAGACATTGGGGTGGCGCACTGGCGGCGCTGCCGACGCAAGGTAGACCTTGCGGGCGCCGGACTCCCGCGCCAGCTGCACCAGCTGCTGGGAAGTGGTACCGCGGACGACCGAGTCGTCCACAAGCAGGACGTTCTTGTCCTCGAACTCCAAAGGGATCGGGTTGAGCTTCTGGCGAACGGATTTCTTCCGCGCCGCCTGCCCCGGCATGATGAACGTCCGCCCTACGTAGCGATTCTTGATGAACCCCTCCCGCGATTCGACACCCAGCTGATAGGCCAGCTGCATGGCCACGGTACGGCTCGTGTCCGGGATCGGGATGATCACGTCGATGTCGTGATCCGGCCAGTCGCGCCGGATCTTGGCTGCCAGCCGCTCGCCCATACGCAGCCGCGCCTTGTGCACGGCCACTCCGTCAACGATGGAGTCCGGCCGCGAGAGATAGACGTACTCGAACAGGCACGGGGAGTGGACCGCCTGATCAGCGCAATGGCGGGTGTGCAACACCCCGTCCATATCGATGTAGACGGCCTCCCCCGGCGCCACCTCGCGCACCAGTTTGAAGCCGAGCATATCCAGCGCAACGCTCTCCGAGGCGACGAGGTACTCCCGACCCTCGTCGGTGATGCGCTCACCGAAACAGAGGGGGCGGATCCCGAACGGATCGCGGAAGGCCAGGATACCGTACCCGTTGACCATCGCGACCGCGGAATAGGCACCGTGACAGCGCTGATGGACCGCCCGGACGGCGGTGAAGAAATCCTCCGGCGTCAGCCGCTGATTGGGACGGGTGCTGAGCTCGTGGGCAAAGACGTTGAGCAGGATCTCCGAGTCGGAGTTGGTGTTGATATGGCGCCTGTCGGAGGCAAAGAGTTCCTCCTTGAGCGCCTCGGTATTGGTCAGGTTGCCGTTGTGCGCCAGCGCAATCCCGTACGGCGAATTCACATAGAACGGCTGGGCCTCGGCCGAGCTCTCGCAACCGGCTGTGGGATAGCGGACGTGGCCGATTCCCATGTTCCCGGTCAGCCGCATCATGTGCCGGGTACGGAAGACGTCGCGCACCAGGCCGTTGCTCTTGCGCAGGCTGACCTGCCCCTGGTCATAGGTGATGATACCGGCGGCGTCCTGCCCGCGGTGCTGCAGCACCGTGAGTCCCTCGTAGAGGTCCTGGTTAACCGGGCCTCGGGCTACCATACCGATCACGCCACACATGGCTCGCTCCTAACGGTTCCGGGCCGCCCGGCGATCAGTCCCGGCGGGCGGCGCAATAGTCGATCCAGTACTCCGGCAGGCCCTCGACGCCGTCCATTGCCTCCCCCTCCAACAGGGGCGGCCGCCCTTCCCATTCACTCAGCCACGCATCGATTCCGGCGTGGCAAATCCATGGCTTGATGCTCGGCAGCAGAACCGAGTCATCCCAAAAGCGCTCTTGAGTCGCCGGCGTAAAACCGAGCATCAGTATCACCAGCGCCACCACAACCCCCCCACGGGCCGCCCCGAAGACTCCCCCGAGAAGGCGGTCGGTACCGCCCAGGCCGGTGCTCGTTACCAGCTTGACCAGCAGATTGTTGACCAACGCACCGGCAACCAGGGCGCCGATGAACAACCCAACGAAGGCCGCGCCCAGGCGGATGGTCGGCGAGTCGATCCACGGCTCCAGATGCACCGCCAGATCGCCGGAAAAACGCACGCCCACCCAGAGGGCGACGATCCAAATGAGCACCGATAGCACTTCGCGGACAAAACCGCGCCACAAGCCGATCACGGCCGACAGGCCGACCACCGCGAGCACCGCCAGATCCAGTCCATTCATGACCAATGTCCCTTTGTCAGAGGCTCCTTACAAATCCGTCGAGATCCGCATCCTCGCGGGCTCTTTCCAGCAGCGACTCCGCGTCATCGCGCTCCATCACCGGCCCCAACAGCACCCGGTGCAACTCTCCGTCGTCATCGCTACCCACCTGGACGGAGGCCGGCAGGCCCAGTTCGCGAATGCGATCCCGTTCCGCACGGGCATTCCCCGCCTCGCGGAAGCTACCCACCTGCACGCCGTAGGCGCCCTCCTCCAGGTCCACGCCCTCAACCGGGGTATCGTCCTCTTCCTTGGCGGGCTCCTCCTCGTCCTCTTCGGGGCGATCGGTTTCATCGCGCTCTTCGGGTTCGTCGGCTTCCGAGGCCTCTTCGCGCGCCGGCTCCTCCGCCTCTTCGACGCCCGGCGCCTCGTCCGGATCCTCGACCCGCTGGTCGAGCTCCAGCGGGTCACCGAGCACCTCCTCCGGCTCACCCTCGTCCTCCGGCGGCTGCTCGGTGAGTTCCTCAGGCTCCGGCTCCTCTTCCTCCCGCGGCGGAACTTCGACCGGGACATCCACATCGTCCGGGTCCTCCGAGCCGGAGAAGATCATGGGCAGGAAGATCACGGCCAGGGCGACGAGCACCCCTGCCCCGACCAATTGACGCTTGGTGCTTGGGTCCATCGGCTACCCCCAGCCTTGCTCTGCCAGGACGGCTGCCACCACGCGGAACGAGCCAAAGACCACCACGCGGTCCCCGGCACTGGCCCGTTCCTTGACTTCACGGAGCGTCGCGGCCATATCCGCTTCGCTGTGCGCCACCGCCCCGCCGGCACCGCGTATCAAAGCGGCCAGCTCGCGGCCGCTGCGCATATCCCCGGCCAGGGCAGCAGGCGCGTACCACTCGTCGACCCGGCCGATCAAGGCTGCGAGGATCGCTTCGGCGTCCTTGCGCTGCGCCACCCCGACGATCGCGTGACACCGCCCCGATCCGCGCCCCTCGTCCAGGACCGTGGCCAGTTCGGTGGCTCCATCCGCATTATGCGCGACATCCAGGAGCCACTCCAGACCGGCGCATTCGAACCGCTGCAACCGGCCCGGTATGTGGGCGTCCCGCAGCCCCTCCGCGAGCGCCGCCGTGCTGAGCTCATAGCCGGGCAACCGGTCCAGGGCGACCACCGCCGTCGCCGCATTCATCAGCGCCGCGCGCCCCGGAATCGACGGGGCATCGAACGGCCCCCAGCAGCGATCCCCGACCTGTACGCTCCAGCAGCGCTGACCGTCCACCCCGATACGGAAATCCCGCCCAGCTACACAGGGTTGGGCGTCCACGGCATAGGCTCCCTCGAGAAGCGCCTGCGGGGCTTCTTCCTGACCGATCACGGCAGGCCGCCCGCCACGAAAGATACCGGCTTTCTCGCGAGCGACCGCATCCAGTGTCGAGCCGAGAAGATCGCAGTGATCCAGCGCAACCCGGGTGACGACAGCCACGTCAGGGTCCACAGTGTTGACCGCATCGAGGCGTCCCCCCAGCCCCACCTCCAACACCCAGACCGCAACGCCCTCCCGGGCAAAGAGATCAAAAGCGGCTAGCGTCGTGTGCTCGAAATAGGTAAGGCTGACCCCGCAGCGGCGCCTCGCCGCTTCCACGCGCTCAAAGGCCGCAACCAAGGGCTCCGCTGCCACTTCCCGGCCCCGCAGGCGAATACGCTCCTCGAAACGCGTCAGGTGCGGGGAGGTATAGAGCCCGGCGGAGAGGCCACTAGCCCCGAGCAACGCCTCAAGGGTCCGAGCCACCGTCCCCTTGCCGTTGGTACCGCCGACAGTGATGACCCGGGCTCCCGGCTCCAGCACACCCAGCTCGGCGCCCACGGCCGCGACGCGCTCCAGGCCGAGTTCGATCTCCTGCGGGTGAGCAGCCTCCAGGTGCTCCAGCCACTCCGCCAACGCCGCCCCGGAATCCGGGGCCGTGCGCGGGGATGGCGGCGACTGTTTCATTCCTGTCGTGGCTCGCGGCTGCTCTCGTCGGCAAGGGCCTGCGGATCGTCCGCCGCTTGCTCGCTGGTCGACGGACCCTCGGCAGTCGCGGCAGAGCTTTCAGCCTCCTCGGCGGCGGGCAGCGCCGGTTCTGCCTCTGCCGACACTTGGTGCCCGGCACCGGGTTCCACCTCGACGCCGCCGAGCTTGCCGATCAGATCGGCGATCTCGTCACGCATGTCCCGGCGATCAACGATGCGGTCAACCGCCCCGTGCTCGAGGAGGAACTCGGCGCGCTGGAAGCCCTCCGGCAACGTCTCGCGAACGGTCTGCTCGATCACCCGCGGTCCGGCAAAGCCGATCAGCGCCCCGGGCTCGGCAATAATGATGTCGCCCAGCGTCGCCAGGCTGGCGGAAACCCCGCCCATGGTCGGATCAGTAAGGACCGAGATGTAGGGGACGCGATCTTCGTTGAGTCGCGCAATGGCGGCCGACGTCTTGGCCATCTGCATCAGGGAGAAGAGGGCCTCCTGCATGCGGGCTCCACCCGAGGCGGAGAAGCAAATCAAGGGAATCCGGGCTTCCCGGGCGGTCTCCGCAGCACGGCAAAAGCGCTCCCCGACAATCGTCCCCATGGAGCCGCCCATGAAACTGAACTCAAAGGCACACGCCACCACGGGGCGCCGGTGCACCGTGCCACGCATCGCAACCAGGGCATCATTCTCCCCGGTGGCTTTCTGGGCCTGGCTCAGGCGATCCTTGTACCGCTTGCTGTCCCGAAAGCGCAGAAAATCCGTGGGCTGAAGGTCGGCGCCGATCTCATCGGCCGGCCCATCCTCATCGAGGAAGAGCCGCAGACGCTGGCGCGCGTTGACGCGCATGTGCGAGCCGCACTTCGGGCAGACCTCCAGATTGCGCTCCAGGTCCGGCCGGTAGAGGATCCCCTGACAGGACTCGCATTTGGTCCACAGCCCCTCGGGTACACTGCGGCTTCGCGGCCCCGCCTCGGTGCGGATCCGCCGCGGCATCAGTTTCTGGAACCAGCTCACGTGCCCCCTCCTGCGGTTGCCTCATCCATCGCCCGGCGCAGCGCCCGGGCGGCGTCCTCCAGCCGTGCTGGCAGATCCGGGGTATCACCACACTCCCCGATCATACGGACCAGTGCGCTGCCGACGATGACACCATCGGCAACCGGAGCCAGTGCCGCGGCGCTCTGGGCGTCCCGCACGCCAAACCCCACGGCCACAGGCAGCTCCGCCTTGCAGCGGATCGCGGTCACCTGTGCCGCAACCTGTTGTGCGTCGAGATTCGCCGCACCGGTCACGCCCTTGAGGGCCACGGCGTAGATAAAGCCACCGCCGGCTGTACAGACGCGCTCCAATCGCTGCGCACTGGTGTTCGGCGCCACCAGGTAAATCAGGTCGATCCCGCGCTCAGCCGCCACCGGCGATAGCTCGTCGGCCTCCTCGGGGGGCAGGTCCACGGTCAGCAGTCCGTCCACCCCCGCCGCCGCGGCCTGCTCCACGAATGCCTGGTAACCGGCCGCTTCCAGGATGTTGGCGTAGCCCATGAAGACGACCGGCGTCCGGTCATCGTCCTGACGGAAACGGCGAACGACCTCGAAGAGGCTCTGCGGTGTCGTCCCGGCGGCGAGTGCGCGGGAGCACGCTGCCTGGATCACCGGGCCGTCCGCCATCGGGTCGGAAAACGGCACACCGACTTCGATAAGGTCGGCACCACCAGCAACCAGGGCGTGCATGAGCTCGACCGTGCGTTCCGGCGTCGGGTCACCGCCGGTGATGTACGGAATCAGCGCGGTGCGCCCGGAGGCACGGCAGCCGCGGAAGCATTCGGCGATCCGGCTCACAGCTCGATACCCTCCTGCGCAGCGACCGTGGCAATGTCCTTGTCCCCGCGGCCCGAGAGGTTCACCACGATCACCCGATCCGGGCCAAGCTCCGGTGCCAGCTGCTCGGCGAAGGCGATGGCATGCGAGGTCTCCAGGGCGGGCAGTATCCCCTCGGTCCGGCTCAGGCGATGAAAGGCTGCGATCGCCTCGGCATCGGTGACAACCCGATACTCGGCACGACCGCTATCCTTGAGCCAGGCATGCTCGGGACCGACGCCGGGGTAGTCGAGCCCGGCCGAGACTGAATGGGTGCCAATGATCTGCCCCTCGTCCGACTCCATCAGATAACTCCGGGCGCCGTGCAGGATGCCGGGCCGGCCCGCGCTCAATGGCGCTGCGTGACGCCCGCTGGCCAAGCCTTCACCGCCGGCCTCGACACCGAAGAGCTGGACATCGGCATCGTCGATGAAGGGGTGAAAAATCCCCAGCGCGTTGGAGCCGCCCCCCACACAGGCGACCACCGCATCCGGAAGGCGACCCTCGACCTCCAGAACCTGCCGCCGGGTCTCGACCCCGATGACGCGCTGCAGATCACGGACGAGGGTCGGGTACGGGTGAGGACCGGCGACGGTGCCAATGATGTAGAAGGTGTCATCGACATTGGCCACCCAGTCGCGCATGGCCTCATTCATGGCGTCCTTCAGCGTCCGGGTCCCGGCCTCCACCGCCCGCACCTCGGCACCGAGAAGACGCATACGGTAGACGTTGGCCGCCTGGCGCTCGACATCGTCGGCGCCCATGTAAATGACGCACTCCAACCCCATGCGCGCGGCCACGGTCGCCGTAGCGACGCCGTGCTGTCCGGCGCCCGTCTCGGCGATGATCCGCGTTTTGCCCATGCGCGCGGCAAGGACCGCCTGGCCTACCGTGTTATTGACCTTGTGCGCCCCGGTATGTGCCAGATCCTCCCGCTTGAGGTAGACCCGGGCACCGCCGAGACGCCGGGTCATGCGCTCCGCCAGATACAGCGGTGTCGGGCGGCCGACGAAATCCCGCAGCTCCCGATCCAGTTCCTCCTGAAAGCCGGGATCCTGACGAGCCGCCGCATAAGCCTGCTCGAGCTCCTCGAGCGGGCCGATCAGCGTCTCCGAGACGAAACGGCCGCCGTACGGCCCGAACCGCCCCACGCGTTGCCCCTCGGCCGGCGCGTTGCCGGGTTCAGCTGTCTCGATCGCCACGCTCCACCTCCGCAATGAACCGGGCCAGTCGTTCCCGATCCTTCTCGCCCGGACGCGCCTCGACGCCGCTGCTGACATCGACCGCAAAAGGACGTACTCGACGGATGACGTCCGCCACGTTGTCCGGCGTCAGTCCGCCGGCCACCGTCAAACCACGGACCTCGCCTCCGGGGATTGCACCATGATCAAAAGCTTCACCGCGCCCGCCCCGCTCGCCGACGCGGTGGCTGTCGAAGAGGAACCCGCTGGCATCCGGATAGCTCGCAACGTAGTCGTGCGGATCGACCCCGCCCCCCATGGGGACGGCCTTCACATAGCGGCGCTCATAGTAGCGGCACAGCTCCGGAGACTCGTTGCCGTGAAACTGCAGTGTATCGAGATGGAGCGCCTCCAGGGCCACTTCCACCTGCCCCGGCTTCGGGTCAACGAACAGCCCCACGACCGAGACAAAGGCCGGGACAGCGGCCACCACCGCCCTCGCCTCCCGAATGTCCACAGCCCGCGGACTGGCGTCACAGAAGACCAGTCCAATCGCGTCTGCACCCAGCTCAACGGCTTTTTCAGCATCCTCCGGGCGGGTAATCCCGCAGATCTTCACGCGCGTGCGCACGCTCACTGTCCCCTTGCGCGGCCTCAACAAAGGCGCAAATCTTACCGTGGCCGATGCCCGCTCGGCAAAACGGTCACTGCAGCACCGGCCACCGCCCGGCGCTCGGGACGTCGTACTCCGGCGGATACACCACGCGGGTCAGGTAGAGCCCCGCCGCCGGCGCCGTGATGCCGCTGCGTGTGCGGTCCCCGGCAGCCAGCAGCCGCTCCGGCCATTCCACCGCCTGTTCACCACTGCCGACAGCGAGCAGCGTACCGGCGATATTGCGCACCATGTGATGCAGGAAGGCGTTCGCCTCCACATCGATCCAGACCTGGTCGCCGTGGCGGGCCACATCGATCCGGTAAACCTCCCGCACCGCGTGGCGGGCCTGACAGGCCACGGCACGGAAGGCGGAGAAGTCGTGCTCGCCAACCAGTGCCTGCGCAGCGGCATGCATTCGCGGCGCATCCAGCTCGCGGTGGGTCCACGCCACCCGACCGGCGAGGAGCGCGGGACGCGCCCGCCGGCTGAGAAAGACGTAACGGTAGCCGCGCCGCTGTGCGCTGTAGCGGGCATGGAACGAGCCGGGGACCGGATGGGCGGAGAGCACACTGACGCTTTCCGGCAAGTGAGCGTTGCAACCGAGCACCCATGCGTGGAGCGGCCGCTCCACCGGTGCGTCGAAATGGACGACCTGGGCAGCCGCGTGGACTCCCGCGTCCGTTCGTCCGGCGCAGACGACTTCCACCGGCTGATTGGCGATCCGCGAGATCGCCGTCTCGACCGCCTGCTGGACCGAGGGGGCGTGATCCTGGCGCTGCCAGCCGCTGAAGCCCCCTCCATGGTACTCCAGAACCAGCGCGATGCGCCCGCCGCCCGGCTCTTCCGCCAGCCCATCCCGGGCCGTCCGGGGCCCCTCAGTCACCGAACTCGTTGAGGATTCGGCGTGCGTTCTCACGCTGGCTCTCTGTGCCCTCTTCGATCACTTCCTCGAGGAGTTCACGCGCCCCGGCCTCGTCACCGAGGTCGATGTAGGCGCGCGCCAGGTCGAGCTTGGTGTCCGCCTCGTCTCCCGTACCCGGGGCCGGGCCACCTGGCTCGTCGTCCTCATCCGCCTCCGAAGCTTCGACCTCGTCGAGTTCCGTCGCAAACGGATCCGCCTCCCCAGCTGCGAAGTCCTCGTCGCCTTCGTCACCGGCAACCGCCGTCTCAGCGGACGACTCGGCCTCCTCCTCGTCCTCGCTCAGCAGGCTGTCGAGGTCCATTTCGGCGAGCTCGTCATCCTCTTCCGCGCCGAAGAGCTCGTCCACCATGTCCTGCGCATCCGCGGAGGCGGCCGGTTCGTCCTCCTCCGCGGCGCTCGCCGCCGCCTCGGATTCGGCTCCAGGGGCAGCACCCCCCTCCTCGGCCTCCGCATCGCCCTCGAAGGCGGCGTCAAGGCGTCGATCAAAGTCGTCATCGGCGCCTGCGCCGGTCTCGGCTTCCCCTTCCGACTCATCCGCGCCCGGCGCAGCAGCGGCTTCCTCCGGCTCTGGAAGGCTCGTCCCGTCATCGGGCTCGAGGGCCAGGTCGAGTTCCTCGAGATCCGGCTTTTCTGCTTCCGCCGCCGGCTCTTCGGCCGCCGTCTCCTGCTCCTCGGCCGAAGGCGTCTGCGCGGCGTCAGCGCTTGCCGGCTCCTGACCCTCCTCCCCGGTGCCGCCGAACAGGGGCGCATCGGGCGCATACTGCTGACCGAGAGCGAGCGCCGCGAGCCATACGGGGTCAGCGTCACCGGTGACCCGATCACGCAGCGCGCGCCCCTGATCCAGGAAATCCTGGCGGGCACCCTGGCGCCCGAGGACGTCCATCAGCCGCAGGCGCAGATCCGCCCGCCCGGGCTCCTGATCAAGCCCGCGCTCCAGCACCTCACGCGCGGCACGCAGATTGCCGTCCCCGAGGTACTCATTCGCTACCTCGAGCGGATCCCGCCGCGACCGCGGCTGCTGTTCGCCATCAAAGTCGAAGCTCAGATCCGCGGGATCGAGGCGCAGCCCGGACTCCGCCGCCTGCGCCCGCCGGCGACGACGCATGAGAAAACCAGCGACAGCGGCGAAGCCAAGCAAGGTCACCCCAGTCGCGATGAGGATCTGGCGCTGTGTCGCCTCGTCCTGCCACAGATCCGCGGCACCAACCCCTTCATCGCCACCGAGCCAGCGCGCCCAGGCGGCTGCGTCGTCTTCGTCCTCTTCCAGCTCTTGCGGACGGGCGACTTCCTCCGGGTCCTCTGCCTCCGGGTGGAGCGGCTCATCGACCTCCGGCAGGGGCGTCCGCGGCGTGGGCTCAGCCTCCTCAGGCGGCGGCAGGAGGCCCTCCATCTGCAGATCCACCAGCCGCTCGAGCGCTGCCACGCGCTCGCTCAGATCCTCGACGCGGGCCTGCAGGTTCTCGCGCTCGGCCTCCAGGCTGTGCCGCTCCTCGCGCAGCGCCGCCAGGGCTCCCTGGAGCCGCCGGACATTCTCTTCGGAGCCCTCGAGATCAGCATCAAGCAGGGCGAGGACCTCATCCGCTGCCGCGTCGTCCTCCAGGGCCAGAATCCGCAGCCGTGCCTCATCGACACTCGGCGCATCCTCAGCCGGCTCGTCGAGATCGGGGATCGGGACTTCCGGATCCAGCTCCTCGGCTACGGCGCGCCGCTCGGCAGGCGGGACCCAGCGGGCCAGGTGGTCCTCGTAGGTGGACTGGGCCTCGGAAGCGGAGATCGCTTCCACTTGCTCGCGATCCGGCAACCGCAGCCACCAGCCACTGAGCAGATCGTTGACGTTATCGTCGGCGAAGGCGTGCGGATTGAGTTCCTTGATCGCGAGCATCGTCTGGGCGATGGTCACCGAGTCGTCAGGCCGGTGCTCGGCAGCGATCCGCCAGAGGGTATCGCCCTCCTCAACGGGCCCGTAAGCAGTCCGGCGACGCTCCGCGCCCTCACCACCGTGGCGCGTAACCTCTTCGAACGGCTCTTCCGTGATATCCGCAGGCTGCCCCTGCGCCGGCGCGTCCTCGCCCACTGTTGCCGGGCGCTCCAGCAGCAGGGTGTACTCCCGGACCAAGTCCCCCTCGGGCCAGCTGACCTGCACGAGGAAGTCCAGCAGCGGTTCATCGATGGGCTGCTCGCTGGTGACCTCGATATAGGGCGCCTCGGCGCCTTCGGCCACCAGCTCGAAGTCGAGGAGTGAAAGTTCGGGGGTGCGCTCGATCCCCGCGCGGTCAAAGATGCGGCTCGGTGCCAGGCCGACGTCGATGTGCACCAGTTCCTCGGGACTCACCTCCCGCAACGGGATCCGCGCGGAAACCGGCTCACCGGCGGCTGACCGGCCCTCAATGGTGCCCAGCGTGACTTCCAGCGCCGCCGCGGTTGTCAGCGTGGATAGCCCGGCAAGGCCGGCCAGGCCCAGGATCGTCTTGCGCACGCGCCCCCCTCGGTATCCGCCTCAGAGATGCTCGGCGATCAACAGCTCCGCGATCTGTACGCTGTTGAGCGCGGCCCCCTTGCGGACGTTATCGGCCACGACCCACAGATCCAGACCCCGTTCGTGGCTGATGTCCTCGCGGATCCGGCCAACGTAGACCGGATCCCGGCCGGTGGCCTCGGTCAGCGCGGTCGGATAGCCACCAGCGGCGCGCTCATCCAGGACCTCGATGCCAGGGGCCTCGGCGAGTACCTGGCGCGCCCGCTCGGCACTGATCCGCTCGCGGGTCTCGATGTGGACAGCCTCCGAGTGGCCGTAGACCACCGGCACACGGACCGTGGTCGGGTTCACGCGCACGGACGGGTCCTCGAAGATCTTGATGGTCTCCCAGACCATCTTCATCTCTTCCTTGGTGTATCCATTGTCCTGGAAGTCGTCGATGTGGGGCAGGCAGTTGAAGGCGATCGGCTTCGGATACTCCTGGCACTCCGGCGCCTCGCCGTCGAGGATCGCGCGGCTCTGGGTCTGCAGCTCCTCGATGGCGGGCTTGCCGCTCCCGGAGACCGCCTGGTAGGTGGCCACGTTGATGCGCTCGATCCCCACCGCGTCGTGGATGGGCTTGAGGGCGACGAGCATCTGGATCGTCGAGCAATTCGGGTTCGCAATGATGCCCCGGCGTGTGTAGCCGCCAACGGCGTGGGGATTGACCTCCGGGATGATGAGGGGGATGTCGTCGTCGTAACGGAAGTGCGAGGTGTTGTCGATCACCACCGCCCCCGCCTCGGCAGCGCGCGGGGCGTGCTCAGCGGAGATGGAGCCGCCAGCGGAGAACAGGGCGATCTGCACCTGGGAGAAATCGAACGCGGCCAGGTCCTGAATCACCAGCTCCTGGCCAGCAAAGGTCACCGTATTGCCTGCTGAACGCGCGCTGGCCAATGGGTAGACATTGCGCACCGGGAAGCCCCGCTCCGCCAGAATGCCCAGCATCACTTCCCCGACGGCACCCGTAGCACCGACGACTGCTACATCGTAGGTCTTGCTCATGAATCGTTCGCCCCTATCTTGGCTCGGCGGTCTCCCGGCCGGAGTTTAACGCCTTGCGCCGGGGCGGGGCCAGCGCGCCCCCCGACCGACGAATAGAGCCACCCGCAAGCCGCTGACCTGGCAGAGCCACGGAGGACTGCTAGATTTTGTGCAGAATCCCACAAAACGCGACACAAAGGAGAGGCAACGATGCAAAGAGGCATTATCTACACGGCTGCGACCGGCCTGGTGGCCGGTAGCCTGATCGGCGGCCAGGCGTTCGCGCAGCTGCCGGCCCAGGAGTTCAGCTACGACTACGCCGAGGGCGGCATCGTCTTCAACGAGTGGGGAGACGAGGATCCCATCGGCCCCCGCGCCATCGGCTCGCTGAGCCTGACCGACGACATCTTCGTGCGCGGCGAGGCCAGTTTCCTGACCGACGATAACGACATCACCACGCTGTCGATCGGCCCCGGCTACCGCCTGGCGCTGACGCCGGCCATCGACCTCTACGGCGTCGCCGCCCTGGTCTACCGTGATGTCGACTTCGATGCCGGTGGCAGTGAGAGCGAGACCGGCTACGAACTCACCGCCGGCATCCGCCACGGCTGCATGTTCCTCGACGACCTGCAGTACGCCTGGGAGATCCGCTACCTGGACGTGGACACCGCCGAGGATCTCGACGACGGCATCGTCAACCTGGCGGCGAAGTTCACCTACGGCCTCACGCCGCAGTGGGACGCCGTGGGCGATCTGCAGATCAACGACGCCGGGGACGAGAACGAACTGGGCCTGGCGCTCGGCGCCCGCTTCAATTTCTGAAGCAACCCGCTGCCTGGCCCTGCCAAGAGCAAAGAGGCCGGAGCCCCATCGGGTTCCGGCCTCTTTTTATTCGGCTTGTTCGTACTCAATCCGGGCGCCGCGGGCGTGGAGGGAGCTACAAGCGCTGCGCCACCGCCTCACCCATCTCGCGGGTGCCCACCGGCCGGGTGCCACCCTGCAGATCCGGGGTGCGCAGCCCCTCCTCG
>PUNM01000146.1 GCA_003552625.1 Ectothiorhodospiraceae bacterium
ATGAGTAGGCCGACTGCTAGTGCCACGCCGACCGTCCAGCCGGTGTATGCCATCACGTTTTCCTCTCTAGGAGAGACTGCCGGGGCCTTCGGCATCTCTCGGGATACCGGGAGAACCGCTCCGGTGGAGGGGGCCCCGCCACCGGAGCGGCACGCTCGAGGGCCTCAGAAACCGAGCCCGTGCTCCGGCTCTTCGCAGTCGCCACAGATGTACGGATAGCGCCAATTGGCGTTGCGCTCGGCACTGTCCTCCACATAGGGGCTCCAGGGCTGCGCACGGACCACTTCATCCGTCTCCCAGACGGGGAAGAACTGACCATCCGGCTCGATCTCGCCGATGATCACCGGCTTGTGCAGGTGGTGGTTCTCTTCGTCCATACACACCTCAAAGCCAGACGGGGAGTCGACGCACTGCCCATAGACCGCCTGACGAACGGCATCGACATCCGTGGTACCGGCCTGCTTCACGGCCTGCGCCCAAATACGGATACCCATGTGCGTGGCCTCCATCGGGTCGTTGGTGACTCGCTCGTCCCCACCCGGAAGGTCATTCTCTTCCACATAGTCCATCCAGCGCTCGGTAAACTTCTCGTTCTCGGGCGTATCCACGGACATGAAGTAGTTCCAGGCGGCCAAATGGCCGGTTAAGGGCTCGGTATCCATACCGCGGAGCTCCTCTTCCCCGACAGAAGTGGCCATGACCGGAACGTCGATCGGATCAATCCCCTGGTTCGCGAGCTCCTGGTAAAAGGCTACATTGGCATCACCGTTGATGGTGTTGAGCACGGCGGTGGGTGCCTCTTCAGCCCAACTATCGATTTCATCGACGTACGTCTGAAAGTCGTCGTGCTCGAACGGGGTATATTCCTCACGGATATTCTCGTCAGGAATGCCTTGTTCATTGAGAAAAGCTCGCACTACGCGATTGGTCGTCCTTGGGAAGACGTAATCGGTACCGATCAAGTAGAACTGCTCGGCGCCTCCTCCCTCGTCGCTGAGCAGGTATTCGATGGCCGGGATGCTCTGCTGGTTGGGTGCAGCCCCGGTGTAGAAGATATTCCGGGATGCCTCTTCGCCCTCGTACTGCACCGGGTAGAACATCAGCCCGTTCAACTCTTCGAGCACGGGCAGAACCGCTTCCCGAGAGACGGACGTCCAGGATCCGAAGATGACGTCCACCTCCTCGCGCTCAAGCATCTCTCGGGCCTGTTCCGCGTAGGTAGGCCAGTCGGAACCCGGATCCATAACCACCGGCTCAAGCTCCCGACCCAGCAAACCACCCTGATCATTGATGTGCTCGATGGTCATGAGCGCAACATCGCGCAGCGACGTCTCACTGATCGCCATGGTCCCAGAAAGAGAGTGGAGGATACCGACCTTGATCGGTTCTTCCGCGTGAGCGGCGACGTTAGCGCCAAGGAGGCCTACCGCCAGTGCACCTCCACTGATCTTGGATAAACGGCTGGCCGCACGGGGATGACGAGTTTCCTTCTGCATGACAGACCCCTTTTTCATAGCAAGTGCTCAGGTGTGCGCTGCACCCCGAACGGCCCGTAGCAATCGACATGCCACTTCCAGTAACCGACTGACACAAAAGAACCAAGACTGAAACTCAACCCGATGCACAGGCACCCCAAGGTGGATCCGCGCACCGAAACGGGGCACGCGAGAAGGCGTAAGGAACCGGTTGCACTCCACGAGTGCAAGAGGCGTCGTTCCGGGAGGGAGAACGCCTTCACCCCGACTCCTGGGCACGACGAGCCGAATCAAGGACAAGGCAGGAGGGGCACCGAGGACACCTTGCGCGTCTTCGGGCGGGCGGACCAAGTTTCGCAGCAGCCCCTAACTCACCCCGGCGCCCTGCCAGCGGCGCCACCAGCGCGGCAGCAGGCCGTGGCGCGGGCCGAACAAAAGCGCGCCCAGGAAGAGCGCAGCGGCCACCAGAACCATCGCACCGCCCGAGGCGACATCGTAATGGAAGGCCAGGTACAGCCCGAGCACCGTCGAGGTCACTCCGAAAAGCCCGGCGAGGCCGATCATCCGCGGCAGTCGGTCGGTAAGCAGGTAGGCTGTGGAGCCGGGGATGATGAGCATGGCCACCACCAGGATGATGCCCACCGTTTCCAGGCTAGCGACGATGGTCAGCGTCAGCAGCAGGATCAGCGCGTAGTGGATCACGCCGGTGTTCAACCCCAGGGCGCGGGCGTGGGTCTCGTCGAAGGTGTAGGCGAACAGCGCCTTGTAGCCGAGGCTGATGGCAACCAGCGCCACGGCGCCGGCGGCGAGGGTCAGCATCAGGTTGGTGCGATCGACGCCGAGAACGTTGCCGAAGAGCACGTGCATCAGGTGGGTGGAGGTGGCCACCTGGCTGATAATGACCACGCCCAGCGCAAAGGCGGCGGTGAACATGATGCCGATGGCCGCGTCGGACTTGAGGCGGGTGGTCCGCTCGATGAAGCCGATACCCAGCGCGGTCAAAGCCCCGGCCAGGAAGGCGCCGATGAAAAAGGGCCAGCCCACCAGGTAGGCGATCGCCACCCCGGGCAGCACCGCATGGGAGATGGCATCGCCGAGCAGGGCCCAGCGCTTGAGGACCACGAAGCAGGACAGCACCCCGCAGACCAGGCCGACGGCGATGGAGGTGAGCAGCGCGCGCTGCATGAACTGATAGCTGAACGGCTCGGCCACCGCCTCGGGCAGCAGATTCACCACGGCCAGCAGCCCGGCGAGCAAGGTGTCGATCACCGCGTCGCCGATGGCCATCAGACCGCTGCCTCCAGCCCGCGGGCGAGTGCCGGATCCGCAGTGCGCAGGAGCAGGCGCTCGTCGGCGAGGAGTTCGTCCGGCGCGCCGCAGGCGATCACCGAGCGGTTGAACAGCACCACCCGGTCAGCGTGCTGACGCACACCACTGACGTCGTGGGTCACCAGTACCACCGTCTGCCCGGCGGCGCGCAGATCCCGCAGGACCTGGAAGATCAGTGCTTCGCTGTTCTGATCGACACCGACCAGCGGCTCGTCGAGCAGCAACAGCCGTGCTTCCTGGGCCAGGGCGCGGGCAAGGAGGACGCGCTTTTTCTGGCCACCGGAGAGCTCGCTGATATGACGCCGCGCCCGCTCGGCGATGTCGGTGGCACGCAGGGCGCGGTCCACCGCCTGGTGGTGCTCGTGCCCCACCCACGGCTGCGGCAGCCAGCGGCGTACGGGGGAGCGGCGCAGGCTCGGGTAGCGCGCCGAGAAGACGACGTCACGCACCGAAGCCGGAAAATCCCAGTCCAGGGTCTCGTGCTGCGGCATGTACGCTACCGCTCCGGTGCGGCGCTGGGCTGCAGCCGCCTGCCCGTGGAGGCGGATCTCCCCACGCCGCGGGCGCATCAGCCCCATGATCAGGCGTAGCAGGGTGGACTTGCCGGCCCCGTTCGGGCCGACGAGCGCCACCAGCTCGCCGCTGGGGATGGTCAGATCCACGCCGGCGACGGCGTCGATGCCGTGATAGCCGGCATAGACGCCCCGCGCAGATACCGCCGCGTCGCTGTCGAGACGCCGCAACCCACCGGCGCCAGGAGTATCCGGACCAGCGCTACTCGTCACCAAGAGCCTGCACGATCTTCGCCACGTTATGCCGCATCATCGCCTCATAGGTCGCCGCCGGTCCATCCGGATCGCTGAGCGAGTCGACATACAGCGGCCCGACCACGCGGGCGCCGGTCTCGGCGGCCACGGAGCGGACATAGCGGTCGGAAATGGTGCTCTCCCAGAAGACGGCGGGCACTTCCCACTCCCGGACGCGATCGATAATGCGCATGATCTGCCGCGGCGACCCCTCCTCCTCGGCGTTGGTTCCCCAGATCCCGTCGTGGCGGAAACCATAGGCGTCGGCGAAGTACGGGAAGGCCGCCTCGCTGGTAACGAGCAACCGGCGCGACTCCGGGATCGCGGCCAGCTCTTCGGCCAGGTCCTCGTGGAGTCCGGCGAGGCGCTCACGGTAACGCTCAGCGCGTTCGGCGTACGTGTCGGCGTGGTCCGGATCGAGCTCCTTGAGCGCGTTAGCGATCGCGGCCACGTAGCCGTCCACGGCTCGTGGGTCCATCCACAGGTGGGGGTCCGGGTCGCCCTCAAAGTCCCCGATCCGGATGGGGATGGTTTCGTGCCCGGAGTCTTCGGCTACGGCGACCACCTGCACGCCATCGGGGACCGTGGCGCGGACCTGCCGCATCCACTGCTCCAGCCCATAGCCGTTGTAGAAGACCAGATCGGCGCGCTCCAGAGCCCGGAAATTGTCGGGCTTGAGCTCCCACTCGTGGACTTCGGCACCCGTCGGCGCCAGGGTGCGAACCTCGACCCGATCTCCGGCGACCTGCTCGACCAGATCGGTGAGGATGGTGAAGGTCGTAACCACGCGCGGCTGCTCGGCCGCGGCCGAGGCCGACAACAGCAAGCCGAAAACACAAGCGGCCGCTGCGATGCGCCCCCTAGCCCGCGCCCAACGTCCACGCCTGGCCCCAGGCGTAGCCGGCGCCGTCGGCGGGAGTGCGGAGGTTCCTGTCTTCATCGTGGCTCCTTGATCGTTGCCGGAGTGACCGCAAGGCCGAATCGGCCCCCGCGCACCGGCACCCGGACGCGAACTCCTGGCGACCGGAGAGGCGGACCAGCCGCAGGGTGGGTTTGCGCTTCGCCATGGCCACACCTTTGAGCCGCTCTAAACTGTAACGAAGAATTTAGAACGGTTCTAATAGTGTGTCAATCGGCCGAGTCAGCCATCTTCCCCCTCGATCCACGCCAGCGCCTGGGCAGTGGCGGCGTCGCCCTGCGTCCCAGGCGGTGCCTCGCCGCGAATCTCGGGCAACAGCCCCTTGGCCAACTGCTTGCCGAGTTCGACACCCCACTGATCGAACGGGTTGATCCCCCACAGGGCGGCCTGGACGAAAACCCGATGCTCGTGCATGGCCACGAGCCGTCCGAGGGTGCGGGCATCGAGGCGCCGGAAGAAAATGAGCGTCACCGGGCGATTGCCTTCATAGCGGCGCTGCTCCGCCTGAGCGCCCTGGCCGCTCGGGGCCTGGCCGTGCATCAGGGCCTGCGCCTGGCCCAGGGCGTTGGCCAGGGCCAGGCCGCGATGCGCCTCCGGTACATCCTCCTCGTCCACCGGCACCAGGAACTCGGCGATCACCCGCCCTGTTCCCTGATGCAACCACTGGAAGAAGGAGTGCTGGGCGTTGGAGCCCACCTCTCCCCAGAAGCTGGTGCCGGTGGCGTGAGGAATCCGCTCCCCGGCCTGGGTCGCCGACTTGCCCAGACTCTCCATATCGAGCTGCTGCAGATAGGCCGGGAACCGGCGCAATCCGGGATGGTACGGCAACGCCACGTGGCCCTGGAGCCCACGCAGCGTGATCTGCCAGACGCCGATCAGCCCCAGCAGGACGGGGATATTCGCCGTCCAGGGTGCCGTGCGAAAGTGCGTGTCCATCTCCCGCATGCCGGCGAGCAACTCCCGGAACGGCGTCATGCCCAGGGCGGCAGCCAGCGGAAAACCCATCGCCGAGGGCAGCGAGTAGCGGCCACCGACCCAGTCCCAGATGCGCAGCTGCTGCGCGGGCGAGATGCCGAACTCCGTCATGGCCTCGGGGTTGGCCGAAACGCCCACGAACTGCTCCGGGACCGGGCGCCCGGCCTCGGCCTCCAGCCAGGCCCAGGCCGTGCGGGCATTGGTCAGCGTCTCCTGCGTGGTGAACGACTTCGAGGCCACACAGAAGAGCGTGCGCGTCGGGTCGATGCGCCGCCAGACTGCGGCCAGCTCGCGCCCGTCCACGCCGGAGACGGTGTGCAGCTGCAGCGGCTCGTCGCCGCGGGCGAGGGCCTCGTGGGCCATGGTCACGCCGCACTCGGAACCGCCGATGCCGATGTTAACCACATGCCGCAGGGGTTGGCCGCTGTAGCCACGCCAAGCGCCGCTGTGCAGGCGCGCGACCAGGGCATCCATGCGCTCGAGCTCCGCCTCTACAGCCGCCGGCACGTCGAGGCCGTCGACTTCCCGCGAATCGGGGTAGGAGCCGCGCAGCGCGGTGTGCAGAGCCGGACGCCCCTCGGAGCGATTGACGGCCGCACCGCTGAACAGCGCCTCGATCTGCTCCGCCAGCCCCCGTGCCTGCGCCAGGTCCAGCAGTCGCTGGCGCACGGTGTCGGTCAGCGGCTGACGCGAGTAGTCCACCCGCAGGTCATCGAGGGCCACACTGTAGCGGCGCGGGCGCTGCGGATCGGCCGCGAGCAGGGCGGCACTGTGCACCGGTTCATCCGCCTCATCGACAGCGCGCCAGGCCTCCGTGCGCGTGAGTATGGTGCTCATGGCTCTCCCTCCTGTCGCCCCGACACACGATCTGGGTCGAGGCGGGCGCACCGCTTTTCAAGGCGCAGAACGCTGCCTGCTCTATAGGGGATGGCGCAGGCTCTCGCCCCGTCCCATGCCGTAATAAGTGTAGCCAAGCGCTTCCATCATCGACGGCGGGTAGACGTTCCGGCCATCGAAGACCACCGGGTTGCGCAGGGCATCGCGAATCCGCTCGAAATCCGGGCTGCGGAAGACCTGCCACTCCGTGCAGACGATCAGCGCGTCGGCGTCCTCCACCGCGTCGTAGAGGTTTTCGCACAGTTCCAGATCGTCTCGACTGCCGTAGATCCGCTCCACCTCGTCCATGGCCTCCGGATCGTAAGCCTGGACCTTGGCGCCGGCCTCCCAGAGGGCCTCCATCAACACGCGGCTCGGGGCCTCACGCATGTCGTCGGTATTCGGCTTGAAGGCCAGCCCCCACAGCCCGAAGGTCCGGCCGGCCAGATCGCCGTTGAAGTGGGCGCTCAGCCGCTGGAAGAGCACGCTCTTCTGCCGGGCGTTAACGCTCTCCACCGCTTCGAGCAGCTCCGGCTGGTAGGCATGCTCGTGCGCGGTGCGCGTCAGCGCCTTCACGTCCTTCGGGAAGCAGGAGCCGCCGTAGCCGCAACCCGGGTAGATGAAGTGGTAGCCGATGCGCGGGTCCGAGCCCATCCCGACGCGGACGTGCTCGATGTCGGCGCCGAGGCGCTCGGCCAGATTGGCCAGCTCATTCATGAAGCTGATCTTGGTCGCCAGCATGGCGTTGGAGGCGTACTTGGTCAGCTCCGCCGAGCGCACGTCCATGGTCAGCAAGCGGTCGTGGCTGCGGTTGAAGGGGGCGTAGAGGGCCTTCATGAGCTCCCCGGTGCGGGGGTTATCGGTGCCGACGATCACCCGGTCCGGCTTCATGAAGTCCTCGATGGCCGCGCCCTCCTTGAGGAACTCCGGGTTGGAGACAACATCGAACTCGTGCTCCTCGCCACGGGCGGCAAGCTCTTCGCGCACGGCGGCGCGGACCCGGTCGGCGGTGCCCACCGGCACCGTGGACTTGTCCACAATGACCCGGTAGTCCGCCATGTTCTGGCCGATGCTCCGCGCCACAGAGAGAACGGCTTGCAGGTCCGCCGAACCGTCCTCGTCCGAGGGGGTGCCTACAGCAATGAACTGAAACAGACCGTGGCGTACACCCTCGGCCGGATCGGTGGTAAAGCGCAGCCGGCCCTCCTCCAGGTTGAAGGAGAGCATCTCGTCGAGCCCGGGCTCGTAGATCGGGACCTCGCCGCGCTGGAGCTGCGCGACGCGCTCGGCGTCGATATCCACGCAGACGACATCGTTGCCGGCATCGGCGAAACACGTGCCGGTTACCAGGCCGACGTAGCCGCTGCCGAAAATCGTGACCTTCATCCTCTACTCCCTCAAAAAACCGCTTTAGACGCCGTAAAAATCCCGATACCACGCCACGAACTGCGGCAGACCCTGCTCAATGGAGGTCCGGGGCTGCCATCCGGTGGCGCGGGTCAGGTCATCGATCGCTGCATAGGTCTCGGCCACATCCCCCGGCTGCATGGCCACCGGGCGACGCTCCGCGGCGCGCCCACAGGCCTGCTCGAGCACGCCGATGAAATCCTCCAGCGCCACCGGCCGGTGATTGCCGATATTGTAAACCCGATAAGGTGCGGTGCTGCTCGCCGGATCGGGCGCTTCCGGCGAAAACGCGGGATCCGGCGCGGGGAGGGTCTCCATAACCCGCAGGACGCCGTCGACGATGTCGTCGATGTAGGTGAAGTCGCGGCGCATCCGGCCGTAGTTGTAGACCTCGATCGGCTCGCCGGCGAGGATGGCCCGGGTAAACTTGAACGGCGCCATGTCCGGGCGCCCCCAGGGGCCGTAGACGGTAAAAAAGCGCAGCCCGGTGACCGGCAGCCCGTAGAGGTGGGCATAGGTGTGGGCCATCAGTTCGTTGGACTTCTTGGTGGCCGCGTAGAGGGAGACCGGGTGGTCCACGTTGTCGTGGACCGAGAACGGCATCCGGGTGTTGGCGCCGTAGACGGAACTCGACGAGGCGTAGACCAGGTGACCGGAGCCGTGGTGGCGGCACGCCTCCAGGATGTTCCCGAAGCCGACCAGGTTGCTGTCGATGTAGGCGCGCGGATTCTCCAGCGAGTAGCGCACGCCGGCCTGGGCGGCCATGTGCAGCACGCGGTCGAAGCGCCCCTCGCGGAAGAGGGCGTCGATGCCGGCGGCGTCGGAAAGATCCACGCGGGCGAAGTAGAAATCGCCATCCAGCGCGCGCAGGGTGTCCAGCCGCGCCTGCTTGAGGGAGACGTCGTAGTAGTCGCTTAGATTGTCGAGGCCAACCACCTGATGCCCGGCCGTGATGAGCTGGCGGGCCAGGTGCATGCCGATGAAACCGGCAACGCCGGTGACCAGGATTCGCACAGGTCTGCTTCCTTTCG
>PUNM01000148.1 GCA_003552625.1 Ectothiorhodospiraceae bacterium
CCACCCGGGCCGTGCTACCTTCCGTAACAACTCGGCGCCACTGGAACGCGCAGGAGGTACCACCGTTGCGCAAAGAGCCGGGACCGGCCGCCGGAAGCGTGGCCCTGTTTCTGCTGGCCCTGTTTCTCCTTGCCACGCCGTTCACCGACTGGTGGCTGGGGGCACAGCCTCCGTGGTTCGTGCCGTTTCTCGGCTGGGCCGTGGTGATCGGGCTGGCCGGCTGGCTGCTGGAGCGGAGTTACGGCCGTGACCTTTAGCCTGCTCACGCTTTTCCTGGTCGGGGTCGCGTACCTGGGGGTGCTTTTCGTCATCGCCTACGGTGTCGATCGGCGCTGGTTTCCGCGGGCGGTGGTCCGTCATCCGCTGTTCTACGTCTTCGCCCTGGGCGTCTACGCCACCACCTGGAGCTATTACGGCGCCGTTGGGTTCGCCGCGGAGCACGGCATTACCTACTTGACCATCTACCTGGGGGTGACCGTCGCCTTCCTGCTGACGCCGGTCCTGCTCGCCCCCTTGCTCCGCCTGACCGCCAACCAGCAGCTGACCTCCGTGGCGGACCTCTTCGCCTTCCGCTTCTCCAGCCAGCTCACCGGGATCCTGGTTACCGCGATCATGCTCGCCGGGATCCTGCCGTACATCGCGCTGCAGATCCGCGCCGTCGCCGAATCCACCCTGGTGCTCACCGGGGGCGGCCACGACCCGCGGCCCCTGGCCCTGGCCTTCTGTCTGATCGTCACCGTCTTCGCGATCATCTTCGGAGCCCGCCACGTCACGCCGCGGGAGAAGCACACCGGGCTAGTGGTCGCCATCGGCCTGGAGAGCCTCGTCAAGCTCGGCGCCCTGCTGATCGTCGCCTGGGTGGCCGTGGAGCTGGCCTTCGGTGGGCCGGGTGGCGTCAGCGCCTGGCTGGACGACAACCCCGAGCAGCTGGACGGCTTCTATCAACCAGCGCTGGACGGCCCCTGGCTCAGCCTGCTGACGCTCTCGTTCGCCGCCGCCTTTCTGCTGCCCCGGCAGTTCCACATCCTGTTCACCGAGAACCTCTCCCGGCGCCACCTGGTGACCGCCAGCTGGGGGTTCCCGCTGCTGCTGCTGCTGCTGGCCGTGGCCATCCCGCCGATCCTCTGGGCCGGCATCGCCCTCGGCGCCGAGACGCCGCCGGAGTACCACATCCTCGGGGTCGCCGCCCTGGCCGGCTCCGAGCCGCTGACCATCCTGGTCTACCTCGGCGGCATCTCCGCGGCGACGGCGATGATCGTCGTCTCGACGCTGGCCCTCTCCTCGATGACGCTCAATCACCTGGTGATGCCCCTGGTCAAATCGCTGCCTCACCAGGAGCCGGACCTCTACGCCACGCTCCGCTGGACCCGGCGCTTTCTGATCATGATGCTCATCGTTCTCGGGTTCGCCTTCTACGAGACCCTGGATCGCAGCGAAGCGCTGGTGGAGTGGGGATTGATGTCCTTTCTGGCCATCGTCCAGTTCCTGCCGGGCATCGTCGGCGTTCTCTACTGGCAGCGCGCCAACGCTTACGGCTTTATCGCCGGCGTCCTCGGCGGCTCGCTGATCTGGATGGATACAGTCCTCCTCCCCGCACTGGCCGGCACCGAGCCGTTCTTCCTGCTCGGCTTTCCCCAGGCGCCGGAGAGCGCCACCGAGCTCTACGGCATCGCGACCTTCTGGTCGCTGGCGCTCAACGGGCTGCTCTTCGTCGGCGTCTCGCTGTTCACCCCGCAGCGCGCCACCGAGCGCCAGGCCGCCGAGGTCTGCCGCGACCAGGCCTCGCCGGTAGCCCCGGGGACCCTGCAGGCGGCCTCTCCGAGCCAGTTCGTGGTCCAGCTGGCGCCGGTGACCGGGGAAGAGGCAGCACGCCAGGAGGTCGGCCAGGCACTGGCCGACCAGGGCCTGAGCTGGAGCGAGAGCCGACCGGATCGCCTGCGGGCGCTGCGTGATCAAGTAGAGCGCAACCTGTCCGGCATGATGGGACCGGTACTGGCCCGGATGATCGTGGACGAGCGCCTGCAGCTGGATCGGACGGCGCGCACGGCTCTCGCCCACAACGTGCGGCTGATCGAAGAGCGCCTGGAGTCCTCCCGCAACCGCTTCCGGGGCCTGGCGGCCGAACTCGATCGACTGCGCCGTTACCACCGCCAGATCCTGGAAGACCTGCCGCTGGGCGTCGTCGCGGTCACCCCCCACCGCCGGGTGGTCCGCTGGAACACCGCCATGCAGTCGCTCTCCGGGATCTCGGCCAACCAGGCCCTCGGGGCCCGGGTCTGCGACCTCGGCCCGCCCTGGTGCGACGTGCTTGAACGATTCCTGGCCAGCGAGCAGGCGCAGCACCACGACCAGATCCAGCGACCGGGGCAGGAGACCCGTTGGCTGTCCCTGCACAAGACGTGCATTCGCGAATCGGGCCGCGGCCGTACGGGCGATACGCTGATGATCCTCGAGGACATTACCCACATTCGCCGACTGGAGCGGGAGCTGGCCCACAGCGAGCGCCTCGCCTCCATTGGCCGCCTGGCCGCGGGCGTTGCGCACGAGATCGGCAACCCGGTGACCGGGATTGACTCCCTGGCCCAGAACCTGCGCCAGGAGTCCGATCCCGAACTGCTGCAGGAGAGCGTGGACGGCATCCTCGAGCAGACGCGCCGGATCAACAATATTGTCCAGACCCTGATCGGCTACGCCCACGCCGGTTCCGCAGACGACCGCGAACCGCAACCGGTGCCATTGAAGGAGGTCGTCGAGGAGGCGCGACGCCTGATCCAGCTGAGCAAGCGCGGCCAGAGCCTGGAGATCGACAACCAGCTCTGGCCGGAGCTCGAGGTCACCGGCGACCGGCAACGCCTGGCGCAGGTCTTCGTCAACCTCTTCTCGAATACCGCCGACGCCTGCCGGGCCGGGGGGCGAATCGCTGTCTCCGCGCGGCTGATCGGCGAACGCGTACAGCTCCGGGTGGTCGATAATGGCCCCGGCATCCCGGCCGAGACCCTTGATAAAGTGCTTGAGCCGTTTTACACCACCAAGCCCGTCGGACAGGGCACGGGACTCGGCCTGCCTCTTGTCTACAACATCGTCAGCGAACACGGCGGAGATTTTTCCATTACCGCGGACGACGGCGGCACGACCGTCTGGATCACCCTGCCGGTGACCAGCCCGTCGTACCCGTCGCTGCCCGCTGCTGTGGAAGGGTACTGAAACCATGGCCGATCTATTGCTGATCGAGGACGAAGCGGTCATCCGCAAGGCCTTGCATCGCCTGCTCAGCCGGCACGACTACGGCGTCTACCAGGCGGAGTCCCTGGAACAGGCCCAGGCGGAGTGGAGCCTGGATGCCTTCGACCTGATCCTTGCGGACATGCGCCTGCCCGGCCAGGCCGGCACCGAGACCATCGCGCTGACCGAGACGCCGGTGATCATCATGACCAGCTACGCCAGCGTCCAATCAGCGGTGGAGGCGATGCGACGGGGGGCAGTGGACTACATCGCCAAGCCGTTCGACCATGACGAACTGCTCCTGCTGGTCGAGCGCGCCCTCAAGGATGGACAGCTTCAGCGCCAGAATGCAGCCCTCAAGGCCCACGTGGAGCGCGATTACCCGGTCAGCGGCATCGTCGGTAACTGCGAGGCGATGCAGCACGTCTTTACCCGCATTCACAAGGTGGCGCCCACGGATGCCTCGGTGCTCATCCTCGGCGAATCGGGCACCGGCAAGGAGCTGGTCGCCCGCGCCCTGCACGAACAGAGCAGCCGCGCCGAGGGACCATTGGTTGCCGTCAATTGCGCCGCCATTCCGGAGAGCCTGATCGAAGCCGAACTCTTCGGCCATGAAAAGGGCGCTTTCACCGGGGCCGTCGGCGCCCGCGCCGGTCTGGTCGAATCCGCCGACGGTGGCACCCTCTTTCTGGATGAGATCGGCGAACTCCCGCAGCAGGCGCAGGGTCGCCTGCTGCGCGTCCTGCAGGAAGGGGAGATCCGGCGCGTCGGCTCGACACACGCCCGCCGCGTGAACATCCGGCTGATTGCGGCCACTCACCGGGACCTCAAGGCTCTGGTGCAAAGCGGCGACTTCCGCGAGGATCTGTTCTTCCGCATCGACGTCATGCAGATCCGCCTCCCGCCGCTGCGCGAGCGCACCGAGGACATTCCGGAGCTCGCCCGGTTCCTGCTGGAGAAGACGTGCCAGCGCCTCAACCGCCCGGCCCTGACCCTGTCCGAGGGCGCCGTCGAAGCCCTTTGCCACCACGACTGGCCCGGCAACGTGCGGGAGATGGAGAACACCATCGAACGCGCCGTGATCCTGGCCGAGGGGGCCACCATCACTCCGGAGATGCTCGGCCTGCCCGGGGCCGAGCCGGCCGCGGGACCCACCAGCGCCGCGGCGGGCGAGGAACCCGCAGCGGTGCGCCAGGACCTTTCCCTGGAGGACTACTTCCGCCAGTACGTCCTCACCCACCAGGAGCATATGACCGAAACGGCACTGGCGCGCGGGCTCGGGATCAGCCGCAAGGCCCTGTGGGAGAAGCGCCAGCGCCACGGCATCCCACGCCCCGGCAGCAACCGTGGTTGACGTGTTACCTTTCCCCACACAACGTCGAAGGATAGCGTGCAACGTCGTAACACCGCGCTCTGCTATCCTCCCCGAGTGACCGGAGCGCGGGCACCCGATGGCCCGGCCGTCGCCAGGAGACGGCCAGCTTGACGATTCGATATCCGGGAGGAGAGAAACCATGTCCGAGACGAAGGTTTACCCAGTCCCCGACAAGATCAAGCGGGACGCTCACTTGACCTTCGAGCAGTACCAGGAAATGTACAACCGCTCGATCCAGGATCCCGAGGGCTTCTGGTCGGAGCAGGCGGACAAGTTCCTGGACTGGTTCAGCAAGTGGGGCACCACCTGCGACTGGAACCTGGAAAAGGGGGACATCCGCTTCTTCGAGGGCGGAACGCTCAACGTGGCCTACAACTGCGTTGACCGTCACCTGGAGACCCGGGCCGATCAGACGGCCATCGTCTGGGAGGGCGACGAGCCGGACCAGGACGAGGAGATCACCTACCGCGATCTGCACGAGCGGGTCAGCCGCTTCGCCAACGCCATGAAGGCGCGGGGCGTCAAGAAAGGCGATCGGGTCTGCATCTACCTGCCCATGGTGCCGGAGGCGGCCGTGGCCATGCTCGCCTGTGCCCGCATCGGCGCCGTCCACTCGGTGGTCTTCGGCGGTTTCTCCCCGGAGGCTCTGCGTGACCGCATCATCGACGCCGATTGCGAAGTGGTCATCACTTCCGACGAGGGCATCCGCGGCGGCCGCAAGATTCCGCTCAAGGCGAACACGGACAAGGCCCTGGAAGGCTGCCCCAACGTCAAGACCGTCTTCGTCGTCCGCCGCACCGGCGGGGACATCGCGTGGAACGACAGCCGCGACGTCTGGTACCACGAAGCCTGTGCCGAGGCCTCCCCGGACTGCCCGCCGGAGCACATGGACGCGGAGGATCCGCTGTTCATTCTCTACACCTCCGGCTCCACCGGGAAGCCGAAGGGCGTCCAGCACACCACCGCCGGCTACCTGCTCGGCACCGCCATGACCCACAAGTACGTCTTCGACTACCAGGAAGGCGAGGTGTACTGGTGCACGGCGGACGTCGGCTGGGTCACCGGCCACTCCTACATCGTCTACGGGCCGCTGGCCAACGGCGCCAAGACCCTGATGTTCGAAGGCGTGCCCACCTACCCGGACGCGGGCCGCTTCTGGCAGGTGGTGGACAAGCACAACGTCGCCATCTTCTACACCGCCCCCACAGCGATCCGTGCGCTGATGGGGCAAGGCGATGACTTCGTCAAGAACACCTCGCGCAAGAGCCTGCGGATCCTCGGCACGGTGGGCGAGCCCATCAACCCGGAGGCCTGGGAGTGGTACTACCACGTCGTCGGCGAGGACCGTTGCCCGATCGTCGATACCTGGTGGCAGACCGAGACCGGCTCGATCCTGATCGCGCCATTGCCCGGCGCCATGGATCTCAAGCCCGGCTCCGCGACCCTGCCCTTCTTCGGCGTCGAACCGCAGCTCGTCGATGACAAGGGCAACGTGATCGAGGGCGCCGCCCAGGGCAACCTGGTCATCAACCGCGCCTGGCCGAGCATGATGCGCACCATCTACGGCGACCATGAGCGGTTCATCAATACCTACCTCGCCCCCTACCCCGGTAAGTATTTCACCGGCGACGGCGCGCGCCGCGACGAGGACGGCTACTACTGGATCACCGGCCGCGTCGATGACGTGATCAACGTCTCCGGCCACCGGATGGGCACCGCCGAGGTGGAGAGCGCACTGGTCCTCCACGAGAAGGTCAGTGAGGCCGCCGTGGTCGGCTACCCGCACGATGTGAAGGGCCAGGGCATTTACGCCTACGTCACCCTGATGGCCGGCGAGGAGCCGAGCGACGCGCTCAAGAAGGAGCTGGTCAACCTCTGTATCCAGGAGATCGGGCCGATCGCGAAGCCCGACATCATCCAGTTCGCGCCGGGCCTACCGAAGACCCGCTCCGGCAAGATCATGCGCCGCATTCTGCGCAAGGTCGCTGCCAACGAGCTGGACAGCCTGGGGGATACCAGCACCCTCGCTGACCCGACGGTGGTCGACTCCCTCATTGAGGAGCGGGCCAACCAGTAAGCGGCCAGCGACGAGGCCGGGCGACCGGCCTCGTCGCTCTGGATGCTACATCCTGATCACTGAACCCCGAACACTCGAGTAACCATGTCACCCTGGATTTACTTTCTCGTGACTCTCGCTATCGCCTGGCACGGCATCACCTACAAGGATGCCGACGGTGAACACCCCACCGTGCACCTGCTGTTCGGGTGCATCGCCCTGATCTTCGCGATGCGTTTTCTCTTTGTAGATATCCTCGGGCTGCCGATCTGGGGTGTCGCACCGCTGGAAGGTGCCTGACCTCCCCGATCAGTCGTTCCCGCAGCCCCTTCCGAACAAGAATACCCCCGCGCCAGAGGCTGACACGGGGGTGTCGGTCGCTGCAGCGGCGTCCTCCGCCGCCTGCAAGTCTTAAGGCCCGATCATCAGTTCATGCGCTGCGTGTAGGAGCGCTGGCCGCTGTCCTTCTCCGGGTCGGCGAGGCGTCGCTCGCTCTCCGGCAGCTGCAGCTGCCGCTCGATGTAATCGGCTCGTTCACCGATCGTGGGCTGCCCGTCCGGATTCATATGGAAGAAGCGGGTCAGCCAGCCGGGACCGTCGTTGACGGCATCGTCGAGCTCCTCCGCCTGCCGATAGTCGGCCAACGCCTTCTCGTGCTCGCCGGCCCGGTCGTAGGCAATGCCGCGATTGGCGTAGGCGCCGGCGAACTCCGGATCGATCAGCTCGATGAAACGGGTGTAAAGATCGATGGCGCGATCCAGTTCACCGGTCTCCAGTAATACGGTGGCCTTGCCCAGCGTCGCGTAGCGATGCTCGGGCGCCTCATCCAGCGCGCTGCGGTACTGCTCCAGCGCGCGATCGTAGCGCCGGTCCTGGAGGGCTCGATCCCCGGCGATGGTCTTCACGTCGCCGGGCTCACGTTCCGGGGTAAAGCCTTGATACCCCATGTACGCTAGGGGCAGCAATGCCGCCACCACCGCAGCGATGACCCAGTTCCGGTAACCGCGCTCACTAATTCTGATCATGACAACGCACCCAACGTCGCTGAATTAAAAAAGAAGGAGAACACCGGGCAGATCACGGCAGCGATCACTCGCGCCCGCTGCTTCTGCCCCGCCAGCTCCTCCTCGGAAAGCTCGCGTTCCATCTTGCGTTGCAGTCGCCGCACACTCAGCACCCAGATCCACTGCGTCACCGGGAAGTAGAGCAGAACGGCAACCAGGAGAAACCAAAAGAGGAAATAGGTCGTTCCGTCAATCACGGACGCTTCACCCTCGTCTCAGAGACCGGCGGAGGGGGCCGAAGCCCCCTCGCCGTCTCGGTTGCTGATGTGGATTTCACTCACCTTGCTCAAGCGACTCAAGGCTTCCGGTTACGGACGGCTCACGTCGTAGCGCGACTTACCGGAGTCCTCGTCGAAGAGCACTTCGATCTCCTTCTCGGGGACCGTGCTCATCTCGCACTTGTAGCAGGTGAACCACATCATGAAGATGCCGATGGCCCACCACAGCAGCTGCCAGACCCAGATGGACGGCAGGCCGAAGAACCACCAGGTCTCCGGGTTGGTGGGATCGCCGAACACCCAGTTGCCCAGCAGGGAACCCGGGCCGAAGGCGAAGATCCACCAGCCGATGACGATGGTGAAGCCAATCGGGATCAAGTGCCGCTTATGCTCCGGCAACGACGCATGCTCGCGGAGGAACTTGTGTACCGTCATGCGGTACTCGTAGTCCTCCTTGTTCTGCGTCAGCGCCGAGACACCCACGGCCACCAGAGCATTGATCACCAGGCCCCAGCCCGCCGAGTGGATCGTCAGCGGCCAGCGGCCCCACGGCACCTCGACACCGAACGCCGCCAGGATGTCGATCCCGATATTCTCGGTCATCAGCACGGCGATGATGCCGGCAGTCAAGCCCCAGACAACGCCCGGACGGGTGAGCCACGGGATGAAGCAGATGGCCGCCAGCGGCACCCACATCTGGGTACCCATGGCCGTCGCCAGGCCGCCCAGGAGCACCAGCGCGTCGGTGGTCACGGTCGCCACGGTCAGCGCCGCGATCACCAGGACGGTGACCAGGATACGGCCGGAGAGCACCTGCACGCCGTGGCTGGCGTTGGGCAGGATGTAGCGACGCAGCAGGTCACGGGTGAACATGCCACTGGTGGTGGACATGTAGGCCGCACCGGTGGACTGCATCGCCGCCAGGGCACAGACAGCCAGCAGTGCTGCCAGCCAGGGGGCTGCCGCCTCCAGCATGTTCAGAAGCTGCGGCACCAGCTCGCTGTCACCGCCCCGATCCAGGGACAGATCCAGCCATGCCCTCTCCAGGTCACCCGGCAGGGCGGCCAGCCAGTCCGGATCCATGTTGCGCGGATCCTCACCCCGTTCCAGCGCGGCAAGGCCAGCGGCGATCACCTGCTCCACTTCGGCACGGCTGAGGTCCGGGTGCTCGGCCTGAACCATGCCGCGCTGGAGCACCGCCGCCGGAACCAACGGCGTGAGGTTGAGCCCATCCAGAGACTCCCCCGCGTCGAGGCGCGTGGTGACTTCGTCGATGAGTTCGCTGTGGTCATCCGCCGTTCGGAACAGAGCCCGGTACTGCGAGAGCTCCTCCTCGTACTGCGGATCGAAGACGTCCTTGGCGAACTCGGTGTTGCCGCCGAGCCCATGACCCGCCATCGCCTGGATCGCCGTGACGGTGAACAGCAGTGCACCGACGCCCAGCGGGGACATCCAGGTCTGTTGCGGAGCAAAGGGACGCGGGTTCTGGTTGGAGAACGCCCACATGGAGAACGACGGGGAGGCCATGATGCCGCCCAGCGCCAGCATGTAGGTCAGGTTCATGATGCCGGTCCAGACACCACCCTGGGCATTCGCCGCGGCACCGACCCACTGAATGGTACCCGGCACAGCCACGTAACCGCTGGCTCCGCTATCCCCCGGAATCATGCCGGGCGAAACTTCGCCAGCACCGCCGCGAGCCGTCTCCCAATCGGCAAGGCCGGCCAGCACGCTGGTGAAGTTGGTCCAGCCGCCGATGTAGTAGAGCGCCACGACCCCGATGCCGAAGATACCGATCATCAGCAGGATGCACTGCGCCGCGTCCACGTAGGCCACGGCCCGCAGACCGCCGGAGGCCACGTAGAAGAGGACCACCGCGGACAGCAGCCACATACCAACCTCAACGCCGAGCCAGCCGTCGGTCAGCACGTGGAAGAGGAAGCCCGAGGCCCGCAGCTGAATCCCCAGGTACGGCACCGCAAAGATCAGCGCCACAATAAGAATCAGGATGCGGATCGAGTCCGTCCGGAAGTAGTCCGCGAACATCTCGCCCGGCGTGACGTAACCCCAACGCTTACCAATCATCCATTGGCGCTTGAGGAACAGCATGCCGGTAAACGGGATGCAGATGGCGTAGAAGGACGCGTACGCGTACTGCAGGCCATCCTCGTAGATCAGCCCCGGGTGGCCGACGAACGTCCATCCCGAGAAGGAAGTAGCCGTCGCCGCCAATATGAAGACCCACATACTGACGGAACGCCCGGCCACGAAGTAGTCGCTGGCTGTGCGCGACCAGAGGTATCCCTTGATACCCCAGAAGATGCAGTAGCCCCAGTACAGGGCCACAAACACCAACAGCCATATACCCATAGCTGACATTCGTGTCTCCCCCTCACATTTATGGAGTTATGAGGTACCGGTCCCCCCCACAGGGGGACGTGGACACGGAAAGCGAGAATCGTGCCAACCCCAGGCTGCCGTTAACCCGTTGATAAAAGGGGTAACACCACTCGGCGGGTGCGGGTGCCTGTTACCACGGGTAACGCCTGCAGCGTTCCCTTGGGTAACAGCGGCCGTACTGCGCACCGCCAGCAACACCCTGCACCGGTGTTTGTTTCACCCCGCCGCGTTGGGCATGATCGCGGGGGGAGCCACCCCGGACCGCGGAGGGAACAAGCGATGGCCAACGAGCGCACGGCGGCGTCCGACCTGCAACGACTCGCCGAGCATGAGGTTTTCCGCGAACTCGCCCCGGAGACCCTGGATGCACTCCTGCAGGCCGGTGAGACCCGCCGGCTGGCTGCCGGCGAGGTGCTCTTCCACCTCGGCGATCCGGATCGTGACCTGCTTTTCATCCTCTATGACGGGCGCATCGACCTCATCGACGCCAATCAGGTCGTCACCAGTCAGGAGCCGGTCACGCTCCTTGCCCTTTCCAGCTACTTTGACGACGAGCCGTACACCCTCACCGCGCGGGCAGCACGCCCCGCCCGCGTCATCGAGATCCCGTTTACCGAGATCCGCCGCCTGGAGGCCTCCCACCCCTCCCTGGCCGATGCCCTCAGTCACATCATCGCCGACCGGATCCGCGCCAACTCCTGGCAGCACCGCGGCAGCCCTACGGGCGCACTTTCCCAGCCTGCCCGCACCGTCATGTCCACGCCGCTGACTTTCCGCCAGCCCGACTGCTCACTGGCCGAGGCGTTCCAGTTCATGGACGAGCGCAAGATCGGCAGCCTCGGGGTCCTCGATGAAGCCGGAGGATTGATCGGACTGGCCACCCTGCGCACGCTGGGGCGCGCCGTCTTCACCCGCGGCCTGCCCACGGATGCCTCCGTCGTGGAGGCCGCCGAGCAGATCACGGCGATCACCCCGGAAACCCCCCTGTCCGAAGCCAAGGAGATCCAGGCGCGCGAGGGGATCAAGTACCTGGTAGTGATGGACGGCACGCGGCCGGTGGGGATGCTCTCCCAGTCAAACATGCTGCAGGCGGTCATGGCCCAGCAGACCGTCATGCGCGAGCGCATCAACCGCGCCGGCTCCATGGACGAGCTCCGCCACCTCGCCGCCGAGGTCGCCTTCGTCGCCCGGGAGGCGTGGAACAACAACCGCGAGGCGAGCCGCGCGACCTACCTGCTCAGTGAGTTTCACCTGCAGCTCCAGCGCCGCTGCATCGACCTCGTCCTGCAGGAACTGCGGGACGCTGGTGAGGGCGATCCCCCGCGGGATTACGCCCTGCTCATCCTCGGCTCCCTTGCCCGGCGGGAGGCGTTGATCAATCCGGACCAGGACAACGCCATCATCATCGCTGACACGCCGGCGGGCTCCGAGACGCCGGCGCCACTCAGCGACGCCGAGACCCAGTGGTTCGAGCGCTTCACCGAGCTGACCAATACCCGGCTCGACGAGCTCGGCTACGAGTGGTGCAAGGGCGATATCATGGCCCGCAACCCCGACTACCGGCGGACCCTCTCGCGCTGGCGCGACCAGTTCCGCTACATGGCACAACACCCCAACAGCACGTCGGCACGCTGGTGCAACATCTTCCTCGACTTTGAACTGCTCTACGGCGAGCCCGGACTGGTCACCGACCTGTGGGAGCACGTACTCGAAACCCTGCACCAACACCCGAAGATGCTGCGCTTCATGACCGGTGATGACGCCGAAGGGCAACCGGCGGTGGGCTTTTTCAATCGCCTGATCCGCTCCAATCGGGATGAGGGGCGGGGCCGGGTGGACATCAAGCGCAAGGGGCTACGGATCATCTGCAACGGTGCGCGAATCTACGCTCTTTCGGCGAGAATCCGCGAGACCAACACCGTGGCCCGGCTCAAGGCCCTGCGCCGGGAGGGGGTGCTCACCAGCGAGATGATCGACTCGGTGCTCACCGCCTATGAGGAGCTGCTCGACCTGCTCCTGACACACCAGATCGAGCAGCGCCAGCGCGGCGAGACGCCGGACAAGTACATCGACCCGGAAGCCCTCGACGACCTGACCCGCCAGTCCCTGGCCACCAGCATGCGCGCCGTGAAACGGCTCCAGGACCGGGTTCAGGGGGTCTTCGGGCTCTAAAACCCACGACAACCGGTACAATGGGAACACGGTGAACGGGGCGCAGAACCCCGGGGCCGAGAAGCACCGACGACAAGACGGAGAGGAGGCGGCTTCAACGATGAGCCAAGAGATCCTGATCGTGGACGATGAGACAAATATCGTCCTCTCGCTGGAGTTCCTGATGAAGCAGGCAGGCTTCCAGGTGCGCACTGCCCAGGATGGCGAGCAGGCTATTCAAGCCCTAGAGGAGCGTGTGCCGGATCTCGTCCTCCTCGATGTAATGATGCCGCGCAAGGACGGCTACGAGGTCTGCCAGGAGATCCGCCGGCGCGAGGCCTGGTCCCACCTTCCGGTGGTCATGCTTACGGCCAAGGGTCGTGACGTGGAGCGGGAAAAGGGACTGGCCATGGGCGCCGACGACTACATCACCAAGCCGTTCTCGACCCAGGAGGTGGTCGAGACCGTGCAGAGCATCCTCGCCGGCGGAGCGGACTAATGGCCAGCACCATGGCGCGTCGGCGCCTCAAGTTCTGGGCCCCAGGGCTTTTCCTGCTGCTGCTGACCGGCGGCGCCCTCGGCGCCGTGGGCTATCTAGCCCTCGGAGCCCTGCCGGGCGGCGAAGGGAGCCGCCAGGCCATGGTCGCTCTGGCGGCAGCCGGCGCCCTGCTCGGCGCGGCGATCATCGCCATCTGGATCCTCCTCGACCTGGCCGTGATCCGGCCACTCGGCGCCCTCGCACGCGGGGCATCGATCATGGCCCACTCCAATCCGGCGCATGAGCTGGAGATCCCGAGCATGCACCTGCTCGGTGAGCTGCCGGAGAATCTGCAGACGCTGGGAGGCAATCTCTACGAGGCGCGCCGGGAGGTCGCCAAGGCGCTGACCTCCGGAGCGCAGGGGGTGGAGAACCAGAAGACCCGCCTGGAGATCGTCCTGCGCGAGATCCAGCAGGGCGTTATCGTCTGTGACGCCGACAGCCGGATCCTTCTCTACAATCCGGCGGCGCAGGAGATCCTGCGCAGCGGCAGCCTCGGCCTCGGGCGCTCCATCTACGACGTTCTGGCCCGCTCGGCTGTGGAGCACACCCTGGGAATGCTCCAGCACCGGCTCGCCGCGGCCGACGACCACGCGACCGCCGAGAACCGCTCGGAGTTCGTCTGCGCCAGCGTCGATGACGGCGTCCTGCTCCATTGCTACCTAAGCCTGCTTCCGTCCTCGAGCCCGCTTCGCTCGGGCTTCGTCCTGACGCTGGAGGACATCACCCGCAAGATCGAGGGCGTCGCCCGCCGCGACCACGCCCTGCGCAGCTCCGTCGAGTCCCTGCGCGCCCCGCTGGCCAACGTCCGCGCGGCCGCCGAGAGCCTGAGCCAGGGCAACGCGGCCCTCGCCGACGAGCAGCGACGCGAGTTCGAGACCCTCATGGTCCAGGAGAGCCGCGAACTCAGCCGCCGCTTCGAGCGCATGGCGCGGGAGACCCAGCGTCTCGTCTCCGCCCCGTGGACGATGGCCGACATCAACAGCGCTGATCTCTTTGCCAGCGTCCTGCGGCGGCGCCCGGAAGGCCTCCCCGAGGTGGAGGTGGTCGGCATCCCCCTATGGCTGCATGCGGAGAGCCACTCCATCGGGCTGGTCCTGGAGCACCTGCTGCGCCACCTGCGTGCCGATCATGGCGTGGAGACCGCGCGTGCGGAACCGCTGATGGGCGACCAACGCGTCTACCTGGACCTCTCCTGGCACGGGACACCGGTGGCTTCTGCGACCCTGGAGAGCTGGCTGGACGAGGAACTGCCCGAGGTCACCGGAGCGCTGACGCCCCGCGACGTCCTCGAGCGCCACGACAGCCTGGCCTGGAGCCAGGCCCAGCCGCGGCGCCCCGATCAGGCGCTGATCCGCATCCCGGTGCCCGCCTCGCGCCGGCAGTGGGAGCAACCAGAGGAGCGGCTGCCGCCACGGCCGGAGTTCTATGACTTCTCCCTGGCCGACCAGGCCGCGGACCAGGGCGACCTCCTCGATCGCCCCCTGGGCCAGCTTTCCTACACCATCTTCGATACGGAGACGACCGGGCTGGCCCCGTCGGAGGGCGACGAGATGATCTCCATCGCCGGCGTCCGCATGGTCAACGGCCGCATCCTGGAGGGGGAACACTTCGAGCAGTTGATCAATCCGGGCCGCCCGATACCGCGCGCCTCGATCAAGTTCCACGGGATCCGTGATGATATGGTGGCCGACAAGCCGGGGATCGAGACCGTTCTCCCCCAGTTCCGGGATTTTATCGGCGAATCCGTCCTGGTCGCTCACAACGCCGCTTTCGACATGAAGTTCATTCGCCTCAAGGAAGCGCAGTGCGGACTGGCGTTCGAGAACCCGGTGCTCGACACGCTGCTCCTGTCGGTCTTTCTCCACGACCACACGCCGGAACACACGCTGGAGGCCATCGCCAACCGCCTGGGCGTGGAAATCAGCGGGCGGCACACGGCGCTCGGCGACACCATGGTCACCGCCGAGATCTTCGCTCGGATGCTGCCGCTGCTCGAAGACCGGGGGGTACGCACCCTGCGGGATGCCATTGAGGCGTCGGAGCAGATGGTGGAAGTCCGCAGGCAACAGGGGCAGTTCTAGGCCATGGGACGCCGGGGCGAACGCCTGATCGCGCTGGCGGTGCTCGGCGCCGTGTTGCTCAACTACCCGGTGCTGTCGCTATTCGCGATCGACGGGGAGCTCTTCGGACTCCCCGTCCTGCCCCTCTATTTCGTCACCGTCTGGGCGGCCCTGATCGGGGCGGCGGCGCTGATTCAGCAGCCCAACCCCCGCCGACGGAGGTAGCCCGCCGTGCTCCCGGCGTGGACCATCCTGCTGGTATCCGCCCTCTACGTCGGCCTGCTCTTCGCGATCGCCTACAGCGCTGACAAGCTTGGCGATCGTGGGCTATCGCTGGTCAACAACCCCTACGTCTACACCCTCTCCATCGCGGTGTACTGCACTGCGTGGACCTTCTACGGAAGCGTCGGGCTTGCCACGGAGGCCGGCCTGGCCTTCCTGACCATCTACCTGGGGCCGACCCTCATGGCCCTGCTGTGGTGGCTGGTACTGCGCAAGATCGTGCGCATCAGCAAGCTCTACCGCCTCACCTCCGTGGCCGACTTTGTGGCCTCGCGCTACGGCAAAAGCATGCTGCTTGGTGGCCTGACGGCGCTCATCGCCCTGGTCGGGACCACGCCGTACATCGCGCTGCAACTCCAGGCCGTCTCGTCGAGCTTCGACGTGCTCCTCCACTTCCCCGACATGGAGGCCGTACAAACCGCCGGGGCCGGCTTCCTCGACGACAAGGCGCTCTACGTCACGATCCTGCTCGCGGTCTTCACGATCCTCTTCGGCACACGGCATATCGATGCCACCGAGCGGCTGGAGGGCATGGTGGTCGCCGTGGCTTTCGAGTCAGTCGTCAAGCTCATCGCCTTCCTCGCCGTCGGGGTCTTCGTCACCTTCATCCTCTTCGCGGGTCCCGGCGAGCTCTTCGCCGAGGCCGCCGCCGTCCCGGCGGTGGAGGAACTCGGGCTGCTCACCTCCCTGCCCGGCGGCTACGGCACCTGGATGGCCCTGCTCGCCCTCTCGGCCCTGGCCATCGTCTTCCTGCCGCGGCAGTGGCAGGTCAGTGTTGTCGAGAACGTCAACGAGGATCACATCCGAACCGCCAGTTGGCTCTTCCCGCTCTATCTGCTGGTGATCAATCTCTTTGTCCTGCCCATCGCCATGGCCGGCATGGTGGTCTTTGGTCCGGACGTCGCCGGCGACGACTACGTCCTCGCCCTCCCGCTGGCTGCGGAACAGAGCCTGCTCGGGCTGCTCGTTTACATCGGCGGCTTCTCGGCAGCGACCGGCATGGTCATCGTGGCCACCATCGCCGTCGCCATCATGGTCAGCAATGACCTGGTCATGCCCACCCTGCTGCGGATGCGCCGTTTCCAGGCCAGTGCGCGCCACGATCTTTCGGGGCTGGTGGTCGCCATTCGCCGCGTGGTGATCTGCGGCATCCTCGCCCTGGGCTACGCGTACTACCTGCTCATCGCGGACATGTACGCCCTCGTCTCCATCGGCCTGATCTCCTTCGTGGCGGTAGCCCAGTTCGCTCCGGCGGTGCTGCTCGGACTGTTCTGGAAGGGGGCGAGCCGGCGCGGCGCCCTCGCCGGCTTGATCGGCGGCTTCCTTGTCTGGCTGTACACCCTGCTCATGCCGTCACTGGCCGAGGCCGGACTGCTTGCCGAGGGGCTGCTGCTCCACGGCCCGGCGGGAATCGAGTGGCTCCACCCCCACGGCCTCTTCGGCCTCGACATGGACCCGATCGCCCACGCCTTCTTCTGGACGATGCTCGTCAACGTCGGCCTGCTGGTCGGCATCTCCCTGTCCGACCGCCAGAGCGACATCGAGCGCATCCAGGCCGCTTTGTTCGTCGATGTCTTCTTGCGCTCCGAGCGCGATGCCCGATTCTGGGAGGGCACTGCCACCGTCGGGGATCTGCAGGATCTGCTCGGCCGCTTCGTCGGCCGGGCCCGTGCCGCCGAGGTTATCCGCGAGTACAGCAGCCACCTGGGTCGCACGCTGAAGGCCGATGAACAGGCCCAGCCGGAGCTGGTCAACCACGTCGAGCGCCTGCTCGCCGGCTCCATCGGCTCCGCCTCGGCGCGGGTGATGGTCTCCTCCATCGTCAAGGGCGAGGCGCTTTCCTACGAGGGCGTCATGGAGATCCTCGATGCCACCTCGCGGGCCATCGAGTACTCGCGTCGCCTGGAGGAGAAGTCCCAGGCCCTGGAGGACGCGACCCGGGAGCTGCGCGCGGCCAATGAGCGACTCAAGGAACTCGATCAGCTCAAGGACGAGTTCGTCTCGATGGTTAGCCACGAGCTGCGCACCCCGTTGACCTCGATCCGGGCCTTCGGCGAAATCCTGCTCAACAACCCGGAGATGGACGCCGATCAGCGCCGGGAGTTCCTCGAAGTCGTCGTCCGCGAGAGCGAGCGCCTAACCCGGCTGATCAACCAGGTGCTCGACCTTTCCAAGATTGAGAGCGGTTCGGCGGAGTGGCAACTCCAGGAGGTGGACCTGGGACGACTGGCCCGGGAGGCGGCCGAATCCACCCAGCAGCTCTTCGCCGAGCGGCAGACCGGGCTCGACGTGGACGTGGCGATCGACGATACGGCCGTCAAGGGCGATCCCGATCGCTTGATGCAGTTGATCATCAACCTGCTCTCCAACGCATCGAAGTTCACCGAGCCGGCCGAGGGACAGGTAAACCTGAAAGTCCGGGAGGGACGCGGGGACAACCTGCGCCTGGAGGTTTCCGACAATGGCCCGGGCATCAGCGCCGAGGACCAGCGTCGGATCTTTGACAAGTTCCACCAGGTCACCCTGGCCCAGGCGGGCAAGCCGAAGGGCAGCGGCCTCGGCCTGGCGATCTGCCGTCTGATCGCCGATGCCCATTGGGGACGGCTTTGGGTGGAGAGCGAGCCCGGCCACGGCTCGACCTTCGTCTGCGAACTCCCCCGTGCCGGCGGGGAGCACTGCGACATCACCGGTCACATCAACCTCGCCGGGCGCACGGACCCGGAGCTGGAATAGCGACAGGCCAGGCAAAGGAGGCAGCCACCCCATGACGGCCACGGACCTCGCCGCAACCGATACACCCGGAACCTTCCAGCCCGCCTGGTGGCTCCCGGGCCGCCATGCGCAGACGATCTACCCGTCTCTCTTCCGCCAGCCCCCGGAACCCCCGCTGACCCCGGAGACCTTCACCCTGCGCGACGGCGACTGGCTTCGGCTCGCCTGGGGGCCGCCGGGGGAAGGTCTGGCGGTCATCGGCCATGGACTCGGCGGACATACCGGATCCGCCTATGTCCGCGGCGTTGTTGCCGAGCTGGCCCGCCGCGGGATCGGCAGCGTGATCATGCAGTCGCGCGGGGCCGGCGACGAACCGAACCGGCACCGCCGCTCCTACCACGCCGCCGCCTGGGATGATCTGGAAGAGGTGGTCACGGCCCTTGCGCAGCGCAATCCGCAGCAGCCGCTGGCGGTAGTGGGCTTCTCGCTCAGCGGCTCGATGCTGCTCAACTGGCTCGCCGAGCGCGGCGACGCACCCGTGGCCCGGGCGGTGGCCGTCTCCGTGCCCTTCGAGCTGGATCGCTGCGCCGATGCGCTCGAGCAGGGCTTCGCCCGGGTCTATCAGGCGTATCTGCTGCGACGGCTCCGCGTCATGGCCGCACGCAAATTCGCCGAGCGCAGCGACGCGCCCGTCCCGGCCGAGCGGATCCGGCGAATCCGCCGCCTGCGGGAGTTCGATGACCTGCTCACTGCGCCGCTGCACGGCTTTCGCGACAGCGCTGACTACTACCAGCGGGCCAGCTGCCGGCAGCGCCTCGGGGCGATTCGCCAGTCCACGACCATCCTCCACGCCGTTGACGACCCCTTCGTCCCGGAGACGACGATCCCGGAGTCGGCTGAGTTGGGCCCCGGCGTAACCCTGGAGCTGCAGCCTTCCGGCGGCCACGTGGGCTTCGTGACCGGGCGCACGCCGAGCCGCCCGGACTACTGGCTCGACACCCGGATTGCCGACGTGCTCGAACCGGCACTTCGCACAGCCCCCTCACCCGGAACCTGACCGCCAGCTTCACCGGCACCCGCGGCGCCCCGATACCAGCCCAGCCGGGCGTGGAGCGGGACCGTCGGCCCGACAATAACCAGCGCCGGACCCTCGACACGCGCCAAGCGGGTACGCTCCGGCAGAGTGCTCAGGTCGGCCACCACCACACGCTGCTGCGGGGTGGTCGCCTGGGCGACGACAGCCGCCGGGTGATCGTCCGGCAGGCCGCAGTCCCGCAGCTGGCGGCAAACGCACTCAAGATTGATCAGCCCCATGTAGATGATCAGCGTCTCGTCCGCACGGTAAGGCCCGTGGGCGTAGAGCTGGGTCTGCCCGGCCTGCCGGTGCCCGGTCAGCATCCGGCAGCTCTGCGCATAGTCCCGGTGGGTCAGCGGAATCCCGGCGTAGCTGGCAACGCCCTGCGCCGCACTTACCCCGGGAACGACCTGGAAGGGGATACCCTGCTCGATCAGCCCCTCGATCTCCTCTCCGCCCCGTCCGAACAGAAACGGATCACCACCCTTGAGCCGGAGAACCCGCTTACCCGCCTGGGCCAGTTCGACGAGCCGTTCGTTGATCCGCTCCTGGGGCAGGGTGTGCCGGCCACGACGCTTGCCCACCGGGATACGCTCGGCCTCCTTGCGCACCAGATCGAGCAATGCCGGGGCCGCAAGGCGGTCGTAGAGGACGACGTCGGCGCGCTGCATTAAGCGCAGCGCCCGGAAGGTCAGCAAATCCGGATCCCCCGGTCCGGCGCCGACCAGAAAGACCTCGCCGCAGCCCTGGGGCTGCGCGGCCTCCTGCTCCAGCAGCCGAAGCATCTCCGCCTCCCCCTCGGCATCGCGACCGGCGAGCACCGACTCGGCGACGGGGCCATCCATCGTCTGCTCCCAGAAACGCAGGCGCCGCTGCTTATCCGGAATCCGGCTGCGCACCCGCTCCCGCAGACGATGGGCCATCCCGGCCAGGCGCCCGTACGCCGAGGGCAACAGTGTCTCCAGCCGGCTTGCGATCTGCCGGGCGAGCACCGGTGCCGCCCCGCCACTGGAGACTGCGATTTGCAGCGGGGACCGATCGATCTGGACGGGCGTGATGTAGGTACTCCGCTCCGGTTGCCCGGCAATGTTGACCGGGATCCCGCGGGCACTGCAGGCGCTGTAGACGGCGTGATCCGTGGCCGGATCGTCACTGGCACCGACCACCAGGGCGGCCCCCTCCTCCAGCCCCGGCCAGAAGGATTCATTGCGGTACTGCAAGCCAGCCGGGGCGTCATCGAGCAGTTGCAGGCAGGGCGCCTGCAGACGCGGTGCGACCAACTCCACGCGGGCGCCGCAGCGCAGCAGATCGCTCGCGCGCCGGGCTGCCGCCTCGCCGCCGCCGATCACCAGGCAACGCCGCGCCTCCAGCTTGAGAAAGATCGGGTAGTGGTGCATGGCCTCGCCAAATCCTCCCGTCGTCGGCATCAGTGATCACCGGTTGCGAACGGCTCCAGCGAGAGCAACGAGCGCCGGTGCTTATCGAGCAGTTCCAGGCTGGTCGTCCCGTCCGCCCGCTCCAGGTACCAGACCTCCGCCAGGCGATGCCGTTCCACCTCCACGACCGCGCCGGCCGCCCGAAGGGCCAGCACTTGATCGCCGGCTTCCAGGCTCTCACCCCCGGCCTCGACGGCCGCGCAACCACCCGCCCCCACAACGACGGCCCGCAGCCGCGGCCAGGCTCGACAGGCATCCAGCACCTCCGGGATCTGTGCAGCCGCCACCGGCGTGCTCTGAAAAGGCGTTCCGGGCTCGACCTCGGTGCTGATCACTGCCGCGAGCGCCTCGCCCCAGGCCACATCGAAGGCTTGCGCGGCCGCGGCGAGGCTCGACCCGGGCTGCTCACGGAGCCAGTGCCGCAGCTCTGCCGGCCACCCCGCCAGCCCGAGACGCAGCGAGCGACCCCGCTGCTCCCCGGCTGCCGGCCCGCCACCGTCGGTGCCGTACTTCGCGGTGTACCCCCGCGGGGTGACCATGACGCCCGCCCGCCGATCAGTGGCACTGCTACCGATGATCACCGTGCTGAGCATGCTCAGCTCGGCCTCGTCCAACGTGCCCAGCGTCTGTTGCTGAACCTGCTGTCGCTCCCGGAAGGCAGCACGCACCACGGCCACCGGGGTCTCGGGCGCCCGATAGCGCAGCAGGATGCGCTGCGCCTCGCGCAGCTGTGCGCGGCGGCGCTTGCTCGCCGGATTGTAGAGAACCACGACGAAGTCTCCGCGACCGGCGGCCTCCAGCCGGCGCGCGATGACCGGCCACGGCGTTAGCAGATCCGACAACGAGATGGCGCAGAAGTCGTGAGTCAGAGGCGCGCCGACGAGGGCGCTGCAACTCGACAACGCCGTGGCGCCGGGGACGACCTCGACGCCGACCGCCCCCTCGCCGGGCTCCCAGCCCTGATCAAGCAGCCATTCGTAGGTCGGCCCGGCCATCCCGTAGACCCCGGCATCGCCGGAGGAGACGAGCGCCACGCGCCGTCCGGAGCGGGCGTGTTCCCAGGCCATCTCGACCCGCTCAAGCTCCTCGCTCATCCCCATGCCGATCACCTGCTTGTCCTCGAGGAGCTCCGGGATGAGCTTGAGGTACGTCTTGTAGCCGATAACGACCTCGGCCTCGGCGATCGCCGCCCGTGCCCGTGCCGTCATGTGCGCCGGATCGCCCGGGCCGATGCCGACCAGGGCGATCCGCCCGGGTCGTGATACGTGTTGTGTCATGGCTTCATCCTTACGATGGATATCGTGGCGTTGCGCCCGTCCTCCCCGCGCAGGCGCTGTTTTTCCACAATCAGGTCAACGACCGTACCCTGCGCCCGGTGCAGGGCCGCAGCCTCGGCAACCGCCGGTGTGCCGGTATAACGGCGCACGATCTCCGACGGGTGGGGCACCGGAATCGCGGCCAGCGTCTCCGCCGGGTAGCAATGGAGGGGCCAACCGTTCTGACGGGCCAAGTGGCAGAGCGCAACCTCGTCGCGCTTGATGTCGATGGTGGCGACAGCGACGACGGCCTCACGCCCCAGGCCCGCCGACGAGAGCGCCGCCTCCACGGCGGCTTCCAACGTGGCGAGGGCGACGCCGCGATCACAGCCGACCCCGACAACCACCCGCATCACGGCCCGGCCTGCCGCGGCCGATAGCGGACCAGACGCTGCGCCCAAACCGCCTCCTGCTCCCGATCCCCGGCACGCTCGGTGACCCAGAGCAGCGCGGAGTGGCGTGCCGGGTCCGCCTGCGCCAGGGTCACCAACCGCTCCAGATTCGGCGGCGGCGGCCGGTTGGGGCACCAGACATCCGCTTCCTCGACGAGCGCGACAGGCTCGCCGTTGATCAGCGCACCGGCCGCCTCGCGCAGAGCCTCCGGCGACGCCTCTACCTGCCAGCCCTGTTCCCGGCCGAGCAGGTCGATCGCCGGCAAATCACGGCGATCGGAGGCGGTGGTCACCACCGGCTGGGCGCCAAGGCAGGCCGCGACGTGCTCGGCCCAGGCATTCGCACCACCCAGGTGGCCCCCGACGACAGCCACGGCGAAGCGCGCGGACTCATCGACCGCAACCACCCCCGGATCAAGCCCCTTGCCCCGCAGATAGGGGGCGACCAGGCGCACCGTCGCCCCGACGGAGAGGAAGGCCACCACCTGCCCTGCCGACGCCTGCATGCGTTCGCCGAGCAGCGGACCGAGACCCCCCCGGGGCGCGACCGTTACCGGGTTGGGAAGATCGGCCACCCAGGCGTGAGCCCGCTGGCCGACGATCAGCTCCGCGGCCGGATCGTGCCGGACCAGGCGCGCGGCCTGCACCGCCCCGCCGCGTGTCACCGCTACCACGACCGCAGCGCCGGCGGCCCGCATCATCCCTCCCCCCCGGCGGTCCGCGCCCACCGGCGATGGGGGTTGCGGACCAGTAGCAGCGAGAGGTAGTGCACGCCCGCACCGCCGCGCAGCGTGCGCAGGTCGGTGACCACGCGTTCATCGGGGCTGCCGGCACGCTCCACCAGCGCGCTGGACGCCAACAAATCGCGCTCCTCAAGCAGATCGATCAGCGGATCGAGCAGCGGCCGAACCTTGAGCAGAACCAGCGTATCCATCTCCGGTAGCAGACGCTGCACCGTCTCCAGACCGTAGCCGCCGGGCAGGACCACCACGGTCTCGTGCTGCGTCGCCAGAGGCCAGCCCAGGCGCGCCGGCGCTGCGACGAAGGAGGCGACTCCAGGGATGGTCTCAACCTCGACCGCCGGCAGTTCGGCCTCAACGGTACGCGCCAGATGACCGAATGTCGCGTAGGTGGACGCATCGCCCTCGACCAGGAAGACCACATCGCGGCCGCTACGCAGCGACTCGGCCACCGCTGCCGCCGCGCGCGCCCAGGCCTGGGCCAGTTCCTGCGGGTCATGGGTCATGGGGAAGATCAGCTCGAGAGCGTCCCCCGGCGCCTGGAGGCCGGCCCGCTCCACGATGCCCAGGGCGTAGCTGCGCTCCCCGGCTGCGCGCACCGGGTAGGCCCAGCGTCCCGCACCATGCAGCACCTCCCAGGCCCGCCGCGTGATCCACCCCGGATCCCCAGGCCCCAGTGAAGCCCCGATCAGGCGCCCCGGGGCCGTCATGAGGCCTCTCCGCTTTTGTGGGCGGTGCAGATCCAGACCGGATTCTCCGCCCGGAAGCTGCGCATACCGGCCAGTTCCTGGGTACGCTGCGCCTGCAGCTGCACCGCCTGCCAGCGGATTAGCCCGGCACGGGCGGCGGCATCCAGCCGTGTGGTCGCCCGTTGCAGGTTCTCCAGCGTGACCAGGTTGATCACCAGTCGTCCGCCGGGACGGAGCCGCCCAACCACGCGATCGATCAACACTTCCAGGGCGCCCCCGGAACCGCCAATGAAAACCGCGTCCGGATCCTGCCAGTGTTCCAGCCCCTCGGGCGCTGTGCCGCCGACGAGCGTGAGATTACCGACCCGCCAGCGGCGTCGGTTCGCCTCGGCGATGGCGAGGTCCTCCGGATGGCGCTCGATCGCCCAGACATGGCCGTCCGGGCAGAGCCGGGCCGCCTCGATGGCGACGGCGCCCGATCCCGTACCGATATCCCAGACCCGGCTCGCAGGGGTCAGTTCCAAAGACGCCAGTGCCACCGCCCGTGCCTCGCGCTTGGTGATAAGCCCCCGATGTGGCTGCCGCTGGGCGAAGGCCTCCTCGGCATTGCCGAACAGAGTGCCGTCGGCGATCCGGGACCGGTCGATCAAAGCGACGTGGGGGTTCGCCCCTTGCCAGGTGGCGGCCTCGGCCAGGCTCAGCGGGCCGACGATGGACTCGTCGTCGCGGCCGAGTCGGCTAGCCACAGTAAGGGTCAGCTCCTCATCCTCGAAGCCGACCGCCCGCAGCTGCCGGGCCAGCCAGTCCGCCCCGTGCGCCGGCGTCGTGTAGACCGCGACCCGGCGAGCGCGGCGCAAGGCCCGCAGCACGGCGCTGAGCGGATGCTCCGGCGTCGCGGACGCAGCGCACCAGTCCGCAGCCTCGCGCCCGTGCACAGAGGCGATAGACACCTCCGCCACCGGCCAACCCAAGCGCGCACACGCAACCTGGACCAGCGAAGGAGCCGGCACCACGCGGCACTTCTCCGGCCCCAGCGTGGCGCTCAGCCGCTCGCCGATCCCATGACAGAGTGGATCCCCGGAGGCGAGCACGACCACGTTGCGCCCCTGGCCGGCCTCCGCCTGGGCCCAACCCGCGACCTCCTTCGTGGCCCGGGTCAGGTCCCGCTGCTCGGCACCGGGCGCCAGATCGCCAAACTGATCCAGGGTCCGCTGCACGCCGATAAGCAGGTCGGCTGCGGCGATCGCTTCCTGTGCGGCGGGCGTCAAGGCCTGCGGGCCGTCGTCGAGCACCCCTACTACGGTGCAGATCACAGCGCTCACGACGGCTCCTCATTCAGCGCAAGCAGGGCGTGCAGCGCGGCGACCGCCAGGGGGCTCCCCCCCTTGCGCCCGGTGATCGCAATCCAGGGGACCGGGGAGGTCTCCATGATGGCAGCCTTCGACTCCGCAGCATCCACAAACCCCACCGGCATGGCGAGGATGAGTCGTGGCTGAATCTCGCCGGCAAGCGTTCGCCGGAGGATCGCCCGCAGGGCCGTGGGCGCATTGCCGACGGCTACGATGGCACCGTCCAGGACACCCTCTTGGGCAGCGAGGGCCACGGCCTGCTCCGAGCGGGTCGTACCGTGTTCGTCAGCAAGCCGGAGGGTCTCCGGGTCATTGATCCGACACTCGATCCGCATGCCGAAACGCTCCAGCCGTGGCGCCGAAACCCCGGCCCGGATCATCTCCACATCGGCGTAGATCGGCGCCCCGGCCCGCACGGCCTCGAAGCCGGCCGCCATCGCCGCAGGATGGAAACGCACCCGTCCATTGAAATCGAAATCCCCGGTCGCATGGATCATCCGGCGGACCATGGCCCATTGATCCGCGTCGTATCGGCTCTTGTCACCGGCCTCGGCATCGACCTGGGCGAACGAACTGGCCTCGATGCGGCGCCCCGGCGCCGTCTGCTGATCCGTCCCCTTCGGAGCTTCCGTCATGGCGCACCCTCAGTGGTGGTGATGATGATGGTGGGCAGCCGCAGCGCGGTGGGGGCAGCCGTCACACTCGAGCATGGCTGTCCCGCTCTGCGCCTCGGCAATGCGCGCCTCCAGTGTTTCGAAAACCGCCGCTTCAAAGCCGAGATAGTCGGCAACGGCGAACGCCGTCGTGGGGTACTGGCTGCGCAGGCGCTCCACCTGCTCCCCGATGCGGTCAATGAGTCGGCCGGTAAAGAGGTAATAGGGCAGGATCACCTGCTGCATCACTCCGAGTCGATGGTGTCGCTGGACCACGGTCTCCAGGCGTGGGTAGGTCACGCCGGTGAAGGCGACATCCACCAGCTCATGGTCGCCCCCCTCGTAGAGCCAACGCGCCAGCCGGGCGACCTCGCCGTTTGCGGAGCGATCCGAGGAACCGCGCCCGAGCAGGATCACCCCGGTGGTCCGCGGATCGGGCATGGCGAGGCTCTGCATGCAGCTCTTCAGGCGCTGCTCGAGCAATTCGAGGATCGGTTCCCCGGCGCCCAGGTGCCTCGCCAGACGGAAGCGCACACCAAGGTGGCGCTCGCGGGCGGCATCCACCTGTTCGGGGATCTCCAGCTTGGCGTGGCCGGCCGCATTCAGGATCAGCGGTACGGCAATGACCTCGTCGGCCCGGCTGGCGGCGCGATCGAGCCCTTCGCCCAGCAGGGGATCGGCGAACTCGATAAAGCAGGTCTCCAGCATCCAGTCGGGATGGCGCTCGCCGAGCTGAACAGCGAATCGCCGGATCTCGTCATTCCCGTCCTCCTGGCGGGATCCGTGGCCGATCAGAAGAACACAGGTGGCCATACGGTTACTCCTCGCGTTGCCGGTGGCGAAAGCGGTGCCCGAAGCTCGGGTCGTAGAGGCGGGAACGGGCTGCGGGGGGCGCGCTCCGGGCCCCCAGGGTCGGCCCCACCAGGATCATCGACTGGCTGCTGATCCCGGCTGCTCGCACATCCGCGGCGAGATCCTGGACGCAGGTGCGCAAGACCCGCTCCGCATCAGGCCAGGACGCCCGGTGGACGACCACGACCGGCGCCTCATCCGGCCAGCCACCGGCGCGCAGCGCATCCGCCAGGCGCTCCAGCAGCGTGATCGAGAGGTAGATGCATAGGGTACTGCCATGGCGCGCCAGATCGGCCAGGGCCTCGCCGTCGGGCATCGGCGTCCGACCCTCGACCCGGGTGAAGATGACCGTCTGTGTACCCTCCGGTACGGTCAGGCTCTCTCCGGCAGCGGCGGCGCTCGCCATGGCGGATGTCACCCCGGGGACCAGCTGGACCGGAACACCCGCCTCATCCAACGGCCGAACCATCTCGACAAAAGCACCGTAGAGACCCGGATCCCCGGGCTGGAGCCGTACCACACGCATGCCGGCGCGCGCGCGCTCGAGCAGCCAGTCCTGGATCTGCTCCAGGGTCATGCCCTTGGAATCCGCGATTTCGCAGTGCTCCGGCGCCCACGCCAGGAGTTCCGGCGCCACCAGCGATCCGGCGTAGAGCAGCGCATCGGCGTCGGCGACACAGTCCCGCCCGCGCACAGTGATCAAATCGGCGGCGCCCGGACCGGCACCGACAAACCAGACCGCACCGGTCATGGGCCTCTCCTCTCCGGCTGTTCGTGATAGTCGAGCATAGAAACGATCCCTCTTGATACGCCCCGGCGCTAACGTTCGTAGCCGACCACGAACTGCGCGCCTTCATGCGTGACCAGCTTCGGTTCGACCCCGTAAACGGTACGGATTCGCTCTCGCGTAACCACCTCCCCCGGCTGGCCGCAAGCGGCAACGGCGCCATCGGAGAGCAGCACCACCCGATCGGCAAGCTGCACAGCGAGATTGATGTCGTGCAGGACAACCAGCACCCCCTGCTGACGCACCCGGGCGGAGTGGTTCAGGATGCTGATGGCGTCGCGCTTGTGTTTCATGTCGAGATGGTTCGTCGGCTCGTCGAGCAGCAAGAAGGGGGTATCGCGCACGAGGGCGCGAGCGATCGCCGCCTTCTGCCGCTGCCCGCCGCTGAGTTCCGGCAACGGACGCTGCGCGAGCCCGGCGAGCCCCAAATGCTCCAGCACCGCCTCGGCCCGTTGCAGATCCCGGCGATCCACCCGCCAGCTCGCCCGCCCGAGCCCCAGCAGGACGCTGTCGATCACGGTGAGCGGATAGGCAACCTCTGTACTCTGCGGCACGTAGGACAGGAGGCGCGCGGCCCGCCTGCCACGGGTGCCCGCGGGCACACCCGCTACTGTGACACGCCCTCGCAGCGGGCGCAGGATACCGGTGACACACTTGAGCAGAGTGCTCTTGCCCGAGGCGTTGGGGCCGATCAAGGCGACAATCTCGCCGCGGGTCACGTCGATATCCACGCCACGCAGCACCTCCTCGCGACCATAGGCGTAGCGCAAACGCCGGACCTCGATCCCGGGCATGCTCATACCCCCGGCTCCCGGCGGCGCAGGATGAGATAGATGAACAGCGGCGAGCCGATGAAGGCCGTTACCACCCCTACCGGCAGTACCACGTCGGAGAGCCCGTGGAGCGAGACCAGATCAGCCACCGCCAGCAGCAGTCCCCCCAGCAGGGCAGTGGCCGGGATCAGAAAGCGGTGATCGGCGCCCAAGAGCAGTCGGGCCAGATGGGGCGCCACCAGGCCAAGAAAGCTGATCCCTCCGGTAAAGGCCACGACCGCGGCGACGAGAAGCGCCACCAGGAAGATCAGACCGATGCGCAGGGCGCTGACCGAAACGCCCAGACTGATGGCCGTCTCGTCGCCGAGCAGCAGGCGGTTGAGGTCCCCGCTCTTGATCAGGAAGACCGGCAGCGTGACCGCCAGGGCTGCGGTGATGAAGGCGAAGCTCTCCCAGTCGGCGCGGCTGAGGCTGCCCACGCTCCAGAACATCACCTCCCGGGTGGCATCGGCGTCCGCAAAATAGACCACGAGCGTGGTCGTGGCATTGATGAAGTACATCAACGCGATCCCGGCAAGGATCAGGCTCATGGGTGTGGCCCGCTTGATCTGCCCGATCATGAGGATGATCAGCGACACCGCCAGGGCAAAAACGAAAGCATTGGCGACAATCCCATACACGCCGAAGGCGGTGAAGCCGAAGATGATGACCAGCGCCGCGCCAAGGGAGGCCCCGGATGCAATCCCGAGGGTGAACGGCGAAGCCATGGGATTGCGCAGCAGGGTCTGCAGGATCACCCCGCCCACTGCAAGTCCCGCCCCGGCGGCCACGGCGGTGGCCAACCGGGGCAGCCGGATGTTCCAGACCACGTGCTGTGCCTGCTCGCTGGCGGGGTTGAACCCGAGTGGGAGTGCCACCAGAGCCCGTGCGACCTCGGCCAGAGGGATGCCAAGCGGCCCGAGGGTCAGCCCGCCAAGCCCCACCAGGCACAAGGCCAGAGCCAGCCCGCCGAGGACCAGCAGCCGCCGCCGGACGGAGCGCACGTAACCGGCGGCGGCACCCTGGCCGGCGTCGGTAGAGACTGCGCCGCCGCCGGCCACCCTAGGCACCCTCGCTCAGGCTGCTCAGTTCCACAAGGTGGTCGTAGAGGTCCGGATCGCCGTAGAAGTACTCGAGGATCTCACGCCCCCGCTCGTCCGTATCGATCCCCTCCATGGCCTCTGGATAGAGAGTATTGGCCATGTGCACCAGGTCGATCAGCCCCGTGGCCAGATCCCAGCCCATGAAGGTGCCCTTGAACCGATGAATGCGCTCTTGCGCCACGGCCTCCACCGGGCTGAGGCGCTCGTCGTCCAGGACCTCCTCGACAGTCACCCGGCTCGCCCGAGAGGGCGTATGGAGAAAGATGTGTTCTGGATCCCAATCGATCAGCTCCTCGGCACTGACTTCACCGTCCCGGCCACGCCGACCGTGGGTAACGAGTTCGAGGCCGAGCTGTTCCACCGGCAGGTAGTAGGAGACGTGGTTATAGAGATTCCGGCGGTGTGCCAGATAAATCCGCGCGGGCGGCTGGTCTGCGACCCGCTGGCGAACCTCGGCGACCGCACGATCGTAGTAGTCGAGGATCGCCTCGGCCCGCTCCTGATGATCGGTCAGCGTCCCCATCAGGCGATAGGCGGTACCGATCTGCTCGCGAACCGCCTCGTGGCTGGAACGCTCGGTCCCAATCGTATTGACCGCGACTACCGGCACTCCCAGGCGCTGCTCCGCCCGATCGGCCTGCTCGCGCATGGCCGGTCGGTCCTCCCCCCGACTGAAGGCCCAATAGATGAAAACATCCGGCTCGGTGGCCAGCGCGCTCTCCGCGCTGAACTCGGAGCCCGGCTGGCCGCCGCCGATACGCGGCACGTCATCGAGCCGCCCGAAGGCGCGCACCTCCACCGGCTTCGCCCGCGCGAAACGTGATCCGTGCATGTCGCTGGGAACCCCCACCAGCAACTCCTCGGCACCGAGGTGCAGCACCATTCGGAAAGCGTCAACGTTGACGGTGGCAATGCGCTCAATGCGCTCGGGGATCTCCACGCTGCGGCCGAGCATATCCGTCACTTCGCGGGTCTCTCCGTCACCGACTGCGGGGGCCTCGCTCTGCGCCCCGCGCTCGCAACCGCCGAGGAGCGCAACCACCACGGCTGCTGCCGCAAGAGTGCATCGCCATCCCATCTTTCGCCTCCCGTCCATTCCCATCAGAAGCGCAGCGTCCCGGTCACCCGCACGTTCCGGCCCGGCTCGTCGCGGATCTGCCACTCGTCGTTCTCCTCCACCGCCAGCGAGGTATGCTCCGCGTACTGCTCGTCGAAGAGGTTGTGCACCGCCAGCGCCAGGGTCAGGCGGTCGTCG
>PUNM01000028.1 GCA_003552625.1 Ectothiorhodospiraceae bacterium
AGGATAAGGGTGAGTCGCATCCTGACTCCGCAGCGGAGGCCGAAGGTGATACGCAAACCACCCAGGAGACGACCGGGAACGCAGAAGCTGAGGATCACTCCACGGAGACGGACGCGCCATCCCCGGCTGCAGTGACCGGCTACATCCCCAGCGGAGGAGCACGTACCGACGGCCGGAGCGGCGAGCGCACGCAGTGGTCGGGGCGACCCCGCCGTCCTCGCGAGGAGGCTATTTCTGCCGAGGCCACCCCACCGACTGAAGAGGCGTCCGAGGGTGAGGCGGAAGCTATCTCCCCGTCCGAGGCGGGCACCGGCAGCACTCCCGAAGAGGCGTCGCGGCGGGAAAACGGGTAAAAGGAGCCGACAAAATTAGCGTCAGCCCCCGGCCTGCGGGGGCTGACGATTATCCCTTTAGGTTACGCCGCAATGATGCGATGAGGCCCTCGCTGGCCTCCTCAATCAGATCGAGGACATACTCAAAGCCCCGGCTTCCGCCGAAGTAAGGGTCAGGGACCTCGCGCTCCGAGCGTTCACGGGCGTAATCCAGGAAGAGTTCGAGTTTCCCCGTATGTTGCCGCGGGCAGTCAGCCCGCAGGATCCCCAGGTTGCCCTCGTCCATAGCGAGGATTCGATCGAAAAGCTCGAAATCAGCTCGCTCCACCTGCCGCGCGCGCAGATCGCTGATATCGTAGCCGCGCCGCCGCGCCGCCTCCTGTGCCCGCGGATCCGGGGGCTTGCCGATGTGGTAATCGTGGGTACCTGCAGAATCGGTGATAATCCTTTCGGTAAGCCCCTGTTCACGAAGGCGATGTCGCAGCACCCCCTCCGCCGTCGGAGATCGGCAGATGTTGCCCATGCAGACGAGCAATATCGACGTCTTATTGTTCAAATTCATGCACTCAAGCGCTCATTTCGACCCGTGAAAAGCGTGCCATTTTAGCAGAATCAGATGCTTAGTGACGCATAACCATTCCCCGCTACCACCACGCCTCACGCAACCTATTGCCGGTGGAGGGGCTTCAGGGGAAGGCGCACCGTGAAGTGTGCCCCACTACCGCTGTTGCGGACTTCGATCTCCCCGCCCATCGCCGCGGCCAACTCGGTGCAGATCGCGAGGTCGAGTCCCAAACCTTCCGGGGCGCGATTTGCCACGTCGGCGCGCCCCCGCGAGAAGCGGTCGAAGATCGTCCTGCGCTCTGCTTCGGATAGGCCAGATCCCGTATCCATGACCTCCAGCAGCACCGGTCCAGTAAGGCCTCCGCTCACCCGGATAGTGACGGAGCCTTCGTCCGTGTAGCGGAGCGCGTTTGTAGCCAGGTTGTACATGATCTGGCCGAGACGCTGCTCGTCCCCCAGGAAGCGGTGCACCTCAAGCTGCCCGCTCTCGACCGTCAAGTCCAGATCTTTCTGCTGCGCTTTGAGGGTCAGGAGCTCCTTCTGCTGCTCCATGACGTGGAGGATGTCGAGCGGCTCTTCGGCAAAGCACAGTTGACCCCGCTCAAGCTGTGCGAGTTCGACCAGCATCCGGGTCAGCTCCTGGAGCTGCTGGAGCGCGATCTGGCTGTGATTGAGGTAACGACGTTGCTCTGCGGTGAGCTCTGTCTGGGCGAGAATCTCCTGAAAGCCCTGGGCCCCGTTAAGGTGATTGCGCAGGTCATGGCTGGCGGCAAGAAGAACGTCACTCTTCGCCCGGTTCGCCTGGCGCAAGTCCTCAGCGATGGCTGTTGCCGCCTGCTCGGCTTCATACCGGTCGGTAATATCCACATGGGCGATTACGGCCCCAACGGGGGTGCGCGATAAACGGGTCGCCGAGAGTGGGCGGGCGACCATCAGGAACCACAGCTTCCGTTGCGGGGTTGAGCAGGGGTACTCGTGGCGGACAACCTCGCGACGCCCCTGAAGGAGTTCCCGCAGATCGACTTGGATCTGCTGCGCCTCCCGGTCCCCGGACGCAGCGGAATGGGCAAGGGCCTCCAGGTAGTTGACGCCTTCCCCGGTTCCGGTCCCGTACTCGCCGGCAGCCCGCGCAAAACTCCGCCACGCCGCGTTGGTGAGGCGGATCCGGGCACCGTGATCGATCACGCAGATGTGCGCGTCCAGGCCATCCAGGGTTCGCTGCGCCAGTCGCGGGTCACTCCATACCGCTGCGTCGGTGGGTAAGTCTGGCTCCGGCGAGTGGCCTGGCCCACCCCCTTCGTCTCCCATGCTTGATCCTCCTGATCGCTTAACAAAACACGGCCTTATAAGCGCAGAGACCCTTATCCATTACAAGCAAATGCAGCGGGGCTTGTCCAGTTGAGGTTCTTCGCACAACAGAGTGTGGAGCCGCCACGAACCAGCCGGGTGCTGTGACCTGTCTCAGCGCAACTGTCGCGCGATACGGGTGAGATCCTCAGGGGTGTCGACCCCGGGACCGGGGCGCTCCTCGGCTACGGCGACCTGGATCGTAAAGCCGTGCCAGAGGGCACGCAGTTGTTCCAGGGATTCGGTGATCTCCAGGGGGGCAGGTGGCAGCTGAGGAAAGCGCCGCAGGAAAGCGGCACGGTAGGCGTAAAGGCCCAGATGGCGTAGCCAACCGTCTGCAGCCAGAGCCTCGGTGGCCTGGTCCGGGAAGCGTTCCCGGTCCCAGGGGATCGGCGCACGGCTGAAATACAGCGCCCGGCTTCGCGCATCGCAAACCACTTTCACTGCGGCACTGGCAAAGAGTTCTTCCGCGGCGTCGATGGGTACGGCCAAGGTCGCGATGTCGGCCTGCGGGTCACTCGTCAATTGCCGCGCGGCCAGAACAAGGAGATGGGGCGGCATCAGAGGCTCGTCTCCCTGCAGATTGACCACGACCTCGCTGTCCCCAAGGGCCAACCGATCAACGACTTCTGCGATGCGATCCGTCCCCGTCTCGTGGTCCGCAGCGGTCAGCATCACCTCTGCTCCGAAGCGCTGACACGCCTGCTCGATGCGGGGGTCGTCGGTGGCAACCACCACCCGCTGGGCACCACTCTCCTCCGCCCTTCGGTGGACGTGTTGAATCAAGGGCGAGCCGGCGACTTCAGCCAACGGCTTTCCTGGCAGGCGGGAAGCGCTGTAGCGCGCGGGGATAACCACAGTAAAGGGTGGAGTACTGTTGCTCATCGGCCTCCTTCCTCGATGCATCGGGTCAGCAGCCCGTCCACAGCCTCTTCCAGCGCCGCATTCGGTGCCAGTGATACCGGCACGAACCACGCCTGCTCGGCTCCGGGGAGGTGCCGACACTTCACGGCATCTTTCTCGGTCATGATGATCGGCCGGGTATCGCCAAAGGCCAAATCACCGCACTGGTAGGCGTGATGGTCCGGAAAAACGTGGAGATCGGCTTCGATACCCAGCGCTTCCAGGGTGGCGCGGAAGCGCTCAGGGTTGCCGATGCCAACCACGGCGTGCGCCGGCCCGCCGGGCCAGGCGCATCCCTCGGCGCATAGCGACAGCGGTTCCCCTGCGACCAGCGAAAAGGCGGTATCGCTCTCTGCGGTCACGCCGCCGTTCACGGCGACCAAGTGCACCTCATCAAGGCGCTGCGGCGGTTCCCGGAGGGGGCCGGCCGGCAGCAGGCGGCGGTTGCCCAGGCGCCGCTCGGCATCGAGAACAACGATCTCGATGACGCGGCGCATCCGGTAGTGCTGCAGGCCGTCGTCGCTGATGACGACCGTGCACCCGGCATCGGCAGCCGCCCGGACCGCCGCCGGCCGGTCGCTGCCCACGTAAACCGGAACCCCGGTGCGCTGCGCCAGCAACAGCGGCTCATCACCGACATCGGAGGCCTCATCCGTCACGGCGACCCATCGGGGCCCCCGCCCCGCTCGACCCCCATAGCCGCGGGCGACAATCCCGGGGCGGTGGCCGCGCTGGCGGAGCGTTTCAGCGAGCCAGGCTACAAAGGGCGTCTTGCCGGTTCCACCGACAAAGATATTGCCGACGACGATCACCGGAACCGGCGAAGGGGGACGGTCCAGCCAATCGCGCTCGTAAGCTTGGCGGCGCAGGGCGGTGATCCCTCGGTAGAGAGCAGCGAGCGGGGCCAGGAGGCGGGTCGGCCACCAGCGCTCCGGCTCCTGAAGCCAGAACTTCGGAAGCGTCACGCGGTCTCCCTCTGCTGGTTACAGAGTCCTCTCACTGCGGCTCCCGCCCGTGGCTCCCGGTGGTATCGGTCGTCCCAGAGTGTCCCCCGGCCGCGGGCTGCGGCGTTTCGAACTGCATCCGGTAAAGCCCGGCGTAACGGCCGTTCTGGGCCAGCAACTCGCGGTGCGTACCCCGTTCGATAATCTGGCCGTGGTCAAGTAGGCAAATTTGATCGGCATCCTCCACCGTCGAGAGGCGGTGGGCGATGACGAACGTGGTTCGTCCGGCCATGAGTTTTTGTAGAGCGGTCTGGATGTGGTGCTCCGACTCCGTATCCAGCGCCGATGTTGCTTCGTCGAGGATGAGGATCGGCGCATCCTTGAGGACAGCCCGCGCGATGGCGATGCGCTGTCGCTGTCCCCCGGACAGGAGAACGCCGTCCTCGCCGACTTCGGTTTCGAAGCCCTGAGGCAGTGCCTCGATAAACTCGAGCGCATTGGCCATTGCCGCAGCACGGCGCACCGCTTCGTCACTGACCGGGGACGCGGCACCGAAGCGAATGTTTTCAGCGACACTGGCGTTGAAGAGCATCACGTTCTGGCTGACCATCGAGATCTGACGGCGCAGATCGCCAAGCCGGTATTCCGGCAATGGCACGCCGTCCAGCCGGATGGTGCCATCGGTCGGCTCATAGAAGCGGGGAAGCAGCTGGACAAGTGTCGTCTTGCCGCCGCCCGATGGCCCCACCAGGGCCACCATGTCGCCCGGCTCCGCCTTAATGTCGATCCCCCGCAACACCTCCCGCTGACCGTCGTAGGCGAATCGCACCCCCTCCAGCTCAACCCGGCCGGCAGCGCGCTCCAAGGTGCGGCTGCCGTGATCCGGCTCCTGCGGCGCATCCATCACCTCGAAAAGGCCCTGGGCGGCCGTCAACCCCTTCTGGATGGTGGCATTTACGCCCACCAGTGACTTCAACGGGGGGTTGAGCAACATGATGGCCCCCGCGAATGACACGAATGTACCCACGGTGATGGTCTCGACCACGGCATCCACGGTGACCAGATAGATGACCACAGCCAGGGCGATCCCAGCCACCAGCCGGATCGCGGGTACCGCGGCGTACTTCGTGGCCATGAACTTCATGAACTGCTTGCGGTTGCGCTCGTTGACCCGCTCGAATCGGCGACGTTCGCGATCGGCTTGGCCGAAGGCCTTGACCACCTGATACCCGTGAACGCTCTCTTCGGCGACGCTGCCGACACCCCCTACGGCCTGGTGAATGCGCTTGCTGATCTTGCGGAAGCGCTTTGTGATGTAGGCGATGATGCCTCCGACCACTGGCAAAACGCCCAGCACGATGAGCATCAGCCACGGAGAGAGGTAGATCATGTAGCCGAGCAGAAAAATGACGCGTGCGCTGTCCTGGATCAGGCTAAGCACGGCGCGCGTCACTGCACCCGCAACCTGCTCGGCCTCATAGGTGAGCCGGGACACCAGGCGGCCGGAGGACTGTTGATCAAACAGCCGATTGGGCATGACGAGCAGGCGCTCGTGAACATCAAGCCGCAGCCGTTTGACCAGTTGTCGACCGATCCACGTCATGAGGTAGTGCGAGGTAAAGTGAGCCACCCCTTGAAAGATGATGAAGCCGACGAGCAAGAGCGCATAGAAGCGGATCGTATCCGCGTCCTTCTCGACGAAGCCGTCATCGAGAAGGGGCTGAATCAGGGCCACGACTCCGGTCTGCGTGGCGGCTAGGGCGAGCATCGCGACGATGGCGACAATACCGACTTTCCAATGCGGCAGAACGTAGCCGCCAAAAAGCCGGCGAAACGTAGGCCACGTCCGGCTACCCGGCCGCCCGCTTGCGCTTACGGAGGGGCCACTTGAGTGCGCCTCGGCCTGGGTGCTCAACAATTCCCCCTCATGGTTCGGCGGAAAGGGTTGCAATGGACACACGGTCGATACCAACCCGCCCCGCCCCGTCGAGTGCACGAACCACGGCCCGGTGAGGTGCGTCGGCATCAGCGCGAATGACGATGCCCGCGAAATCCTCCCCTGCCAGGGCATCCTCCAGGGCCTGGACCAGGGTGTCGAGTTCACGGTTAACCAGCGGATCCCCGGCGACGAAGAACTCCCCTTCGGCGGTGATGCCGATCTCAAGGCGCTCCGGCGCTGCGTCCTCGGGGTCCTGTTCGGCCTCCGGCAGGGTGATCTCAAGCCCCGCCTCGTCCATGAAAGTGGTGGTCACCATGAAGAAGATCAACAGCAAGAACACCACGTCGATCAGCGGTGTCAGGTTGAGTTCCGGCTCCTCGCTGCGGCGCCCGCGACGCAGATTCACGGCGTCCCCCGGCCCGCACCGACTCTCGGTTCGCTGACCTCAAGCAGCGCCAGAGCTTCTTGTTCCATTTCCACAACCCGGGTGTCCACCAGTCCCCGCAGGTACCGGTAGGCCATGAGCGCCGGGATCGCAACCGTAAGCCCGGATGCCGTGGTGATCAGCGCCTCGGAAATGCCCCCCGAGAGCGCGGGCATGTCCCCCAGCCCCTCTGCGCTGATCGCGCCAAAAACCTTGATCATCCCGATGACAGTTCCAAGCAGTCCGAGCAACGGGGTGATCGCGGCGATCGTGCCGAGCGTGTTGAGGTACCGTTCGAGCCGGTGTGCCTCATGCCGCCCCGCGTCCTCGATCGCCTCGGCCATCGCTGAGCGACCGTGGTGACGATGGGCTAAGCCGGCGGCCAGGATTCGCCCGAGCGGGGAGTTCGCCCTGAGTGCTTCCAGATAGCGGCCTTCCAGCTGGGGCTCCTGGGCCAGGCGGGTGGCTCGACCGCGCAGGGCGTCGGGGAGAATGCGACGCTGCTGCAGCGTCCAGAAGCGCTCGATAATGATTGCCAGGGCCAACACCGAGCAGATGAGGATCGGGATCATCAGCCAGCCGCCAGCCTGGATCAGTTCAAGCATCGTCTCTCCTGCAAAGGATTGAGTCCGGTACCGCCCGGGCGGCGACCGTGACGGCGGATTCTAAATCATCCGTGCCAGACGCGCAGCCGAGCACTTGCTGTCACGGTGGCTGGTGGTAGATTCGCCCGCGGCGCTGAAGCTCCGTCTCCCAGTCGAGCCGGGAATCCTTCTCAAAGAGTGTAATCGCCCCGTGTTCGTCGCTGCGCAGGACTTCGGTCCCCGGTATCCGAACGGCGGCACTGCAGCCGGTATCGCTGGCGCAGCCGTCGCCTCCGATACCCACCCGCCCCGGAGAGTATGGGAGTTCCGGGGCCAGATCGATGGGCAGACGGGTCCCGCTCACCTCAGCCCTGCACTGCTGACCGGTACAGCGCGCCCTGAGGTGCCAGTCGCCGACACTTCCCTGCCAGCTGCGGGTTTCGCCTGGGCCCAGGAACCGGGCTTGCGGCCAGCGTTGCTCCCCAGCATCCAGGGCACCGGAAAACCGCCCCTCCGGGGCTGCAGCGATCCAGGCCTTGAGTTGCAGACCGTGGTGCTCCACGTACGGCGCGACGGCCACCTCAACGGCGTCCAGGCCGCCTCCGGGTCCGCCGCCGTAGACGACCGCCTTCTCGCCATCCGTGAGCAAAGCCGTCACTCCGGATCCCGTATCGAAGACGACCACTCGCTCCCGTGGCGCTTCGGTAGCAGGCCCGAGCAGCGGCAGGGCAAGCAACGGGAGAGCTACCAAGCGACCGGGCACCCCGGGCGGGGCGACGAGCAGCAGCGCACCGAGCGCCGAGAGCAGGAGCAGTGGGCCGTCTGGTGCCGGCACGCGGATGGCTCCGAGGCCGTCGGTCAGCAGTGCCAGTAGTGCCATGAGGCCGGCGAGCGAGACGTCCGCGAGTCGCCAGAGGAGATCCGCAAGACCGGGGAACAGACCGGCAAGGCCGACTCCAGCCAGAACGAGGGGCACAACGCCAACGCTCACCCAGGGAACTGCGATGAGGTTCGCCAGGGGCGACAGCCACGGCAAATGGCCGAACCAGAGCGCCGTCGCCGGCATCAAGCCGATGCCGACCTGAAACTGAATGCGCAGCCAGGCCAGCGGTCCGCGCAGCCTGCCCCGGCCCACCGTGGCGCTCAGGATCACGGCTACGGCCCCAAACGATAGCCAGAACCCCGCCCCCAGCGGAGCCCAAGGATCGACGATCAGAACCGCTGCGGCAGCGACGAGTAGACTGGAAAAAGGGTGCAGCGTCTGTCGAAGAATGAGCGCGCCAGTAAAGACAAGGACCATGACCAGGGCGCGCTGCGTGGGGAGTGTAAACCCCGCAAGCACGGCATAAAGGGTTGCAGCCCCGGCGCCCGTCGCGGCACCCGCGATGCGCGCCGGGAATCGGGCGACGAGCGGTGGGATACGCCTCCAGAGAAAGGCCGCAGCAAGACCGGCAGCGCCAGCGACAAGGCCGATGTGCAGTCCGGATATGGCCAACAAATGGGCTGTTCCGGTGGCGCTCAGCGCTTCCCACTGACCATCGGCGATCTCGTCGCGTACGGCGACCCCAAGCCCCTGCACCAGGCCAAGCTGCGGGGATGATCCGAGCGCCGCAGCCATTCGCTCGGCAATCGCCTGTCGCAGGGCGTCCCCGCCTTCGGGCGGTCCCAGACGCTCGGCTTGTTCGGGTTGGCGGACATAACCAGTCGCCCCGATGCGCTGACTCCAGAGCCAGCGCCGGTAGTCGAAGCCGTGTGGATTGAGAAAGCCAGCGGGCGGCCGTAGTCGCGCGTTCAGCCGCCAGCGCTCGCCAGCGCCCAGCTCCGGACGTGGGCCGTACCAGCGCAGGCGAACGCGATCCGGTAAGCTGTCGGGCCTCTCCCCGGCGTCCTGGTAGTCGCTTCCGCAGGGGTGCTCGGGAGCGAAGTCGAAACGCAGCGATCGATCACGACTCACCGGAATACCGACGACACGCCCTTCCAGGCAGTAATCGGCCCGTTCCTGTCCGGGCGGCAGCGTCAGGCGGTCAGCCGTCAGGAACTGTGCACTCGACAGGGCCCAAGCAATGCCCAGGAAGGCACTACCAACCCAGCGCACGGGTGTCGGCACGAGGAGCAGGCAGACGACGCCGGCTGCACTGAAAAAGGCGACTACCGGCCAGCCGAGGGGCTCCCGTAAGAGCGTCACGATCAGTACGATCGCGCCTGCAAAGGCGAGACAATGGGATCGCATTCGCCATCCTTGGCTGAAGCGTTCATGAGGGCGTTGCAGCTTACCCCGTGCAGCCAGTGATGGCGTGCGACCTGCGACTAGCTGCGACGCGGCGGAATGTCTGGCATCGGAACAGGAACATGCGACGCTGGCTTAGGGGCAATCTGCCCAACCTGCACGACCTGAAGCGACAGGGGCGATTCGAGTTCCTCGGCCGCCTTCTGGACGATCCGTTTCTGCTCCACCTCAACCGGCGCTCGACCGCTGGAGGGATGGCCATCGGCGTCTTTGTTGCCTTCCTGCCGATCCCGCTTCAGATGTTGCTAGCGGCCGTGCTGGCAATCCTGGTGCGTGTCAACCTGATCCTTGCGGTTGTCCTGGTCTGGGTCAGCAATCCGTTGACCATCGGTCCGATGCTCTTCAGCAGCTACTGGCTGGGTGCGTCGTTGCTTGGAACGGAACTGGAAGAGGTTCCGTACGAGAACGCCCTGCAATGGTTTCTTAACAATCTGGATCAGGTTTGGCAGCCCTTACTCCTGGGTGCAGTCATCCTGGGCACCGCATCCGGCGTGATGACTTACTTCGTTGTGCTCTACCTCTGGCGGCTGGCTGTCTATCGCGAGCGCGATCAGCGCAGGCGCCGATAGCAGGGTCCGCGCGGGCTATGCCTCGGGGGCGCACAGCTGTCCGTCCTCGATCGCGAGCATCCGCTCTGTTCGCCGTGCGAGATTGAGGTCGTGAGTGACGAAGATCAGCGCCGTGCCCAATTCCTCGTTGAGGCTTTGCAGCATTGCGAACACGCGTTCCGCAGTGTGGCGATCCAGATTCCCGGTCGGCTCGTCGGCGAGGATACAGCGCGGCCGGGTAACCAGCGCCCGGGCAATGGCCACACGCTGACGCTCTCCGCCGGAGAGCTCGGACGGGCGGTGCAGCATTCGCTCCCCGAGTCCGATCCGCTCGAGCAGGGTCGCCGCCTCCTCACGCGCCTGCCGTGGGGGCAGACGCCGGATGAGAAGCGGCATGGCAACGTTTTCCAGCGCGCTGAATTCCGGCAGGAGGTGGTGAAACTGGTACACGAAGCCGAGCGCCTCGTTGCGCAGCCGCCCGCGGGCGGCCTGCTTGAGGTCGTAAATCGCTTCTCCGGCGACGTGGACGGTCCCGGAGGTCGGCGTATCCAGACCGCCGAGGATGTGAAGCAGTGTGCTCTTTCCGGACCCCGAGGGGCCAACGACTGCAAGCTGCTCGCCGGGGGCGACGACCAGGTCGACGGCGCGCAGCACCTCGACCTCCTGCGGACCTTCGCTGAAACGCTTCCCAACGCCACGCGCTGCGATCACGGCCTCGTCCATTGCGGGTCTCCCGTTGCCACGTTCCGACTGCGGGTCACTCATAGCGCAACGCCTCCGCCGGCTCCGTGCGAGCGGCGCGCCAGGCCGGGTAGAGGGTGGCCACCAGCGACAGGCCTAGCGCCAGCAGCGTAATCCGAGTTACGTCCTCGGTGCGCAATTCCGAAGGGAGGTCGCTAATGTAGTAGACATCCGCTGGCAGGAACTCGAAGTTAAGCAGCTGCTCTACCGCCGGAACGATGTTCTCCACATTGAGAGCCAGCGTCACGCCCCCGGCGACGCCAAGCAATGTGCCCACGAAGCCGATCACTGCCCCCTGAATGATGAACACCGCCATGACACTGCGGGGGCTGAGGCCCAGCGTACGGAGGATCGCGATATCCGACTGCTTGTCGCGGACCACCATGACCAGGGTGGAGACGATGTTGAAAGCCGCTACGGCGACGATCAGTGCCAGTATGACGAACATCACGGTCTTTTCGGTCTGAACGGCGCGGAAGAAGTTCGCATGCTGGCGCGTCCAGTCCACCACCCGGTACTGACCCGGTAGCCCCTGCGCAACCTCCCGGGCCAGCCACGGTGCCGCCATCATGTCATCGAGCTTAAGCCGTATCCCGCTGACCCGGTCGTCCATCCCCTGGACGCGCGCCATATCCTCGAGGTGCGCAATGGCCAGGGTGCGGTCGTACTCGTGCATCCCCACCTCGAAGATGCCGGTAACCGTGAAACGGCGCATGCGTGGGGTGACGCCGGCGACGGAAACACGCGCCTCGGGGGTGATGACGGTGATCCGGTCCCCTACCCGGGCGCCGACCTCACGGGCCAGTGCGGAACCGAGAATCAACCCGAACTCCCCGGCTTCCAGATCCGGGGTGCCGTCGATGACCTGATCCAGGACATCGGAGACCTGCGGCTCACGCTCCGGGTCGACACCGCGGAGCAATGTGCCGCTGACGCGCCCCCCGCGGGTGACCATGACCTCGCCGTCGATAAAGGGCGCCGCTCCGAGCACCCGCGGGTGCTCCTGAGCGCGATCGATGACGGCCCTCCAATCCCGGACCTCCTGGCCGGCGCCGTGGATCTCGGCGTGAGAGACCATGCCGAGGATGCGCTCGCGCAACTCGCGCTCAAAGCCGTTCATGACCGAGAGCACCGTAATCAGCGCCGTTACGCCGAGCGCGATCCCGATCATGGAGGTCATGGAGATGAACGAGACGAATTGTCCGCGACGCCGGGCCCGTGTATAGCGCAGGCCGATGAAGAGTTCTACCGGTCGAAACACGCGTGGTTAACTCCTTCCGCTGATCCGCCCCGCAACCGGCTCGCTCCGGACCGGCAGCGGGCAGTCCGGAACAATACCCTTGGGGCTTGGCTGCAGCCGCAGGGCGGCTACCTCAACTCCAGCCGCAATCGCCCTCCGTAACGCTGCCGCGTAATCCGGGTCGATGGCCTCTGCTGGCCGGACCTCTTCGGCATCCGTCCGCTGAACGCAGAAGACCAGCCCTGCCCGGCCTCCGCGGGCTACCCACTCGGCAAGTACATCAAGGTGGCGCCGGCCCCGCTCAGTCACCGCATCCGGAAAGAGCGCTACGCCCTCCTCGACGGCCGCTGTTACGTTCTTGACCTCGATAAAGCAGTCCGGTTCACCGCCGGTGTGATCCTGCAGCAGCCAGTCCGCGCGCATGGGCAGGTCCGGGACACGCGATTCCGCGCGCCGGCTCGCGTAGCCGCCAGCCCATTGCGGCAGCAGCCCGGCGTCCAGGGCCTCGCCAATGAGTTGATTGGAGCGCCCCGTATGAACACCTACCAGGGCGCCGGATGCCACCTCGACCAGTTCCCAGGTGTACGCGTACTTGCGACGCGGATTCGGGGAGTGGCTTAACCAGACGCGGGAACCGGGTTCGGTACAGCCCATCATCGAGCCGGTGTTCGGGCAGTGCGCCGTCCAGACCTTGCCATCACCCCCCTCCACGTCCACAAGGAAACGGCGATAACGGCGCACAAGACGTGCTTCAGTGAGCGGCTGCGGGAACTGCACGGCATACTCCGTAAAGGGCAGCGCGTCAGTGTAGGCCGCTGCTCCCCCTTTTTGCCATATGATGACCGCGCGCTTTTGTCCCGCCCGCCCTTCCCTTTACATGAACGGGTGTTCGGGTATAGTGCCCACGCCTTCACGGGGAACGTTCGTTTGCCATGTCCGCGCCCGTCCACCCGGAGTGTCAGTACCCCCGGCTGCCCGCTGAGTGGGAGCCTCATGCCGCGTTGATGCTTACCTGGCCTCACGCCGATAGCGACTGGGGTGATGAACTCGCAGCCGCTGAAGCCTGCCTGGAGAGCCTGGCCGTGGCGGCTGCCGCCTATGAACCGTTGCTGATTGTCTGCCCCGATGGCCGCAGTAGTGCCCGGGTGCGCAATCGCCTCCGCAGCGCCGGCATCCCGGCCGAGCGCTTCACCATAGCGGAGGCTCCGAGCAACGATATCTGGGCCCGCGATCACGGGCCGATCACCGTCTTGCGCCCCGGCGGGCGGGCGCAATTGCTGGACTTTCACTTCAACGGCTGGGGACAGCGCCATCCTCATGACGCAGACGACCGCATCACGCGCGCGCTGACCGACCAGGGAGTATTCGGGGGAGAGTCCTACCGGCGGATCGAGTGGGTTCTCGAAGGCGGCGCCATCGACTGCGACGGCCAGGGCACGCTCATGACCACGAGCCGTTGCCTCCTCAACCCGAATCGCAACGAGGGATGTCAGCGTTCGGAGATCGAGTCTCAGCTGCGTGCAAGGCTGGGGATCCACCGCATCCTCTGGCTCGAATCCGGGTGGCTCTGCGGAGACGATACCGACGGTCATGTCGACATGCTAGCCCGCTTCCTCGACACCGAGACCATCGCCCATGCCGTGTGCGAGGACCCCGACGACCCGCACTATGTGCCCCTGCGGGACCTGCGCCATGAGCTGGCGGCAGCCCGGACCCGCTCCGGGCAGGCGTATCGGCTCGTTGAGCTGCCGCTACCTGCCCCGATCCATGATCAGGCTGGCCGCCGGCTGCCTGCCACTTACGCGAATTTTCTCTTTCTCAACGGGGCCGTCCTTGTACCTGCTTACGGCGATCCGAACGACGCCGTCGCCTGCGCCCGCATCGCCAGCGCCTGTCCGCGGCGACGGGTGATCCAGGTGCCGGCCCGGGCCTTGATCGGCCAGGGGGGCAGCCTGCACTGTGCAACCATGCAATTGCCCGAAGGTGTCATGATCGACGGGCTTCAAGACGCCCACCCGACCCGGGCAGGAGCCTCTTCCGGATGACGCGCACACTCACGGTGGGGCTGGTCCAGCACCCGTGCGGCCCGGACCCGGCGAGCAACCTGAACAGTTCGCTGGACGGCGTTGCCGAGGCTGCGGCGGCGGGCGCGGAGTTGATCCTGCTCCAGGAACTCCACCGCGGGCGCTATCCGTGCTTTGAGGAACATCCAGCACACTTCGACGAGGCGGAGCCGATACCCGGGCCGACGAGCAAGCGCCTGGCGCAGGCCGCCGCTGATTACGGCGTCGTGATTGTCGGTTCCGTTTTCGAGCGCCGCGCAGCCGGGCTCTACCACAACACCGCGATTGTCCTGGAGCGGGACGGCAGCATCGCGGGGACCTACCGGAAGATGCATATCCCGGACGACCCGGGGTACTATGAGAAGTTCTACTTCACCCCTGGGGACGGTGGATTCGATCCGATCGATACCTCTGTGGGACGGCTCGGCGTATTGGTCTGTTGGGATCAATGGTTCCCGGAGGCGGCCCGCCTGATGGCCCTCGCCGGAGCTGAACTGCTGTTGTATCCGACCGCCATCGGTTTTGCCCCGGAGGAGCCACCGGACGAGCAGGCGCGGCAGCTCGAAGCGTGGCAGATCGTGCAGCGGGGTCATGCCATCGCCAACGGCCTGCCCGTCGCAGCCTGCAACCGTGTGGGCGATGAGCCGGCGGCCCGATTTTGGGGCCACTCTTTCGTCTGCGGCCCTCAAGGCGAACTCCTGGCCACCGCCGGGGACCAGCAGCAGGTGCTGCTGGCGCGCGTCGATCTGGCACGAGTGGAAACGGTACGACGCATGTGGCCCTTCCTGCGTGACCGGCGAATCGACGCCTACAGTGCACTGAAGTACCGATTTCGGGACACTCTGCGGGGCAGGTTCTGACGGCGGAGCGCGGCGCTGGTAAGATGCCAGCTTTCAGCGTCTTCTGAAACGGATCGTTTTCGGCCGATGAGCGAACTCGAACACACCCCCACATCCAACCAGCCTCCCGCCGCGCCGGGTGCCGCCCCTTGGGCGGTCTACGTTCTCTATCTGGCGAGCCTTTTCTTCGGACTGAGTGCAGTCATCGGTGTGGTCATCGCCTACATGCAGCGGCGTGAAGCACCGGACTGGCTTGCAACGCATTACACTTTCCAGATCGGCACGTTCTGGATCGGCCTGCTGCTCTTTGCCCTGGCGGTGCTGACCATGGCGCTCTACGGGCTCGGGATGCTGATTGGGCTGGCGATGACCGTCTGGCTGATCATCCGGTGCGTCTACGGCATGCGGCAACTCAACCTGCGCGAGCCCATCGCCGAGCCCGAAACGTGGCTGTTCGGCTGGCGGCGGGACGTTTAAGCCGTGCTGCTTGGTAACCTGCCCCTGCCCCGAAGCACCGGGGAGCGTCGCGACTGGTCCGCACTGACCGGTGCAGCGCAGGCTCTGGCTATAGCCGAGGCTACTCAGCACAACGCCGGCCCGGTTCTGGTTGTCGCTGGCACGCCCCAGCAGGCTGCTGCCCTTCACGAGGCCGTCGAGTTCTTTGCGGGGCCGGATATTCCCGTTTTTGGCTTCCCGGACTGGGAGACGCTGCCTTACGACGTCTTCTCACCCCACCAGGACATCATTTCCGAGCGTTTGGCCAGCCTCTATCGGCTGCCGTCACTCGAGGTCGGCGTGCTGATCGTCCCCGCCGCTACGCTGATGCACCGGCTTCCGCCCCGTGGCTGGGTGGAGGGACGAACGCTGCTGTTGCGCGTCGGCGATCGCCTGGAAATCGAATCGATGCGCCACCGCCTGGAGACAGCCGGCTATCGTTGTGTCCCGGAGGTCGGTGAGCACGGGGAGTTCGCGGTGCGCGGATCCCTGCTCGATCTCTTCCCGATGGGCGGCGAAGCACCGTACCGGATTGACCTCTTCGACGACGAGGTGGAAAGCCTGCGCCGTTTCGATCCGGAGACGCAGCGCACCACGGATAAGGTCGACGCCGTGGAATTGCTCCCGGCCCGCGAGGTCCCCACGGATGAGGCGGGCATCACCCGGTTTCGCCAGGGTTTCCGTGCTGCGTTCGAGGGCGATCCGGGGCGCAGTTTTCTCTACCGGGCCGTCAGCGAGGGGCGTGCCCCTGGGGGTATCGAGTATTACCTTCCGCTGTTTTTCGAGGAGACAGCCACCCTCTTCGATTACCTCCCTGAGAACACCCTGGCGATCCGCCTGGAAGGGACGGATGACGCCGCGCAGAGCTACTGGCGTCAAGTGGAGCACCGCTATGAGCAGCGCGGCGGGGATATGGACCGCCCTCCGCTGCCGCCGCGAAAGGTCTTTCTGGATCCGGACGAATTGCGCGCCGGACTCAACCAGGCCCCGCAGATCGTCCTGCACCAAGAGCCTGGGCGGGGAACTGAAGCCGATGTGGCGCCCCTGCCTGAACTCGGCGCGCGCACCCACGCCGAGCGTCCCCTGCAGCGGCTGGAGGATTACTGCGCCGGCCATGATGGCCGCATCCTTTTTACAGCCGAGAGCGCGGGGCGTCGGCAGGGGCTTCAGGAGCGCCTGGCGCGCAGCGGACTGGAGGCGCAGACCGTGGCCGACTGGGCCAGCTTCCGGGACGGCAGCGCGACGCTGGCGATTACGGTAGCTCCGCTGGAGACGGGGGCCCGTATCGATGGGCTCAGCCTGATTCCGGAGGCTGCGCTCTACGGTGAACGCGCTCGGCAAAGCCGCAGGCGGCGATCGGCGGCGAGCACCGACCCGGCCGCTGTGATCCGTGATCTTTCCGACCTTCATGAAGGGGCACCGGTGGTTCACGAGGACCACGGTGTCGGTCGCTACGTGGGCTTGCAGAGCCTGGAGGTTGGAGATGTCACTACGGAGTTTCTGACCCTGGAGTACGCCGGCGGCGACAAGCTCTACGTGCCGGTTTCAGCGCTCGATCGGATCTCCCGATACACCGGTGCCGACGCCGATGAGGCTCCGCAGCACCGTCTTGGCAGTGATCAGTGGGATAAGGCCCGCCGACGGGCGGCCAAGCGCGCCCGGGACGTGGCCGCTGAGCTCCTCGACCTCTACGCACGACGGCAGGCGCGCAGTGGCGACGCCTGCAGCTTTGACGACGGCGCGTACGAGGCTTTCGCTGCTGCCTTCCCCTTTGAGGAGACCCCGGACCAACAGGCGGCCATCGAGGCCGTGCTCGCCGACTTGCGCTCGGATCAACCCATGGACCGGGTCGTCTGCGGGGACGTCGGTTTTGGGAAGACGGAAGTGGCTATGCGTGCTGCCTTCGCCGGTGTCCAGGCTGGACGCCAGGTGGCCATGCTGGTGCCCACCACCCTGCTCGCTCAGCAGCATTACCAGAACTTCGCCGACCGCTTTGCGGACTGGCCGGTGCGCATCGAGTCGCTGTCCCGCTTTTCAGGCAAGAAAGGCAACGAGGAAACCTTGGCCCGGATCGCCTCCGGGCAGGCGGATATCGTCATCGGCACGCACAAGCTGCTCGACCGGCAGATCGCGTTCAAGAACCTCGGCCTCGTCATCATCGACGAGGAGCAACGCTTCGGCGTGCGCCAGAAGGAACGCCTCAAGCGTCTGCGGGCGGAGGTCGATGTGCTCACACTCACTGCCACGCCGATCCCGCGAACGCTGAATATGTCCCTGGCGGGCATTCGCGACCTGTCGATCATCGCCACCCCGCCGGAACGCCGCCTCGCGGTAAAGACCTTTGTGCACGAGTGGAGCGACGGATTGATTCGCGAAGCGTGCGATCGCGAGATCCAACGCGGGGGGCAGGTTTACTTCCTCTATAACGACGTCAAGACCATGGAACGGGTGGTCAACCACCTCCGTGAGCTAATGCCGGAGGCACGTATCAATTACGCTCACGGGCAGATGCGAGAGCGCGACCTTGAGCAAGTGATGCTCGATTTCTACCACCAGCGCTTCGACATCCTGGTCTGCAGCACGATTATCGAGTCCGGCATCGATATCCCGACGGCGAATACCATCATCATCCACCGCGCCGACCGCTTCGGCCTCGCCCAGCTCCACCAGCTGCGGGGGCGTGTTGGCCGCTCCCACCACCGCGCCTATGCGTATCTGTTAGCGCCTCCAACGAACGCCATGACGGCCGATGCCGTCAAACGTCTGGAGGCGATTTCTCAGCTGGAGGATCTCGGTGTTGGCTTCGCCCTGGCGTCGCACGACCTGGAGATCCGGGGCGCAGGGGAACTGCTTGGCGATGAACAAAGCGGACAGATTCAGGAGGTTGGCTTCACGCTCTACAGCCAGCTGTTGGAACGTGCGGTCAAGGACCTCAAGGCCGGACGCGAACCCGCGCCAGAGGCGGAACTCGACGGCGGCGTGGAAGTGGATCTGCGCCTTTCAGCGCTGTTGCCCGCAGACTACCTGCCCGACGTGCACACCCGGCTGGTGCAGTATAAGCGCATTAGCAGCGCGCAAAGCGATGCGGAGCTCGAGGAGCTGCAGGTGGAGATGATCGACCGCTTCGGATTGCTCCCTGACGCTGCTCGGAATCTCTTCCGGATTGCGAAACTCAAGCTAAGGGCGACGGCTCTCGGGCTGCGCAAGGTCGAGGCAGGGCCGCGGGGCGGAACCCTGCACTTCGGTCCCCAGCCGAAGATCGATCCGGCGCGGCTGGTCGTGCTGGTTCAGCAGTCGCCGCAGAAGTACCGGCTTGATAATCAGCAGCGCCTGCACTTCAGCGCCGACCTTACCGAGGAAGATTCGCGATTCGAGGCCGTCGAGGCACTACTCGACGAACTCGCCGCCACCGAAGAGGTTACCTCATGAGAAAGCGGCTCGCCCCTGGTCGCCTCCTGCTCCATTGCCTACTCCCTCTGGCAATGGCCCTGGCGGCGCCGACTCTGGTCGTCGCCGAGGAGGACGACCGGGCTTTTGAGCAGTGGTATGAGGTGGAGGTGATCATCTTTCGCCAGTGGGAACAGGGTGGGCGCCACGCCGAGCGCTGGCCCACGCGGGCGGGCCTGCCCCACTACCCCCTTTGGCAAGTCCCCGCTGGTTGCCTGACAGCGGAGGAAGCGGAAGCGGAGGACGCCCTGGGCCTCGACGAAGATCCGGCCCGGGATGAGATCGAAGCGCAGACGCTGGAAGCGCAGGATTTCCACCTCCATTGCCTGCCTGCGGAACGGCGCCGGCTGAGTGCCGAGTGGGGGGCCCTGGTGCGCTCGGATGCGTACGTCCCGATCCATCACGTGGCGTGGGTTCAGCCCGGATACAACCGGGAGACGGCGGTTGCCGTCCCGGTGCCGTATACCTGGCATCCCCCCACCGCTCAGGAGGCGCTTGGCGAAACGCACGCCCCCCCACGCTATCAGCCCCCCGTCTTTGGCCTGATCCGTATTTACCGGGAACGCTTCCTGCACGCCGCGGTCGATCTACGACTCCACCATACGGCGAGCGGCCGCGACGTGGACAGCGCCGAGCGGCTCCGGGCTCCCCTTCATCAGATGACGGACACCCGACGAATGCGCAGCGGGGAATTGCACTACATGGATCACCCCGCCCTCGGCGTGCTCATCACCATCCATCCGATCGATGAGCCGCCGGGGACGGAGCGGGAAGAGGACTAAGCCTCGCCGTCTCGCGGCAGGCCGCCGATAAGCTGTCGAACCGACTCCATGCCGTAGTGCAGGTGGTCCCGGATCTCATCCATGGAAAGCGGCTGCCCTCCTTCGAGGCCCGCAGCCCAGTTGGCGACGACAGCACAGTGGGCGTAGGCGAGTTCCGCCTCCCGAGCCAGTGCTGCCTCCGGCATCCCGGTCATGCCCACCAGGTGGCAGCCGTCGCGGCGCATGCGCTGGATTTCGGCCGCGGTCTCCAGCCGTGGCCCCTGGGTTGCACCGTAGGTGCCGCCGTCCAGGACATCTACCCCGGCCATCCTGGCTGCCTGAAGCAGCCACTGGCGCACGCCTTCGTCGTACGGGTGGGTGAAGTCGATGTGGGTGACGTGATCGAGGTCGTTCTCGAAAAAGGTGGCCGTCCGGGAGTGCGTATAGTCGATAATCTGATCGGGGATCACCAGCCGTCTCGGCGCATAGTCGTCCCCGATGCCACCGACCGCGGCGACGGCAATCACCCGGTCTACGCCGACATGCCGCAGGGCCCAGATATTGGCGCGGTAGTTGACCTGATGGGGAGGAATATTGTGGCTGTACCCGTGCCGGGCGAGAAAGGTAACGTCGTGTCCCCGGTACGTCCCGTGGATGAGAGGCGCTGAAGGCTCGCCGAAGGGCGTACGAACCACCTCGCGTCGCGTGATCTCCAATCCATCGAGGGACGTCAGGCCAGTCCCGCCAATAATTCCGACACTCATCAAGACTCCTCACTCGGTTGCGGGGCACTGGCTGCCCCTTCGACGTCGATGGCATAAATACCGGCGGCGTTGCGGCCGAGCCCGCGGCAATCCATGCCGGCCCCGAAAACGTAACGGTCAGGGACGTCGAGGCCGACGAAGTCCGCAGTTAGGCCCGGATACTTGCGGTCGTGAACCTTATTGACGAGTACAGCCGTCGTTACGGTCCGGGCGCCGGCGTCACGGAAAGCATCAAGCACGGCAGCCAACGTGTAGCCCTCATCGAGGATATCGTCAACGACGATCAAATCCCGCCCCTCGATCGGTGTCGAAGGCAAAGCGTGCCAGACGAGTTCGTGGCCACGGACCTCGTTGCGATAGCGGGTGGCGTGGACGTAATCCACTTCCAAGGCAAAGGGCAGGCGCGGCAGAAGCCGACCACACGGGACCATTCCACCGATCATGACCCCGAGAATCACAGGGCGGCGTCCCGCGTACCGCTCGGTGATCTCCGCGGCCATACGGTCAAGGGCCGCATCCACCGCATTCGCGTCGTGTACCAGCTCAGCCCCGTGCAGCTCCGGAGCATCCTCCCAAGGCATTGCAGCCCTCCCGGTTCTCGGACGTTGTTCGTTTCATGAACGAGGCTCCGGGGGTGGAAGCCCCGGGATCCCCGTCGTGATTTGATCCAGCGCCACCTGGTAGGCGTCGCTGGCGTGTAATTGCTCTCGGCCCGGGGCCGGCCCGCCGTGAAGCCGAGCCAGTCGCAGGGCGGCCGTTGGATGCATGGTCAAAGAACTGCCGGCAACCGCCTCTTGGGCCTGGTCCGGGTCGCAGATCAGTGCCGCATCGCAGTCGGCGGCCAGTGCCGCCGCGACCCGATCCTTGAGGCTACCGGCGGTTGCTGCGCCGACCATGCCCAGATCATCACTGAGCACGGCGCCCTGATAACGCAGACGTCGGCGCAGAATGTCCCCGATCCAGCGCGGCGAGAAGCCGGCAGGCCGATCGTCCACATCCGGGTAGACCACGTGGGCGGCCATCATCCCCGGCAACCCGGACCCAGCCAGGCGTTGGAAGGGTATCAGATCCGCACGGGCAATCTCTGCCAGCGACCGAGTGTCGCAAGGAATCGCCACGTGGCTGTCTGCCTCTACCGAACCGTGCCCGGGAAAATGCTTGCCGACAGCCGCCATGCCGGCGCGTCGCATCCCGCGCACCCAAGCGTGGCCCAGCCGGGCTATGGCTGAGGGATCGCTGTGCAGTCCGCGGTTACCGATCACACGACTGATCCCCGCATCGATGTCGAGGACCGGCGCAAAACTCAGGTCGACACCGCAGGCGCGCAGTTCCGCGGCGAGCAGCCAGGCGAAGGTCTGCGCCAGATCGAGGCCTGTGCCCGGATCGACATCGTAGACCCGACCCAACCAACGCGGGTGAGGAAGCTCTGTGAACCCGGGGCGGAAACGCTGCACGTTGCCGCCTTCATGATCCACCGCGATCACCAGAGGTGGCTCACGAAGCGCGTGTATTTCGCCTGTCAGTTCCGTTAGTTGCGCAGGATTATTGTAGTTCCGTGTAAAGAGAACAACGCCGCCGACCGCCGGTGATCGAAGCAATTCGCGCTCAGCGGAGTCGAGTGTCGAACCGGATATTCCGACCAGCAATGGCCCGAGCATGCCTTACCCCTTCCCTCGCTGTCGCGCCGCTAGGAGACACTGGGCCCATCCCGCTGCGGGTTGCCCTCTCCGATCCAGACCGGCGTCCCGGCCTCGACATGCTCGAATAGCTCGCAGAGTGCCTCGCTGTGCATACGGATACATCCGTGGGAGCGGGGCACACCCATTGGTTCCGTCTCCGGGGTGCCGTGGATATAGATGTAACGGCGCTGCGTATCCACTTTCCCCCCGCGGTTGTAACCGGGCTCGACGCCTGAAAGCCAGAGGATGCGGGTGAGGATCCAATCCCGATGGGGGCTGCGACGGTGGAGCTCCGGGGTCCAGATCTCCCCGGTCGGCCGGCGACCGACAAAGACCGTCCCAAGGGGCGCCCCACGGCCGATACAGGCCCGTATCCGATGCCAGCCACGGGGCGTACCGCCGCTGCCCTCGCGCTCGCCGGGTCCGGCAGCCGCGGTGGAAACCGGCCATTGCCGGCGTACTTGCAAGTGGTCGTGGAGCGTCAAGTGCTGCTTGGCGATGTCCACCGCGAGCCAGACCGTGGCCGGTACCTGGCTCAGACCGCCGCCCATTCCCGGTAAGGGTGCCGGATGAGGCAAACATTGTAATAGCGAGGGTCATCCGAGACCTCCTCACCCACCCAGGGCGGTCGCTCGAAGGGTTCGTCCGGGTGGCCGAGTTCGATCTCGGCGACAACCAATCCGGCGTTGTCGCCTTCGAAAACGTCCACCTCCCAGGTGTGCCCCGCCCATGGCACCTTGTAGCGAACCTTCTCGATCTGCGGCCGCTCGCAGAGTTCGGCCAACATCTCATCGGCATCCTGCCGCGGGACTGGGTACTCGTACTCCCGGCGCTCGACGCCAAGGGTGGCGCTTTTGATGTTCAACCAGGCATGCTCGCCGGCGATCCGAATCCGAATCGAGGCGCGCTCGGCCCCAATCAGATAGCCCTGCTTCATGCGCTGACCACCATCCGCGTGCTGGCGCCAGCTATCGCAGGAGATCAGAAACTTACGCTCAATTTCTTGAGCCACATGATCCTCCACTTGAAGGTGTCTCGACACGTTACGATACAAGGGACAGGCGCCGCCGTCACCGCACCCGGGTACGGGCCGCCTCTGGTCACGGTGCAGGATGCGCCGATAAACTGACGCGCTTTCGGTCATAAGGAGGATGGGATCCCATGCCCAAGCTTGTGCTGTTGCGCCACGGACAGAGCACCTGGAACCTCGAGAACCGGTTCACCGGCTGGCACGATGTGGACCTGAGCGAGCAGGGCGTCGCCGAGGCGCGGGAGGCTGGCGTAGCCTTGCGCGAGGCGGGTGTTACGCCCGAGGTCGCCTTTACCTCGGTACTCAAGCGGGCTATCCGCACGCTTTGGTTGAGCCTCAGCGAGCTGGACCGCATGTGGATCCCCGAGACCAAGAGCTGGCGACTCAACGAACGCCACTACGGCGCACTCACCGGCCTGAACAAGGCGGAGACCGCGCAAAAATACGGGGATGAGCAGGTACACATCTGGCGTCGCAGCTACGATACCCCTCCACCGGCCCTTGAGGCGGACGACCCCCGCCACCCCCAGCACGACCCGCGGTACGCAGGGCTTGATGGTCGCCAGCTGCCGGCCACTGAATCTTTGGCCCTGACGCTGGAGCGCGTATTGCCCTACTGGGAGGCTGAGATCGCCCCGGCTCTGCGCTCCCACGAGTGCGTCCTCGTAGCCGCACACGGCAACAGTCTCCGCGCGCTAGTCAAGCACCTGGACGGGCTTTCCGACGATGCGATCATGAAGGTGGAGATCCCCACCGGACGGCCGCTGGTCTACGAGCTCGACGACACCCTGGCGGTCCAGGGCAGTCACTACCTGCAGGACTAGCCTGAGCACGAGGCACCGGCAATGGCTGATGAAGATGAACGCGGCACAGGGGATCAAGCGGGTGAAAGCGGGAGCTTGGCCGGAGACAATGGGCCGCGACCGCTCCCCCACCTGACCAGTGAAGGCAACGCTCACATCGTGGATGTCGGGCATAAGCCGGCCACCCGTCGCGTAGCCGCAGCCCGGGGCTGGATCGCCATGTCCGGCAGCGCCTATGAGGCGCTGCTCGCCGGTGACCTGAAAAAGGGGGATGCCTTAGCCACGGCGCGGATTGCCGGGTTGATGGCGACCAAGCGAACGGGGGATCTTGTTCCCCTTTGCCACCCCATTGGGCTGACCCACGCCGAGCTTACCCTGACCCCGGACGATGCCTCCCGGCGCGTCATTTGCCATGCGCGGACCGAGACCACCGGCCCGACCGGGGTCGAGATGGAGGCCCTCACCGCAGTACAAGTGGCCTTGCTAACCGTATACGACATGGCCAAGGGCCTCGACCGCACAATGGAGATCGGGGGCATCGTATTAACCCACAAGAGCGGCGGTCGCTCAGGATCCTACGATCGGCCGGTGGAGACCGGATCCGCCTAGGGAGACGGCCTACTCCGGGACGTAAAGGTCATTGACCTTAGCGGCCAGGATGAAATCGTTCTCATGCAGGCCGCCAATCTTGTGCGTATGCACGCGAATCTCCGCGTAGCCGTAGCCGAGCACGATATCCGGATGGTGATCCTCGGCCTCGGCGACGTCCGCTACCCGATTGACAAAGGCAACCGCCTCCACGAAGTTCCGGAACCGGAAACGGCGGCTGATCTCACGGCCGGCCTCATCGAGTTCCCAGCCCGGCACTTGCTCAAGCATGCCCGCTGCGGTCTCGCGGGAAAGCGGCTCGACTCCGCCCTGGCAGGGCGTACACGTCTTAGCGGTGAGACTCATCACACATCCTCCTGCGCTCTATGAACCCTCCCCCTCAGCGTAGGAGCCTGCGCGCGTGGTGCACAGCGCACGCGGCCTGTGGTTTTCGCGCCGCACGCTAGAGGACCAGCAGGGCCCGGAAATCGTTGACATTCGTCCGGGTCGGGCCGGTATGAACGAGGCCACCGGTGGCCTCGAACAGGCTGTAGCTGTCGTTCTCCGCCAGATAGTCCCAGGGGTCCCAGCCGCTCGCGCGCGCCCGCGCCGCCGTGTTTCCGTCAACGACGGCGCCGGCATTGTCCTCGCTACCGTCAATTCCATCCGTATCCGCGCTAAGCAAATGGAGGCCCGCTGTACCTTCGAGGGCGATTGCAGCGGCGAGAGCGAGTTCCGTATTGCGCCCCCCTCGCCCCCGGCCACGGACCGTTACCGAGGTTTCGCCGCCAGAGAGAAGCACACAAGGGGGCGCAGCGGGCGTGCCCCAGCGAGCGCAAGAGCGAGCGATGCCGACGAGGACCAGCCCCACCTCCCGGGCCTCGCCCTCGATCGTGTCGCCAAGGACCAGCGGTGTGAAACCATCCGCGCGAGCCGCCTGCGCAGCTGCCTGCAGGGCCGTCTCAGCCCCGGCGATAATACGGTGATCGACCCGCGCAAGACGCGGGTCTTCCGGCATTGGTGGCGGTTCGTTGGCGCGGAGTGCAGCGTCGAGATCTGCGCTAATCGGTATCTGGAAACGCTCCAGGAGAAGCCGCGCCTGGTCCGGAGAGGAGCCATCCGGAGCAGTCGGCCCTGAGGCGATAACGGCTGGGTTATCGCCGGGCACATCGGAGAGGATCAGTGTTGTCACCTGCGCCGGTTGGGCGCGCAAGGCGAGGCGGCCACCTTTGACGGCTGACAGGTGGCGCCTCACCGTGTTAATGGCACCAATCGGTGCGCCGCTGCGCAGAAGGGCCGCAGTCACCGCTTGCTTCTCGTCGAGCCCCAGGGGTGACTGCGGAGCGGTGAGCAACGCGGAGCCGCCCCCGGATAGCAGAACCAAGACCTGATCCTCCGCGCCCAGGCCGTCGAGTTCAGCGAGCAGATGCTCCGTGGCCGCAACACCGGCGGCGTCCGGAACCGGGTGACCGGCCTGCTCCACCGCGATCTGACGGGTCTCCACCCCGTGGCCGTAGGGGACGATCACCCGGCCATGGACGGCTCCTGGCCAGTGGGCCTCAACAGTGGCTGCCATCGCCGCAGCGGCCTTGCCCGCTCCGACGACCACGGTTCGCCCCGCCCGGGGGGGGTCAGGGAGCAACGACGGGAGGCAGCGCTGCGGCGAGACCGCTTCAAGCGCGACCCGGAACCAGCGCTCAAGCACCTCACGGGGCGTGGCGTCGACAGCAATGCCCATGGTGGACCCCCTTCCCGATGCAGCGTTTCGCTCCCGGTATCTTTGCACAGCAACGGAACAGATGCTTAAATCCGAGCCTTGATCGACGGAAGCGGGGGTGCCTGTGCCGTTACGGCACGGGCTGAGAGAGTCCCTTGGAACCTGATCCGGTTCATGCCGGCGTAGGGAGCCTTCCGGGTTGCAATCGCGCCCGCTGTAAACTGTGGCGCAAGGCGCCCGCCCCGCTCCGTCTCCCTTCACAGGACGAACCAGGAGATGGAGCCATGTCCCATTCCGAATCCGTTTCACCAACCACCCCAACCCCGGCACAGGCTCGCAACCGCACAGACTGCCCCCTCAGCCAGGCCGCTCGACAGCGCGCCCGGGCGGCATCCGGGCCGTTCCCGGCCTCGCGTCGTGTGTACCTAGAGGGCAGTCGCCCCGACGTGCGGGTGGCAGTTCGGGAGATCGAGCAGACGCCGTCGATACGTTCCTCGGAACCGCAGCCCAACCCCGCTATTCAGGTGTACGACACCGCTGGTCCGTACACCGACCCGGACGCCGTGCTCGATCCGGCCAGCGGCATCTTTCGAGTCCGTGCTCCGTGGATCGTCGAGCGGGGTGAGCAGCCTCCAACCCAGCGGGGCTTTGCGCGTGCCGGCGTGATTACCCCGGAAATGGAGTACATCGCTCTGCGCGAAGGGTTGGAGCCGGAATTCGTGCGTGACGAGGTAGCCCGGGGCCGGGCGGCAATACCCGCCAACCACAATCATCCGGAGGCCGAGCCGATGGCCATCGGCCGCAACTTCAAGGTCAAGGTCAATGCGAACATCGGTAACTCGCCGCTGAGTTCCGGTATCCCCGAGGAACTCGAGAAGCTGATCCACGCTGTGCGCTGGGGCGCCGATACGGTCATGGATCTGTCCACGGGCGAAGCGATTCACGAAACCCGCGATTGGCTGCTACGGAATGCTCCGGTACCGATGGGCACGGTACCGATCTATCAAGCCCTGGAGCGTGCCGGGAGTCCGGAAGGGTTGAGCTGGCCGCTCTTCCGGGATGTGCTTGTCGAGCAGGCTGAACAGGGAGTCGATTACTTCACCATTCACGCCGGGGTTCGCCGCGAACATGTACCTCTAGCGCGCTCGCGGCTGACGGGGATTGTGTCCCGCGGGGGGTCCATCATCGCGAAATGGTGTCAGCACCACCAGCGCGAGAGCTTTCTGTATGAGCACTTCGATGAGATCTGCGCCCTACTGGCGCGATACGACGTGACCATCTCCCTCGGTGATGGGCTTCGCCCCGGGTCACTGGCGGATGCCTCGGACGCCGCGCAGATGGCGGAGCTGCAAACCCTCGGTGAACTAACCCGGCGTGCGTGGGAGCATGACGTGCAAGTAATCGTTGAAGGACCAGGTCATATCCCGATGGACCAGATCCCGGCCAACCAGCAGGCCCAGACCGAAGCGTGCCTCGAGGCGCCTTTCTATACGCTCGGCCCCATTGTCACCGATATCGCCCCCGGGTATGACCACATCACATCTGCGATCGGAGCGGCTCAGATCGGCTGGCACGGCACGGCGATGCTCTGCTATGTCACGCCGAAGGAACACCTCGGGCTACCCAACGCCGATGACGTGCGCACGGGCATTGTCACCTACAAGGCAGCCGCACATGCGGCGGACGTAGCGCGCGGTCATCCCCGGGCCCGCGAGCGTGACGACGCCCTCTCACGGGCACGCTACGAGTTCCGCTGGAGCGATCAGTTCAATCTGTCACTGGATCCAGAGCGTGCGCGGGCTTACCACGACGAGACACTGCCCCGGGAGGCCCATAAGGAAGCGGCCTTCTGCTCGATGTGTGGGCCGCGCTACTGCGCCATGGCGATCAGCCAGGAACTGGAGTGACAGATCGCCACACTCAATCGGACGGATTGAAAAATTGGACTTTGCCGGTCGCGATTCGGGCGTTACTCTAGACTCGAGACGTTCGACCGAATTCGCCTGGCTTCGTCTCACATCACACGGTGCAACTAACCGCCCTACGGGGCGGTTTTTTTTGTCCTTGTCCGACACTGCACGCCGTGCCCGGAGCACAATCAGAAAAGGCCGGATCGCAAAGCGACCCGGCCTTCGAGGCGAACTTGCAGGAGGACGATCGTGCAAGTCAATCGTTTTTTTTGGTGGAGCCAGGCGGGATCGAACCGCCGACCTCCTGCATGCCATGCAGGCGCTCTCCCAGCTGAGCTATGGCCCCGTGTCGTTGAGATTGCGTAGTCTAGGGATCGTACCCGGGGCCGTCAACCCCTGCCCCGGGCATCGACTGTGGAGAGTTAGCCGGTAGGCTGGCTGCGGAGCCACTCCACCGCCGCTTCGACTCTGGCCACTGTCTCATCCCGGCCCAGAAGCTCAAGCGTCTGGTCAATGGGTGGCGATACGGCGCCACCTGAGACCGCCACGCGGATCGGCTGGGCAACCTTGCCCATTCCCACCTCGAAGGTTTCGGCTGCCTCGGTGACAACCCCGTGGATCGCCTCCGCACTCCACTCGGGTAGCCCGGACAGGCGGTGCTGACAGTGCTCCAGGATCTCGGCCGTACCCTCTTTGAAATTCTTGCGTGCAGCCTTTTCCTCGTACGCGTGGGGACGGCGATAAAAGAACAGGCTGTTGTCTGCCATCTCCACAAGTGTCTTGGCACGCTCCTGTTGCATGCGCACGATCGTCTCGAGGTTCGGCCCCGCCCCTGGGTCCACATCGCGCTCGGCCAGCAAAGGCGCCAGGTGGCGAGCCACATGCGGTGCCTCGGATCGCATGATGTGCTGCTGGTTCAGCCAGAGCAGCTTGGAGGGATTGAATGTGGAAGCCGAGTGGTTGACCTCGTTGATGTCAAACAGCTGGATCAGCTCCTCGACGTCGAAAACTTCCTGATCGCCGTGAGACCAGCCAAGCCGCACCAGGTAGTTGAGCAGCGCCTCCGGCAGGTACCCCTCCTCGCGATACTGCAGCACACTCACCGAGCCGTGCCGCTTGGAGAGTCGCTTGCCGTCCTCGCCCAGAATCATGGGAACGTGCGCAAAGCGCGGCGGCTGCGCGCCGAGCGCTTCGTAAAGGTGGATCTGCCGGGGTGTATTGTTCAGGTGATCGTCACCCCGGATGACATCCGTGATGCCCATCTCCAGGTCATCAACGACGACCGTAAAGTTGTACGTGGGTGAGCCGTCACCACGGGCGATGATCAGATCATCGAGTTCTGCGTTGAGAAACTGGACCTTGCTCCGGATCGCATCGTCGACCACGACATGCCCTTCCAGAGGGGTTCGAAAGCGGACGACAGGCTCGCTGCTGACCTCATCGGAAGGCGGCCCATCGAGGTCGCGGCATCGGCCGTCGTAGCGCGGTTTCTCCTTGCGAGCCAGTTGTTCGTTGCGGACACGCTCAAGGCGCTCGCGCGTGCAGTAGCAGTAGTAGGCCTGCCCGGTATCAAGGAGCGTCTGCAGGTGAGTTCGATATCGCTCAAAGCGCTCCGTCTGGTAGAAAGGCCCCTCATCGTAATCGAGGCCCAGCCAGGCCATGCCCTCAAGGATCGCGTTGACCGCCTCCGGTGTCGAGCGCTCGCGGTCGGTATCCTCGATTCGCAGGACGAAACGCCCGCCGTGGCGCCGGGTATGAAGCCATGAGTATAGCGCGGTGCGGGCTCCACCAATGTGCAGGTAGCCGGTTGGGCTCGGTGCGAAGCGGGTGCGGATCATGGTCATCGTTGGCCTTTCTCTCGCCCTTTGAGAAAGCCGCCTATGCTAGCAAAGTTCATCGGGTTGGGGGGGTCACTGCACGCCTCCAGACCGCCCCTTCGATTTGACTTCCTCTGACTAGAAACCGTAAACTTTGACAGGTATGTCCAACCTTGCCCGTAACCCGGTGGAGCCCAGCCCCGTGGAACTGTCCGGCGGACTCTTCCCGCTCGATGAGCAGTGGGATCGGATGCACTTGACCGACCGGCTCCACCTGCTACGCCAGCGGCTTAACGAGGCGATCGGCTCGGAATTCATCCATCGTATCGCCATCGCAAGCTATGAGCCGGAATACGGCCGCCTGAAGACGTACAGCTCGGCGGGCCACCAGCCAAGCCCCATGGATCACTACGAGGCGGAGCTCAGCCAGGTGCCGACTCTGGCGCGGCTGGCCGAAGAGGGGCGACCACGGCTGGTGCACGATTACATCGATCACCCTAGCCAGCA
>PUNM01000040.1 GCA_003552625.1 Ectothiorhodospiraceae bacterium
GAGGAGTTGATTCAGGTGACCCATGGCAAGCACGAATGTGATCTTTGAGCCCAATGACCCGCTCCAGCCGTCCGCGGCCTGAGCGGCTACCTGTGCAGCCTCGCGCTAATCCTGCTCAATCGCGGCGAGCGCCACATCTGCGGCAATAACGGCGCTCGGAGTACCAAATGGGTCGAGTATCGGTACGGCAACGGTGAAACAGTAACCGCCCGTGGCCGCCGATCGGTAGAGGGGGGTTACGTACGTCTCCCCATCGGCTATGGCCCTTCGGTACCATTCCCTGCCCGACCAATCCTGCCCGAGCCCGGAGGCCCCGTATTCGGCCGTGAATTCGGTCGGCGCAATGTTTTCAGTGATCTGGCGCCCGCGCCGGTCAGTGGCGTAGAGCAGTTCAAGGCTCGGATCCTGGCGGATGGCCTCGCGGAATGCCCTCTCGAGTCGGGGTCGGTCGTAATCGTCCGCATCCTGGAAGGGTACAGCGATCTGCTCCACGGTTTCCCGGGCGTTTCGGTGAGCATCGAGGCGAAAGATGCCGATGGCATCCAGCGCCCCGGAAGTCAGAGACTCCAGCCGGTTGCTGACGTGCTCGACCTGCTGGGCACGGTTATCCAGAGAAGCTGCAATCTCGGCGACTTGCTGAATATCCTGGCTTACAGAGCGGGCGGTGGTGTTCATCTGCTCCGTGGCTCCGGCGATGGTGCGCACCCCGTCGCCGAGCTCGTCGGTTGCTGAGCGTGCCTCGTACAGGCGGTCGCGAGTCGCTCGCACCTGCTCCAGGCCCTCGTGCATCTCCTGGCGAACCCCGGTCACCTGATCGACGGTCTCCTGAACGCCGGTCTGTACCTGATCGAGAAGCCCTTGCACCCGTTGGGTGGCCTGGGCGGTCTGTTCGGCGAGGCTGCGCACCTCCTCGGCAACAACCGCGAAGCCGGCTCCATCGCTACCGGCTCGGGCCGCCTCAATGGCAGCGTTCAGGGCGAGCAGGTTGGTCTGCTTGGCGATGCCGTCGATGATGTCGATCACCGAGCCGATCTCCGCGGCGTTTTCGCTCAGCTCTCCGGCGGTGGCGGCCAGCCGGTCCACGCCCCCACCGATCGCCTCCACGCGCCTGTACGCGGACTCTCCATGCTCTTCACACTCTGCAGTGGCCTGACGGACACGGTCGCCGACATCGGCAATCTGCTGCGTGTTGGGGGCTAGCTCGCGCTCCAGTGTCGTCGCCATTTCCTCGCTCGCGCTGGCGATATTGCTTGACGCCGTGGCGAGGTTGCCGCTGTGCTCGCGCGTGTCCCGCGCCGCGGCGGACAGGTCTGGCACGGCGCTGGCGACTGTCACTGTGGCCTGGCTCGCGTGTCCGATCTCGGCGCGCAACTTGCCGACGAAACGTTCGAGTGGTTCGGCGATCACCGGCTCGACACCGTGCTCGCGGAAGCTGATCGTCAGGTCCCAGTCCCTCTCGGTCTGCCGTTCCAGCAGGCTGGCGAGCCGGTCACGGGCGGCCCCGCGTGGACTGAAGAGCGTGGTCAATGCCATTCCGGCCTCCTCTCCTTAGGGTTTTCCATGGTCCCTTTGCAAATGTCGTACCAAGTGCTGAGTCCAGGGTTGTCTCCAAAGCGGCGGGTGCTGGCGACCGGTGCTCGCGCCCGGAAGAGGTGCATCGTCTGCACTATCGTGGTGCGATCGGGCAAATGCGGCCGTCGCCGCGTGCAAGGGACCGCGTCGGGAGGGTGTCGATGCTTCGGCGCGGCGCTGGGCCACCTCCGGACCGTTGGATCCTGCTTTCACTGGCGGCTGGGTGGGGCTACCATACTCCGCGTTTCGGATCGGCTAGCGGATGAGGGGTTCCCATGTCTGACAATGTGAAGTATGTCCTCGAGGAAAACCGGCTCCCCCGGGCCTGGTACAACATCAACGCCGATCTGCCCGCGCCTCTGGCGCCCGTCCTGCATCCGGGGACCCGAGAGCCGGTGGAGGCGGCCGACCTGGAGCCCCTCTTTCCGCGGGCGATCATCGATCAGGAGCTGAGTCAGGAGCGCGAGGTGGAGATCCCCGATCCGGTCCGCGATGTCTACCGGCAATGGCGGCCGGCGCCGCTCTATCGGGCACGGCGGCTTGAGAAGGCGCTCGATACGCCGGCGCGCATCTATTACAAGTATGAGGGTGTCAGCCCCACCGGGAGCCATAAGCCGAATACCGCGATCCCGCAGGCGTTCTACAACCAGGCCGAAGGCGTCAAGCGGATCACGACGGAGACCGGTGCCGGACAGTGGGGATCATCGCTCGCCCTTGCCGGGTCGATGTACGGCCTCGATATCGAGGTCTACATGGTAGGCGTCAGTTACCGCCAGAAGCCTTATCGGCGGGCCTTCATGGAAAGCTTCGGCGCTCGCTGCATCGCAAGCCCGAGCGAGCAGACGGCGTTCGGCCGGAGCGTGCTGGCCGAAGACCCGGAGAGCACTGGGAGTCTCGGAATCGCCATCGGCGAGGCCGTTGAGATGGCAACGCAGCGGGATGACACCAAGTATGCACTCGGCAGTGTCCTCAATCACGTCCTGCTCCACCAGACCGTCACCGGCCTGGAGGCGATGGAGCAACTCGCCATGGCGGATGATTACCCCGACACGGTCGTCGCGTGCACGGGCGGAGGAAGCAACTTTGCCGGCATCGTGTTCCCGTTTCTCGGCGAGCAGCTCCGCGGTGGACGGGCAGTGGAGGCCATCGCCGTCGAGCCCCTCGCCTGCCCGACGCTGACGCAGGGTCGATTCGCCTATGACTATGGCGACTCGGCGCAGTTGACGCCCTTGACCAAGATGCACACCCTTGGCTCCGGGTTCGTACCGCCCGGGTTCCATGCGGGAGGCCTGCGCTACCACGGGATGGCGGCGCAAATCAGCCACCTGAAAGATCTTGGTTACCTTGATGCCCGGGCCTACGATCAGCTCGACTGCTTCGCCGCGGGGCTGCGCTTCGCCCGGGCTGAAGGGGTGATCCCGGCGCCCGAGGCCAACCACGCCGTCAAGGCCGTCATTGAGGAGGCCGAGCGTTGCCGAGAGGCTGGGGAGTCGAAGGCGATCCTGTTCAACCTGTGCGGCCACGGCAACTTCGACATGCAGGCGTACACCGATTACCTGGCTGGCAAGTTGACCAATCTGGGGGGGAGCCAGGCGGAAGTCGCCATGGCCCTGTCCGGTCTGCCGTCGGTCGAGCGTTAAGGATTATCCTGCAAACTACTGAATTGGCTAAGGAGACGAGCATGAGCAACTGGATTCTCAACGAGCGTGAGCAGCTGCTCAAGGAGCTGAAACGGGCGACTTTGCTGTCGATCGGGATCAGCTTCCCACTCGCCGCGCTCTGCGGCGTAGTGGCCTATCTCATTGGAATCCAGCGGGATCTCCTGCCCGGGGCGGAGCAGACACTGGCCATAATGATTGTTGCTATTGCGCTACCGGCGGCGATTTTCGTGATGGTCGGGCTGCGCAAGATGTTCTGGATGCGCGCCATTAGTGCCCAGGCAGAGCGTCTGCAGTCGCGGCAGTTTCTCAGTCACTACGTCGAGGCCCTGGGGCCCGAGGGATTGCGCAGTCTCTCCGTGATTGCGAAAGCGCAGGTGGATCAGGGGCTGGAGCGGGAGAAGAATGGCGACCGGGCTCCGGCCAAGGAGTACGCCGAGGCACTGCGTTACGTGTTGCTGATCGACCCGGTGAACCCCTCCGCCGCATAATCCGCGCCGATGCTTTCACGCCTGCGCCGAAGTCTTGCTCCCGGGCAAGTCTTGGCGCAGGCGTCAGGGAGCGGGCTCCGGCCTAGCTCCGGTCGCTCTCTCGGTGGTGGGCCGGGGCGTCCTCCGGATCCCTTGGGGGGGCAATTCGGTAGTTCTGGACAAGCTTCGGCACATGCTCCGGAACCATCGTCTTGGCTCTGCGTGGCGCGGATTGACGCAGGTGAATCAGCGTCTCTGCAGCCTTCATCTCAAGCCGGGCGCGGGCAAACTCCAGTCCCCGCGGGCCGACGTAAGGCATCAGACGGCCAACGATTGGGCGTAGCCAATTCGGCATGCTGCGGGTCGGCATGCCGCCGGCGGCCCGTTGCGTATTATCGATAAACCCTTGAACGGGGCCGCTCCTCTTGCCGGCCGAGGTCGGGGCGCGGAGCCGGAGTTCTTCCCCGAGCAGGCCAATAAGCTCTGCGCCGCGCTCGTTTCGTTCAATCAGCCACTGCTCGCCGCGGCCGGCCATGTAGCCGACTGTCAGGTCGGCGAGTGCGTTGGGGTAGTCAACGCACGTCCGGCAGGTCAGCGGAAAGAAGTCGGCGGGCAGCTGGGATATGGGCAATTGCAGGAACGGGATCTCCCGCTTGCGTCCGTCGCTGAAGCGCAGCTCCACGTGGTAGTCGGCCCGAAACTCCAGGTAGCGGATGGATTCCGGGGTGTCATCAAGAAGCCCAAGGAAATCGTGGAAACGCTCGGTCGTCGTGTTGTCGGAACACGGGGTGCCGATGATATCGAGGCGATCGAAGCCAAGCTCGTCACTCAGGGCGCGCAGCGGATAGGTCTGACAGGGAAGGGCGATTGCCGCTACGCGCTTGAGCCCGAGGGCGCGCGCCGGTTCGAGCAGTCCGAGCAGCGGGGCGTATCCCATCCGCATGCCGCGGCAGTATGCAGCCCCGGCCGGATCGGTGACGAGCACCGGCACGGGCCGCCACGGATCGTCCTCGGTTCCGGTTACGGTGAGCACCGCCTCGACTTCGCCGGACTCGAGCAGCCGCTCGGCGAGCCGTGTGGTGATTCCGCTCCATTGCGCGCCGACCCGCGGGGGTTGGAGCCACGCCTGGTACATCTGGCGAAACACGCCGAAGTGGAGTTCGTCCGGGCGGTCCGGATCGCGCGGGCGACCATGTATCTGGCGCTCAAGCGTCTCGTAATCAGGTTTCACGAACTGGCAGGCCTGGCCGCAACGATGCGGGTCACTGGTCCGCGATAGCCCGCAGTCCGTGCAGGGGTGGCGGTGAGCGGCCGGTCCCAGGGAAAAGGTCTGCACGCCGGGATACAGGATTTCCGCCCGCGGCGTGGCGGCTGCGTGCGCTGTGGCGGTAGTCATAGAGCGCTCAAGCTACAGGCAAGGACGGTTCAACGTAAGCGGGGGCGTGGTTGCGGTCAAGGCTCCGAGGGGTCTGGGCGATGATGCCCATTCATGAGCCCGTGGCGGCGTAGCTTGGAGTAGAGGCTCTGTCGGCTCAGCCCGAGGAGTTCCGCCGCCGAGGCGCGATTGTCCTGGGTCATCCGCAGGGCAGTCTCGATGCAGCGGCGCTCGATCAGGTCAGTGGACTCGCGCACCAGATCGCGAAGCGGTACCTGGCCGACAAGGGCTGTGGTCTGATCGACGGAGCGGAGCCGCTGCTCGGCCTTCGCGCTGTGGCGTGTGGTCGCGCAGGGGCGCATGTCCCGGCCAACAGCCGCCAGATAGCCGTCGCGGAGCGGGATGACCCGGTAACGGACCGGAATTGGCCGGTTTCGGTCATCCCGATGGTAGAGGGTCCGCCCCTCGCGCGCCGCTTCACGGTCGCGAAGGAGTTCGTCGATACGGTGGGCGTCCTCTTGGGAGGCGCGGTTGCGCCAGTAGCTCCCCTGCCATTCAGCTGCCGGCGACAGATCGCCAGCGTCGTAGCCGATCGAGGTGTCCAGGATGACCCCGTCCCTGTCGAGCACGAGGGTGATGTCGGCCGTGGCCATCAGCAACTCGGCAATGCGCTCCGGCGACACGGCGTCGAGGGTCTCTCGCGGGGCGGTCATCGGTTTCAAGGGCGCCGTCCTCTGGAGAAAACTGGGTAGCGTTTTTCCGCTTGCCGGATCGGGAATGTGGACGGAAATGATCGGAATTCAGCTTTCCGACAACATTGACTAAATTTCGCAGGCTGAAGGCAAGGGGAGAGGGCTGCTATGCGACGATCTGTCCGTCTGGCGGCCTAATCGTAAGGGGCTGTTCTGAAAGCTTGTGTCAATCGGCCGTTACGTCCAGCTAGCTTGACACACCCGGGGGGGCACTTTAGATTCAGTTTCAATCACGGCCCCTTCTTTTATCTAAGGATGCAGCGCAATGCAGCATCAGGATCAGGAAAAAGCAGTCCCTGTCGGGCTTTACACGGACGAGCAGCGCCGCCGTCGCGATGAATCCCCGTGGACGCTGGTGCAGGGGATACTGGCGCCGACCCAATTCATCGTCTTTCTGGTCAGCCTTGTCCTGGTGCTCTGGTATCTGTTCACGGACCAGCTGCTCGAGTGGGCCGCCTGGTCGGTCATCATCAAGACGCTCATCCTCTACGCGATCATGATTACCGGCGCGATCTGGGAGAAGGAGGTCTTCGGGCACTATCTGTTCGCCCCGGCCTTCTTCTGGGAGGATGTCGTCAGCATGGGCGTGATCGTGCTGCACACCGCCTACCTGGTGGTCTGGTTTGGCGACATCTTCACGCCGGCCGAGCAGATGGTGATTGCGCTGGCCGCCTATGCGGCTTACGTCGTAAACGCCGTACAGTTCCTTCTCAAGCTTCGCGCTGCGCGGCTGCAGGAGGAGAAGATGCGGGCGGAGGGGGTCCTGGAATGAGCGCCTTCCCGCAGGTCGATTCCACCGGGTGTCGCGATGGGGTGCTCCAGGAGCAGGGGCAGCGCCAGGTTTTCTGCGGTCTGACGAGTATTGTCTGGTTGCACCGCAAAATGCGGGATGCCTTCTTCCTGGTGGTCGGGTCGCGCACCTGTGCCCACCTGCTCCAGTCCGCGGCGGGGGTCATGATCTTCGCCGAGCCGCGATTCGCGACGGCGATTCTCGGCGAGCGCGATCTGGCCGGCCTGGCCGACTGCAATGAAGAGCTCGACCGCATCGTCCATGAACTCCTTGAGCGGCGCCCGGAGATCCGGACCTTGTTCCTCGTGGGCTCCTGCCCTTCGGAGGTCATCAAACTGGATCTGGACAAGGCTGCCGAGCGCCTCACAGAAGCCCACGAGGGGCGGGTGCGTGTTCTCCCTTACTCGGGCAGTGGCCTGGAGACAGCGTTCACGCAGGGTGAAGACCAATTTCTCACCTCGCTGACCGAGCGTCTGCCCGAACAAACCGATGAGGCCCTGTCCCTGATCGTGCTCGGCACCTTGGCAGACGTTGTCGAGGATCAGTTCCGCCGGTTGTTTGATGAACTCGGTATCGGCCCGGTGGCGTTCCTGCCGCCACGAAGCGGCGAGCAACTCCCTCCGGTGGGCCCGGGTACCCGCGTTTTGATGGCGCAGCCGTTTACAGGCGATGCGGCGCGTGCGCTTATTCGCCGCGGCGCAGAGTGGGTGGCAGCGCCGTACCCTCTGGGGGTGTCCGGGACGCTGGAATGGCTCAAGGCCGCGGCCCGGGCTTTCGGGGTCAATGAGCAACGGGTCGAAGAGGTGACCGCCGCGCCCGTTGCCCGGGCCCAGGCTGCGCTGGAACGGCAGCGCTCCGTACTCGCGGGACGGCGGATTACATTCCTGCCGGACTCGCAGCTGGAACTGCCGCTGGCGCGTTTCTTGGCTCAGGAGTGCGGGATGGAGCTGGTCGAAGTGGCAACTCCATACTACGACCGGGAGTTCCACGGGGCGGAGCGAGAAGCCCTCGGGGAGGAAGTGCGCCTCGTCGAGGGCCAGGATGTCGAGCGGCAGCTTGAACGCCTCCGCGCAGATCGGCCCGACCTCACCGTCTGCGGCCTTGGATTGGCGAACCCGCTGGAGGCGGAGGGGCTTCGAACGAAATGGTCGATTGAGCTTGTCTTCTCGCCCATCCAAGGATTCGAGCAGGCGGGCGACCTGGCTGAACTCTTCGCGCGACCATTGGTCCGCCATGACACGTTGAGGGTGTAGGGATGCAGCTGACGCTCTGGACGTATGAAGGCCCACCGCACGTTGGCGCGATGCGGGTCGCGGCGTCGATGGAAAACGTCCATTACGTGCTGCACGCCCCGCAGGGGGATACCTACGCGGACCTGCTCTTCACAATGATCGAGCGGCGCCCGGCTCGGCCGCCGGTCACCTATACCACCTTTCAGGCCCGACACATGGGGCGGGACACCGCCGACCTAGTGCGCGAGACGATCCGTGACGCCTACCAGCGCTACCAGCCCGAAGCGCTGATGGTGGGGGATTCCTGCACGGCGGAACTGCTCCAGGACCAGCCGGCGGACCTGGCCAAGGGGCTTGGGCTACCGGTACCGGTGATCGGGTTGGAGAGCGCGGCCTACTCGCGCAAGGAAGGATTCGGGGCCAGCGAGGCGTTTTATCAGCTCGTGCGTGGACTCGCGCCGGCGCCGGAAGATCTGGCCGAGCGCGAACCCGCGAGGCGGCCGACGGCCAACATTCTGGGCCCGACGTCCCTCGGGTTCCGGTGCAGGGACGATGTGCACGAGGTCCGCAGTCTTCTGGACCGGCTGGGCGTCGGGACGCACGTCGTTGCCCCGCTCGGCGCACGGCCGGACGATCTGCGCCGTATCCCCGAAGCCGACTTCAACATCTGCCTGTATCCGGAAGTGGCCCGTACAGCATGCGAGTGGCTGCAGCGCCAGTTCCGTCAGCCGATGATCACCACAGTCCCGCTCGGGCTCGGGGCGACCCGGGACTTCCTCCGGGACGTAGCGGAGGTAGCCGGAGTGTCCCCGCAGCCGGCCTTGGCCGAGGCGGACGCGCGCATGGCCTGGTACAGCCGTTCCGTTGACTCCAATTATCTGACCGGGAAACGCGTGTTCATATTCGGCGATGCGACCCACGCGGTCGCTGCGGCGCGCATTGCCGCCGAGGAGCTCGGGTTCCAGGTCGTCGGTCTGGGAACCTACGCGCGAGAGAATGCGCGGGAGGTGCGCCAGGCGGCAAAGGCCTATGGTGTCGAGCCGCTGATCACCGAGGATTACCTCGAGGTGGAGCGCGCGGTGGCCGATGCCGCACCGGAGCTGGTGCTGGGAACGCAGATGGAGCGGCACATCGCCAAGCGGCTGGGCCTGCCCTGCGCAGTGATCTCGGCACCAGTCCACGTTCAGGACTTTCCGGCCCGTTATGCCCCGAACATGGGGCTGGAAGGTGCAAACGTCATCTTCGACACCTGGGTCCATCCGCTGATGATGGGCCTGGAAGAGCATCTGCTCGGGATGTTCAAGGAAGACTTCGAGTTCTCTGCAGAAGCTCCGTCCCATGCGGAGACCGCCGGTTTTTCCGGGGGGCGCGCAGCGGTGCGCGGGGAGGAGGAGACGGGCGCGGCGACGGCGGAGGCTGTCGAGCAGGCCACTGATACACCGGCCTGGACGCCTGAAGCCGAGGCGGAACTGAAGAAGATCCCGTTCTTCGTGCGGGGCAAGGCCCGCCGCAATACGGAGCGCTTCGCCGCCGACCGTGGCATTGCGACAATAACAGTGGAGACCATTTACGATGCCAAAGCCCACTTCAGTCGCTGATACGACGCCGGTGCGCGTCGCCATCATTACGCTGGACAGCCACATGGCAGGCGCGGTCGAGCGCGCGCGACCGGCATTGCAGAGGGACATACCGGGCCTGGAACTGACGCTTCACGCGGCCTCGGACTGGAACAACAATCCTGCGGCCCTGGAGCGTGCCCGGGAGCGAATCGCCCAGGCGGACATCATCGTCGCAACGATGCTCTTCATGGAAGAGCACATCGAGCCCATCCTTGAGGACCTGAAAGCCCGGCGCGATGATTGCGACGCCCTGATCGGGATCATGTCCGCCGGCGAGGTCATGAAGCTTACCCGCATGGGCAAGTTCACCATGGACGGCTCAAGTCGTGGCCCGATCTCGCTGCTCAAGAAGCTCCGGGGCAAGAAGGGCAAGGCGCAACAGGACGACGACAGCAGCTCCGGCGAGAAACAGGCCGCCATGCTTCGCCGCATCCCTCGGATCCTGCGTTTCATTCCGGGCACTGCGCAGGATGTGCGCGCCTACTTCCTGACCTGGCAATACTTCCTGGCCAGTTCCGACGCCAACGTCGAGAACATGGTGCGCTTTTTGGTCAATCGCTACGCCAGTGGGCCGCGCAGCGGCCTGCGCGGGGCGCTCGAGGTGCAGGATCCTATCGAGTACCCGGATGTGGGCGTCTACCATCCCCGCCTGAACAAGCGTATCAGCGATGATCCTGCGGATCTGCCGGACCCCCGGGGGGATGGGGAGAAGCCGCGGGGCACCGTGGGACTGCTGCTGATGCGCTCTTATGTGCTCGCCGGTGACTCCGCGCACTACGACGGCGTCATTGAGGCGCTGGAAAGCCGCGGCTATCGGGTGATCCCGGCGTTCGCCAGTGGGCTCGACAACCGGCCCGCTGTCGAGCGGTTCTTCATGCAGGATGGCCGTGCGAAGGTCGATGCGGCCATCTCACTGACAAGCTTCTCGCTCGTTGGCGGTCCGGCATACAACAACGCGGGTGCTGCCGAGCAACTCCTCTCCCGGCTGGATGTGCCGTACCTTACGGCTCAGGCGCTTGAGTTCCAGTCCCTGGAGCAGTGGGAGTCATCAGATCGGGGGCTGACCCCGGTAGAGACAACGATGATGGTCGCGATCCCGGAGCTGGATGGTGCGACCGGACCGGTGGTGTTTGGGGGTCGTGCTGCGGTGCCCGGGGCGGATGGTGTCTGCCGGATGGAGGCGCACCCTGAGCGGGCCGGCATGCTCGCGGGTCGCGTTGACCGGCTCGTCCAGCTTCGGCGCAGTGCGCGCAGCGATCGCAAGCTGAGCATTGTGATGTTCAGCTTCCCCCCACAGGCCGGGGCGCTGGGAACGGCGGCCTACCTCTCCGTATTTGCATCCCTGTATAACACGCTGCAGGAACTCTACGACGCCGGCTACCGGGTGGAGGTGCCGGAATCTGTCGATGCGCTGCGCGAGAAGATCATCAACGGCAATGCCAATCAGTACGGTGCGCACGCCAACGTTCATACACGGGTTCCCGTGGACGATTACGTTGCGCGGGAGCCGTACCTCAAGGAGATCGAGGAACAGTGGGGGCCCGCTCCGGGCAAGGCGCAAAGCGATGGCCAGTCGATCTTCGTGCTCGGGGCGCAGTTCGGCAATGTCTTCGTCGGTGTGCAACCGGGCTTCGGCTATGAAGGTGACCCCATGCGGTTGCTCTTCGAGAGGGGGCTGACGCCGACGCACGCCATGTCGGCCTTCTACCGCTACATCCGTGAGGACTTTGGCGCGGACGCGGTGCTGCACTTCGGTACTCATGGTGCACTGGAGTTCATGCCGGGCAAGCAGTGCGGCATGAGCCAGTACTGCTGGCCCGACCGACTGATCGGTGACCTACCGAATTACTACCTTTACGCCGCGAACAATCCCTCTGAGGGCTCGATCGCGAAACGCCGTTCTGCGGCCACGCTGATCAGTTACCTGACGCCGCCGGTCGGCAAGGCCGGCCTCTATCGGGGCTTGCTCGAACTCAAGGCGTCGGTGGAGCGCTATCGCAGTGCGCCCCCGGATAACGTCGATGAGCGGACTGAGCTCGCCCGGCTGATCCAGGCGCAGGCGGCGGAGGTTGATCTTGCCCAGATGGAGCCGGAGTGGACCGAGGAAGAGGCTGAGCAGAAGATCGCCAAGCTCAGCGAGGACATCCTCGAGATGGAGTACACCCTGATCCCTGAAGGGCTCCACGTGGTCGGCCAGGTGCCGTCGCGGGAGGGTCGGATCGATCAGCTGATCTCCATAGCGGAAACGACCCACGGCGCCCGCGTGGATCACGCGTCGGTGGCTGTTCTGGTTGATGGCGGTACGGCGCGTGAGGCTCTCGCTGCCGCGGAGAGCGACGATCACGACGCAACCCTTGAGGTACTCGAGGAGCTTTCCGGTATTGCGGCCAAGCTCAGCGAGAACCACGAACTGCAGAGCATCGTCCGTGCACTCGATGCCCACTTCGTGCCGCCGGTGGCTGGCGGTGACCTGCTCCGCAGTCCGCAGATTCTACCGACCGGTCGCAATATGCACGGCTTCGATCCGTACCGGATCCCCAGCACGTTCGCCGTGCAGGATGGCGCCAAGCAGGCGGAGCGGTTGCTGGATAAACACCGCGAAGAGGGCCAGGAACTCCCCGACTCCATTGCCATGGTGCTCTGGGGCACGGACAACCTGAAGAGCGAAGGCGGACCCATCGGCCAGGCGCTGTATCTGATCGGGGCGCGCCCACGGTTCGATAGCTACGGCAAGCTGGCCGGGGCCGAGTTAATCCCGTTGGAGGAGCTTGGCCGCAAGCGGATCGACGTGGTGATCACGCTGTCGGGCATCTTCCGCGACTTGCTGCCCCTGCAGACGCGGGTCCTTGCGGAGGCCGCTTATCTTGCGGCTAGTGCCGAGGAGGAGCCGCTGGAGTGGAACCCGATCCGGCGCAACGCGCTGGAGTATCAAAAGCAGCATGACTGCGACTTTGAAACGGCAGCGCTGCGTGTGTTCAGTAACGCCGATGGAGCTTATGGCTCGAACGTCGGCTCGATGATCGACCAGGGCGCCTGGGAAAACGAGGACGAGATCGCGGACACCTATACGCGTCGTAAATGCTACGCATACGGCCGCAGCGGACGTCCGGTCCGTCAGGAGGAGCTCCTCGGCAGCATGCTCTCCGGTGTGGAGCTGACCTACCAGAATCTGGAGTCGGTGGAGCTTGGCGTGACCACGGTCGATCACTACTTCGACACGCTTGGTGGTATCAGTCGGGCCGTCGCGCGCTCCCGGGGGGGTGACCACGTGCCCGTCTACATTGGCGACCAGACGCGCGGCGAAGGCAAGGTGCGCACGCTCTCGGACCAGGTGGCGCTGGAGACGCGTACGCGCATGCTCAATCCGAAGTGGTATGAGGGACTCCTCGAGCACGGCTACGAGGGGGTCCATCAGATTGAGATGCATCTGACCAACACCATGGGTTGGTCGGCCACGACCGGTCAGGTCCAGCCCTGGGTCTACCAGCAATTTACGCAGACCTTCATGCTCGATGAGAAGATGCGCGAGCGAATGGCGCAGCTCAATCCGGCGGCTTCAGCGAAGCTGGCGAATCGCTTGCTTGAGGCGCACGAGCGCAATTACTGGAACCCGGATGAGGAGACGCTCGAGGCACTGCGCCGGGCTGGCGACGAGCTGGAGGATTACTACGAAGGGGTGACGGAGGAGGATCAAGCGGCATGAGCAATGGCTCGGTGCCGGTGTCCGGGATTGGCCACCGCGGCGACGGCGAGGGGAGCGCCCAGGTGCATATGGAGCTCACCGGTGAGATGGACCGGGCGCTTGTCCTGGCCGTCTACGGGAAAGGGGGGATCGGCAAGAGCACGAGTTCCTCAAATCTCTCCGTGGCCTTCAGCAAACTCGGCAAACGGGTCCTGCAGATTGGTTGCGACCCCAAGCACGATTCCACCTTTACCCTGACCAAACGATTGGTGCCGACGGTCATCGACAGCCTGGAAGAGGTGGACTTCCACGCCGAGGAGCTTCGGCCGGAAGATTACGTCTACGAGGGCTACAACGGGGTGCTCTGCGTAGAAGCCGGTGGTCCCCCGGCTGGCACCGGATGTGGGGGATATGTCGTAGGTCAGACAGTGAAGCTGCTCAAGCAGCACCATCTTCTTGAGGACACGGATGTCGTGATCTTCGATGTCCTCGGCGATGTGGTCTGCGGTGGTTTCGCTGCCCCGCTGCAACACGCCGACCGCGCGCTGGTGGTGAGCGCCAACGACTTCGACTCAATCTTTGCCATGAACCGCATCGCTGGCGCGATTCAGGCGAAGGCCAAGTATTACAAGGTCCGGCTCGGTGGGGTGATCGCAAACCGGAGCGAGCACACCGATCAGATTGAGCGTTTCAACGAGCGCACCGGCATGCGCACGCTGGCTCATGTGCCGAACTACGACGTGGTGCGGCGTAGCCGTCTACAGAAGTCCACCCTGTTTGAACTGGATGAGGATTCTGACGAGTTGCGCCGGCTTCAGGACGAGTACCTGAGCCTTGCCGCGGCGCTGTGGAATGGGGTGGAGCCGCTGGATCCAACCCCGATCAAGGATCGTGAAGTCTTCGATCTGCTGGGGTTCGACTAATGCCAAGCTCCTCCTACGAACAGCGGCGCGGACGGGTGACAGAGTACTTCGACCGAACGGCCGTCAAGGCGTGGGAGCGTCTGACTTCGGATCAGCCGGTTAGTGGTGTTCGCGCTACCGTCCGTGCCGGGCGTGCGGAGATGCGGGAAACGCTGCTGGGCTGGCTACCCCACGATCTCCGCGGGGAGCGCATTCTCGATGCCGGTTGCGGCCCGGGCGAGCTCACCGGCGATCTGGTGCGACGCGGCGCGGAGGTCGTCGGCATCGATGTCTCGGAAAAGCTGATCGATCTCGCATGCGATCGGCTCCGTGATGATGTGGAGGCCGGGCGCGCGCGCTTCGCTGTCGGGGACATGCTTGATCCCTCACTGGGCGAGTTCGACCGGGTCGTGTCGATGGATGTCTTGATCCATTACACGTTGGATGACGCTGTTGCGGCGCTCTCGGAGCTGTCCGGGCGTACGCGCCGGCAACTGGTTTTTACGTTCGCACCGCGCACGCCCTTCCTGGCCGCCATGCACGCGGCCGGCAAGCTATTCCCCCGCAGCGATCGCTCTCCGGCTATCGAGCCGGTTGCTCATGCACGGCTTGCCGAGGCCCTGGAGGCGGCTGCAGCGCTTGAGAACTGGCAACTCGGGCGCACCCAGCGAATCAGCCGCGGTTTCTATACCTCACAGGCTCTGGAGCTTGAGCGCTTATCATGACGGAGAAGAGCGAAAGCTGGCAGCTATATCTGCGACGGATCGCCTTGCCGGTCGCGGACATCGGTACGAAGGAATTGCCGATGGGGCAGATCCTTCGTCTGGCGTTGTTCCAGGTCACGGTGGGCGTGATGTACGTCATGTTCACCGGAACCCTCAACCGGGTCATGATTCACGAACTCGGGATCGCCGCGGCGCTATTGGGCGCCGTGCTCGCCTTGCCCATCCTCTTTGCGCCGCTGCGCTTGCTGATCGGGCATCGCTCGGATAACCACCGCTCCGCGCTGGGCTGGAGAAGGGTCCCCTACCTGTGGACCGGCACGCTGCTCATGTTCGGCGGGCTTGCCATTATGCCCTTCGCGTTGCTCGTACAGGCCGATTATGCCGGGGAATACCCGGTCATCGGCTCGCTCGGGGCGGCGCTGGCGTTCTTTCTTAGTGGCATCGGGGTCCACATGACCCAGACGGCCGGGCTGGCGCTAACCAACGATTTGGCGCCGGAAGGTAAGCTGCCCCAAGTGGTCGGCGTCATGTACGTGATGCTCCTTCTGGGCATGGTGGCGGCCGTCGGGGTCTTCTACTTGCTCCTATACGATTTCAGCCACGAACGCCTGATTCGTGTGGTTCAGGGCACGGCGGTCGTGATCTGGGCGTTGAACGTGCTTGCCCTGTGGAAGCAGGAGCCTCGCAACCCGGAGCGAAGCCGCGTCGATCGACCGCGACCCTCGTTGTCGGAATCGTGGCAAAGTTTTGTGGTACGGGGGCCAGTCAAGCGGTTACTCGCGGTGATCGGTATCGGCGCTTTCGGCTTCGGGATGCAGGACATCATCATCGAGCCTTATGGCGCTGCGGTGCTGGATCTTGAAGTCGCCGGTACCACGCTGCTGACTGGCCTTTGGGCCTTAGGGATGCTGGTTGGTTTCGGGGTGGCCAGATGGTTGATGGGGCGTGGGGTGAACGCTTACGGGGTTGCATCGATCGGAGCCCTGATCGGTGTGGTCGCATTCACCCTGGTCATCATCTCCGCTCCGCTGGGCTCGCCGACCGTATTCCGTGTGGGGCAGACGATCATCGGTCTTGGGGGGGCCTTGTTCTACGTCGGCACGCTCGCTGCCACCATGCAGCTGGCGACCCGAGACCAGAGTGGGGTGGCCATTGGCGCCTGGGGAGCCGTCCAGGCAACGGCGCTCGGGGTGTCTCTCGCTGTGGGTGCCGGGGTCAGCGATCTCGTCAGCGCCATGGCCAATGCGGGCCAGCTGCCGCAGCTGTTTACGCATGCTGCTGCCGGGTACAGCGTGGTCTATGGCATGGAGATTCTCCTGCTGCTGGCGATGGTCGTTGTTGCCTGGCCGCTGATGCGGTTCAGCAGCGGGGAATCCAAGGCCGCGTCAGAGGATCTGGGGGAGCAGGACTCTGCGAATTACTCGCGACTGCGGTCGCAATAGGCCCCTGGCGTGCTTCGGCATGGCAGGGTAAACAATCGGCATCGTCGTCTCGTTTAGGCCTGGCCGCAGTCTCCGGCTAGGGCGCGATATCGAGTGGAGGTTCGATATGGAAGGAACTGGTGCTATCACCGAGTACGTCAACGTAGCCCAGGTAACGCTCTATGCGTTCTGGCTCTTCCTGGCGGGGCTGATCTTCTACCTCCGGCTGGAGGACAAGCGTGAGGGTTACCCGCTGCTCGCAGAAGCCAACGAGTCAACCGGCCGGAAAGCGGAGCAGAAGGACGGTTTCCCGGCGCCGCCGAAGCCGAAGATCTTCAAGCTTGCGGATGGCCGTAGCATCGAGGTGCCGCGCAGGGAGAAGGTGGACTACGAGCTGCGTGCGGAGCCGACTGAGGCTTGGGATGGCGCGCCGCTTGAGCCGACCGGCAATCCCATGCTCGACGGGTTGGGGCCCGCCGCGTGGGCACAGCGTGAGAACACGCCGGAGAAGACCACGCGCGGCGATCTGAAGATCGTCCCCCTGCGTGTTGCTCGCGATTTCTCCGTGGCCGCCGAGGACCCGGATCCGCGCGGGTTTGCTGTCATCGGCTGCGATGGCAAGCAGGGGGCCCGCGTGCGTGATATTTGGGTCGATCGCGGCGAGATGCGCTTCATGTACCTGGAGGGGGAGGTCGCCGGTGGTGACCGGGTCATGATCCCGTACAACTTCAGCGTCGTGACGACCGACGGCCTGGTCAAGGTGAACTCGATCACCAGCGATCAGTTCTATTACGTGCCGCGGCTCAGTAACCCGGACCAGATTACCCCGCAGGAAGAGGATCGTATCTGCGCCTACTTCGGTGGTGGTACTCTGTATGCTGTGCCGGGTCGTACGGAGCCGTTCCTTTGAGGACACACGAGTATGAGCCGATCCCGGGGCTCCCTGAGGAGCTCCCGGAAGGCGAAGAAATCCTCTGGCAAGGCAAGCCCGCTTGGTGGTCGCTCACCAAGCGGGCTCTGCACGTTCGGAAAGTTGCTGCCTACTTTGTCATCGTGGGCACGTGGTTTTTGATTGACGCGCTATTGCGTGGCGAGGGGGTGCCCGTCGCCACCGGCGAGTTGTTCAGCCAGCTATTGGTGGGCGCACTTGCGTGCGGGTTGCTGGCGATCATTGGCCGCTGGATGGCCAACACCACCCTTTATACGATCACGAATCGGCGCGTGGTCATGCGCATTGGGGCAGCATTGCCCACTACGGTCAATCTTCCTTATAGCAAGGTGGAAGAGGCCAACCTGCGCCATTTCAAGGATGGTACAAGCGATATCCCGATTCGCTTGTATGAGTCCGAACAAGTGCGCTTTCTGATGTTCTGGCCGCATGCGCGGCCGTGGCATCTGAGCCGGCCGGAACCTGCGTTGCGCGCCATCCCTGACGGGGATCAAGCTGCACGCGTCCTGGCGGAGGCGCTGGAGGCGCATCGTGCGCAGGAGGGTCAGGGTGTGGCGGAGGGGCCCGCTGACTCAGCCGAGGCCGGCCTCGCGCGAGAGACAAGCTGATCATGTCGAGGGAAACGGAAGATCATCTGAAGGCGGGACCGATATCCCGCTACATCATGCCCATTACGGCCCTCAGCATCGTGCTGATGCTGACTGTCTACGTTCTTTACACGGAACTTGTACTCGAAGAGACGGCGCCGGATTTCGCCCCGCCGGTCGCTGAGCGTGCGCTCTCTTTCCGTGACACGGATGACGGGAACATCGAGGTCCGTGATGCTCGGACAGGTGAGGAACTGCTGGTCATTGGCGAGGGTGAGGAGGCATTCATGCGCCAGACCGTCCGGCAGCTGGCGCAGGCGCGCACGCGGCGCGGGGGCAGTCGGGATGTCGCCTTCATCCTGCGTGGGCAGGAGGACGGGCGCCTTGTGCTTGAGGATCCGGTGACAGGGCGCGCAGTGGATCTCGCTGCCTTTGGCGAGGATAACGCCGGGGCGTTCGCCCGTTTTCTCGAGGACGAAGCAGCAGGTGAAACCTCGGACGACGCAGAGGAGCGCTAGATGGTCGAGTACCTGCTGCCGGCCTTCTTTGCCCTGTTTCTGTGGTGGTTCAGCACCGGGGTCGTCATCTATCTCGACAACCTCCCCGTCCGGACGTTCCGATGGAGCATGGCGGCGGGTACGGGGGCCTGCCTGTTGGGGCTCTATGGGGTCCACGTCTCCAGCGGGGATGACTCCATCATGGGGGCGTACGCGGCCTTCACGAGCGCGCTGCTGATTTGGGCGTGGGTCGAGTTGAGCTATTATACGAATTACCTCACCGGGCCGCGGCAGCAGAGGTGCCCGCCAGATTGTCAGGGCTTGCGCCACTTCTGGCATGCAATCCAGAGCAACATCTACCACGAGCTCGCCATCGTGGCCCTTGGGGTTTTTATTGCCTTCCTGACCTGGGGACAGGCGAACCAGATTGCACTGTGGACCTTCTTGGTTCTCGCCTGGATGCATGAGAGCGCGCGGATCAACGTCTTTCTGGGCGTTCGCAACCTCAATGAGGAGTTCGTCCCGGAACATATGGAATTTCTCCGCGGGTTCATGCGACGGCGCCCGATGAACATGTTCTTCCCGTTTTCGGTGAGCGTCTCGACCGTAGCGCTAGTCCTTCTTGTTCAAGCAGCGATCGGACCTGCTGTGGACCCATTCATGGCGGTAGGGTTCACACTGGTGGCAACGCTCATGGCCCTGGCGATCCTGGAGCACTGGTTCCTGGTAATCCCGCTGCCGACGGCGTTCCTTTGGCACTGGGGACTGAAATCCCGGGAGCATCAGCAGCAAGGGGAGGCGGTGCGTCGCCGGACGGCGGATGTGGATACCACTTCCTAGAAAGAGGGCGCGCCGGTGATGCCGCGTCCGTCGTCGTTCCGGATGATTGCCGGCTACGCGGTAACGCTGATCGCCGCGCTTGCCCTGGTGGTTGGGGTTGTGCAGCTCCTCCAGGATGAGGTGCACGTCGAGCGGGAGCGGGTAGCCATTGGTGATACGCCGGCGACGGTGTTTCGTCCGTCCGAGGGGGCAGCAGGGCCCGTCGTGCTCCTTTCCCATGGCTTCGCTGGATCCCGCCCATTGATGGATCCGGTGGCGATGACCCTAAGCGGCAATGGCTACACCGTCGTTAGCTTCGACTATCTAGGGCATGGCCGTAACCCAAACCCCTTATATGGGGACATCACTTCCCAGCAAGGGGCGGCTCAGGCCCTTGTGGACCAGACTCGACGCGTCGCCGACTTTGCGTTGGGCCTCGATGAGAGCGACGGGCGGCTCGTGCTGGTTGGGCATTCAATGGCCACCAACATTATCGTCCGCTATGCGCAGGCGAACGACTCGGTGATCGCCACAGCCGGCATATCGCTGTTCGCCCCTACGGTCGACGAGAGCACGCCAGGAAACCTATTGAGCGTCGTTGGCGGGTTCGAGCGGCGTCTCGAAGAAGAGGGGCGTCGCATGGTGGCCCTCAGCACCGGCCTCGAGCCCGACGAGGTTGAGCTCAATCGAACCTACGGTGACTTCTCTGAGGGCAACGCACGGCGCATTGCGGTTGCTCCTGGGGTTGAGCATGTAGGCGTTCTCTACAGCACGGTGACACTTCAGGAGGTGCTCGACTGGACGGATGCTGCCTACGATCGCGAGAGCGAAGGGTGGCTCGCGCAAAGGGGGGCCTGGATTGCGCTGGTACTGGCGGCGACCATTCTCCTCGGAAGACCGGTGGGGCGAGCACTGCCCCGCGCCGGCCCCGTTGGAGGTACCGGATCGGGGGCTGGCTGGCGTCGGATTGCCGTGGTAGCGGGCGTGCCGGCGGTGCTCACGCCTCTGCTGCTGGCTCCGGTGCCGACAGACTTCCTCCCCGTTGCGGTGGGTGATTATGTAGCGATCCACTTCGGCGTTTACGGGCTGCTGATGGCCGGGCTTCTCTGGATGACCCGGGAGGAGGCAGCGGGTGGCCAACCGACGCTCCCGCGCGCAAGCGGTTCCGACCCATTGCGCATGCGGTTAGTGGGGTTCGTCGTCGGGGTGGCAACGCTGCTCGGCTACTACACGGTGCTTCAGGGAGTCGTGCTTGATCAGTGGGTCACGAACTTCCGCCCTGTCAGCGAGCGGATACCGCTTATCCTGGTCATGATGGTGGGAACCGTGTTGTATTTCCTCGCCGACGAATGGCTGACAAGGGGGCGAACGGCTCCAAAGGGGGCCTATCCGGCTACCAAGGTGCTGTTCCTGCTCTCCCTGGGAGGGGCTGTGGCCCTGGACGTGGACAGCCTGTTTTTCCTGATTATGATCGTCCCCATCATCGTGATTTTCTTCTTGGTCTACGGGTTCGTGAGTCGCTGGTCCTACCACGGGACTGGGCACCCGCTGGTGGCAGGCATTGCCAACGGCGTGGGCCTCGCCTGGGCACTCGGCGTTACATTCCCAATGCTCGGCGGGGGATAGCGCCAAGAGCTGGGGGCGATGCCAGAGGGTGGGGAAAATGCCGGGAGAGCACCCTTCTGATGGGTGATCAGCGAGCGCGGTAGTACACTTCGAACGAGCAGAATTGGTCGCCAGCGGCCATGCAGCTAACCTCCCGGACACTGGCGTCACGCCAGACCAACCTTTGGAAGAGCTTCTCAAAGACGGTCGCGTGCCAGTGACAAACCGGCGCCGAAGCAGACTCGCCGTTGATGACCGGGTTGTGCTCGACACGGAGGATGGTTGGCCGACCGGGATCAACGTGGAAGTCCCCGGAGCCGACGAAGGTCCACGCGTTTCGCTGGATTGCTCTCAGGAGCATGGGACCGGACAGCGCTGGTGGGAGGATCCGTAGAAGAACACGAACAGGCCCGGGGATCCGGTTGTGCAGGACGTAATCCGCTGTACGGTCGCCTGCATCCACCAGGACCCGTCGGGCGAGCGGTTCTTTTAGCTGTGCGCGGACCGTCTGGTGGAGCGCTGCGACGTTGTTCTCGGGGACCATGGCCTCGGGTGGCTCGTCGAGCCACCTGCCGAGTCCCGCTTCAGTGAAGATCTGTTGCGTGGTCTGTTCGTCCGTCAGGGTGCGGAGCGCGGCCGCGACCTGGAGGATGGCATTGGGACCGATCCGTCCCGTTTCTTCTCCGGCCGCGGTCACGCTCACAACATCCTCAGCCATCAAGACGCGCTAGACCTCGTCGGTCTCGGTTTGCTTCTCCCCTTTGCGGGATGTCTTTGCCGGTCCCCCGTTACGGTAGACCTGCACGACACTCTCCGCGGGGGTGCGCTCCGTTTCCGTTCCAGCCTTGTGGGCACGCGCGGCCTTGACCTGCTCCTTGGACTCCTGAGCGTCCCACTCAGCGCGTTGGGCTGCTGCGACCGTACGGGACTTGTCGAAGCTCTCCTCGATGTTCTTGCTGACCTTCTTGCGCGTCTGCGGCCCCCAGTAGCCGTGTTTGCCGAGATCGTAGAACTTGCGCTGGAAGCCGGCCTTGAGGAAGGCTTTAAGACAGCCGAAGAGGTACTTGCGTCGATCGCCGGTACCAGCCCAGGGATAAGAGAAAAGGGCCTTTCGCATGTAGAAGCGCCGGTAATTGCTCATGACCCGGTCGAGTAATTCACCCCGGTCCATGGCTTCGGGCTTGATGATCGGCGTGACGAAGTTGTACTTCTCGTAGTCGTAGACCTCGACCGTATCCTTGAGCTCGCGGAACAGATCCGAGAACGGCCAAGGGGTATACATGGCCCAGTTGGCCAGGTCCGGCTTCCAGTCCTGTGCCATCTGGTAGGTCTCTTCCAGCGTCTCCGCGGTCTCGTTCTCCAGCCCGACAATGAATTGGGCCTCCACCACGATGCCGGCGTTGCGCAGAAGTTCCACAGCCTTCTTGTTCTGCGCGACCGTGGTCTCTTTGTTAAAGCGGTCGAGCTTGAGCTGCGCCGCTGCCTCCGTGCCCAGAGACACGTGGATCAAGCCCGCCTTGCGGTAGAAACTGAGCAGCTCCTCGTCGCGGAGCACGTCGGTGACGCGCGTATTCAGTCCCCAGAGAATGCCGCGATCCGGAAGGCCCCGGTCGATGAGCTCCTGACAGAACTCGATGAACTTCTTGCGGTTAATCGTGGGCTCCTCATCCGCCAGGATAAAGAAGCCGACGTCGTGCTCGTCCGCGAGCTTCTCGATCTCATCGACGACCTTTTTCGGGTCGCGGATGCGGTAGTCGCGCCAGAACTTCCACTGCGAGCAGAAAGAGCATGTAAATGGGCAGCCGCGGGCCATGTTGGGGATGGCGACGCGCGTGTTAAGCGGGATGTAGGTGTACTTCTCCCACTCGAGAATCGCCCAGTCCGGCTCGATGCTGTCAAGATCCTTGATGGTGGGCGCGGCGGGGGTGGCCACGATTTGCTCACCGTCCCGGTAAGCGATGCCAAGGATGCTCTCCCGCTCCTCGGGCCAGCGATCCTCCTCGATGGCCCGGGCCAGGTTGACCATGATCTCCTCGCCTTCACCGCGGACGACAGCGTCGATCCACGGGGCTTCACTGAGCACCTGCTTGTACATGAAGGTGGGGTGAATCCCGCCAATGAGCGTGACAATATTCGGGTTCACCTCTTTCGCGATCTCGAGCGTGCGCTCGGCCACGTAAATCGACGGAGTGATCGCGGTGGTGGCGACGATGTCGGGCTGCTCTTTTTCCAACTCCTCCCGGATGTAGTCATCCGAGAAGTCGTTGGTCATGGCATCAATGAAGCGGATATTGTCATACCCGGCCTTTTTGAGGTGACCGGCGAGGTACGCCACCCATGCCGGGGGCCAGTTACCTGCGATCTCCGCACCGCCCGAAGAGTAGTTGGGATGGATGAAGACGATACGCATGGGACGAGCCTCCAGCATGGCTTATGACTCTGAAAAGGAATACCCCGTAACTTGCCCGTAGGGAGGGGGGTCTGTCTAGGGGTCTTGACGCTGCGTCTTCAATTACACGCGCCGGGGTGATTCGGTCGGCCAATAAAAAACCGCCGGGCCCCTTGCAGGTCGGCCCGGCGGGTGCTGCTTCCCCGGGGCGGGCGGGCAGACCGCCCATCCCGGGGGAATGGCGTTTAGCCCCGCCGGAGCTGATCGGACGGTATATCCAGCGGGCCGATCTGCGAAGCGTCGCCGGCGTCTTCCCAGGCCCAGCACCAGCCGCTGGCGTTGACCAGGCGCTTCTCGTCCATGCCGAAGGCCGAGCAGTAGCCGTGGTCTCCGTCTTCCTCATGCGGATGGTAGAGCAGGCAGTTCGCGCAGAACTGGTGGCTCTCGAAACGAGGATGGTCCATGTCGGCGTCGGCCTGGTTATGGACATAACCGATGCCCCGAGCTTCAGGGGCGTCCTCGCTGATGATCTCCCAGGTGCGATCCTCGCCGTTGTTGCCATTATCCGCTGCGGCCTTGGAGCTGAATAGACCCGCGGCCGGAATGGCGGCCGTGCTCATCAGGCCCAGACGCAGGAACTTGCGGCGGGAGCGGTCACACGGTGCATTGCTCATGATTCTGGACTCCTCTCACGGTCAGGGTCGAGGTGACCTTTTATAAGCGTCGCCGCCGGCGGTCGGGCCAGCGTGACGTCCAATTGTCCGGTGTGCGGCGCATTTGCCAGCGCTTAAAGAATGGTCCTACCATCGCTCCAGGCGCAAGGGGGGCGCGACGATGTTGCCCATCACGGCGCTCTGCGATCCGTTAGAAGGAGTCTTCAGTATGGAGCAGGTAGTGGTTGTCGACCAGCTCGGGAAGCCGATCGGCGCCGAGGAGAAGATCCGCGCACACGCCGATGGGGGCGTTCTGCACCTGGCGTTTTGCATCCTCGTTTTCGATCCCGCCGGACAACTGCTCCTGCAACGCCGGGCCGATGAGAAATATCATTTCTCCGGGCTGTGGTCGAACACCTGCTGCGGCCATCCGCGTCCCGGCGAAGGGGTGTGTGAAGCAGGGCAGCGTCGTCTCAGCGAAGAATTCGGAATCCGCATGGAGCTCGAACCGCGGGCTCATTTCACCTACTTCGCGGAGGATCCGGTCAGTGGGCTTGCAGAATACGAATTCGCGCACGTACTCGTTGGTCGGGCGGGTGCGTCGGTACGCCCGGCACCGGATCCGTCGGAGATCGGCGCCTGGGCATGGACTCCGGTCTCCTCGGTCGTTGACGCGACACGGAGCCACGGTGAGCGGTATACGCCCTGGTTCCGGCAGCTGCTCGAGGAGCAGCCGGTGGCGCATTGGGCGATGGGTTAAGGGCTGTGCCCCGCCGATGCCTCTGGTAATCTGCGCGCGATACCGCGACCTGACCGGGTGATCAACGCCGACGGTCTTCGACTTCCTGAAAACCACAACCGGGGACGGCAATCCATGGCACCAGCGTTTCCCTTCTCGGCGATCGCCGGCCAAGACGAAATGAAGCTCGCGATGACCATCGCTGCGGTGGACGGATCCATCGGCGGTGTTCTGGTCTTCGGTGACCGCGGCACGGGCAAGTCGACGGTGGTTCGCGCTCTAGCCGGACTCTTGCCGACCATCCGCGCTGTTGGAGACTGTCCGTACCACTGCGATCCCGACCACGACGACCGCCTCTGCGAGCAATGCCAGGAGCGCGTGGGTGCGGGGAAATCCTTGAAAGTCCGGCGTATTGATGTGCCTGTGGTGGACCTGCCGCTCGGGGTGACGGAGGACCGTGTAGTCGGAGCGCTGGATCTGGAGCGCGCTCTGACCCGCGGGGAGAAGGCATTCGAGCCGGGTCTTCTTGCGCGTGCCAACCGTGGGTTCCTCTATATTGATGAGGTCAACCTCCTTGAGGATCACATCGTGGATCTGCTGCTGGACGTGGCCGCGAGCGGCGAGAACGTCGTCGAGCGCGAGGGGTTGAGCGTACGGCACCCGGCGAAATTCGTCCTGATCGGCAGCGGCAACCCGGAGGAGGGCGAGCTTCGGCCTCAGTTGCTGGATCGTTTCGGCCTCTCCGTGGAGGTCTCAACGCCGGAGGACCTTCAGACCCGGATGCAGGTGGTCCGTCGGCGGGATGAATATGAGGCCGATCCGCACGCCTTCGTGGAGAAATGGAAGCGCAAGGATGGCCAGGTTCGGAAGCGGATCGAGAAGGCTCGGGCGCAGCTGCCGAAAGTGGAGGTGACCGATGAGATCCTCGAGCGCACCTCACAGCTGTGCATCGCGTTGGGGACGGATGGCCTGCGAGGCGAGCTGACCCTGATCCGGGCGGCCCGGGCCGCGGCGGCACTGGATATGGCGGACGCGGTGGAGGTCGCGCACCTGCGCAAGGTTGCCAGTATCGCACTGCGTCACCGGTTGCGCCGTGATCCGCTGGATGAGTCGGGATCGACGACACGAGTCCAGCGGGCCGTGGAGGAGCAGCTCCCGGCATGAGCGCCGGGCTCGACTACGAGACCGCCGGGGCCGCTTGGGAAGACGCCGTCGCAGCGGCGGCGCTCCTGGCGATCGACCCGCCCGGGGTCGGGGGCGTTTGCCTCAGGTCCCTGCCCGGGCCGGTCCGGGACCGGTGGGTACAAATCGCCCGGGAGCTCTTGCCGGAGGGGACCCCGTGGCGGCGTATCCCGATCAACGTCAGTGACAGCCGTCTTCTCGGTGGGCTCGACCTGACCGCGACCCTGCGTGCAAGCCGGCCAGTCCTCGAGCGCGGTGTACTGGCCGAGGTTGATGGCGGGTTGGCCGTTTTGGCGATGGCTGAGCGTATTGAGCCGGCAACAGCCGGGAAGATTGGTGCAGTCATCGATAACGGCGAGATCGCTATCGAGCGGGACGGTCTCGGCGAACGGATACCGACTCGCTTCGGGGTGATTGCCCTGGATGAGGGTGCCGAGGAAGACGAGAGGCCGGTCGGCCCGCTGCGGGACCGGCTCGGCTGCCACCTGGATCTCAACGGTATTCCGGTCCACGCCGCCGGGGGCAGCGAATACACGGCTGAAGACATAGCCGGGGCCCGTTCGCGGCTTTCGCAGGTCGCCTGTACCGACGAGCTGGTGGAGGCGCTTTGCGCCGGAGGCCTGGCGCTGGGCATCGGATCTCTGCGGGCACCGCTGCAGGCGTTGCGTGCCGCGCGGGCCGCCGCCGCTCTTGATGGTCGGGACACGGTCGAGCAAGAGGATATCGCGCTGGCGACCCGTCTGATCCTCGTCCCGCGCGCGACCCGGATCCCGGAGGCTCCACCGCCCGAGCAGGAAGAGGAGGAGCCGGAACCGGAGCAGCAGCCTGCCGAAGAGGACCAGGCCGAGGAGCCGGAAGAACAGCCTGATCCCCCGGAAGAGGAGCAGGAGCAACAGCCCGAAGACGAGGAAGAAGAGCAGGAGGCGCCGGCCGAGATTCCCGCCGAGCTGGTTCTTGAGGCGGCGAAGGCTGCGCTGCCCGACGATCTGCTCCAGCGGATGAAGATCAACGAGCTTGCGCAGCGTAGTCGCTCCCAGACCGCCGGACACGCCGGTGCGTTGCAGCAAGGGGGAGGGCGCGGCAGGCCGGCGGGTGTCCGCCCCGGCGCGCCTGGGGGCAAGAGTCGTCTCAACGTGGTCGAGACGTTGCGGGCCGCCGCACCCTGGCAGCCACTGCGTCGCGGCGGCGAACAGACGCGCCGGGTGATTGTCCAGCCCGAGGATTTCCGGGTAACCCGGTTCAAGCAGCGGAGTCAGACGGTGACGGTCTTCGCTGTGGATGCCTCTGGCTCTTCCGCGATGAACCGTCTGGCCGAAGCCAAGGGTGCTGTGGAGCTGCTTCTCGCTGAGTGCTACGTGCGCCGTGACGAGGTGGCGCTGGTCGCTTTCCGCGGTCGGGGGGCCGAGGTTCTTCTGCCGCCGACCCGTTCGCTGACGCGTGCCAAGAAAGGCCTCGCCGGTTTGCCGGGCGGAGGCGGGACGCCTCTGGCCGCGGGGATTGATACCGCCCGCGAGTTGATCGAAGGCGTGATGCGCAAGGGAGCGACACCGGTGATGATCCTGCTAACCGATGGACGTGCAAACGTGACGCGTGCCGGAACCGGGGGGAGGGATCAGGCACAGCAGGATGCGCAAGAGGCGGCGCGGGGGGTTCGCATCGCCGGGATCCGCGCGCTGGTGGTCGATACTTCGCCGCGGCCTCGACCCATGGGCAAGGAACTGGCTGACGCCATGGGCGCGGATTACCTGCCGCTGCCGCGGGCGGATGCCTCCTCCATCAGTTCGGCCGTGCAGGCGGCAACCGGGGTTGGGCGCTAGGAGCGATGGTCATGGGTCTGGCGTGGGAGCAGGACGCTGCCAGCTGGCCGATGAGCGAGGCAAGCCGGTTCATCGAAGCCGATGGCCTGCGCTGGCATGTCCAGGTTTACGGCCAGGGGCCGGTAGCACTGCTTCTCCACGGCACTGCGGCCTCATCTCACTCGTGGCGGGATTTCGGGCCCATTCTGGCGCAGCGGTATACCGTGGTGGCGCCGGACTTGCCAGGTCACGGTTTCACAGCGCCGGCTCCCCGGAGTCTTCAGACCCTGGGGGGCGCCGGGGCGGGAATCCATGCCCTGCTCAATGAACTCGGCTTAGCTCCGCAGATCGCCATCGGGCATTCGATCGGTGCCGGGGTGCTGGCGCGCATGAGTCTCGATGAGCGGGTCGACCTCCGCGCGCTGGTGAGCCTCAATGGGGCGTTCCTGCCGTTCCGCGGGCTTGCCGGCCAGATTTTCCCGACGACCGCGCGACTGCTCACGCACAACCCGCTCGTCCCGTGGTGGCTTGCTTTCCGGGCAAGAAGCCGGCCCTTTATGGCCGAGGTCCTGCGGCGGACGGGGTCAAGGCTCGATGACCGCGGGGTCGAACTCTACCAGCGCCTGGCGACCGATCCAGGCCATGTGGCCGCGGCGCTGGGGATGATGGCCCGCACGCACGACGATCTCTACCTCCTGATGGAGGAACTGCCACGGCTCAAACCGCCTCTGCTGCTCTTTGTCGGGGCCGGGGATCGGACCGTGCCGCCGGTGCAAGCGGAGAGAGTGCGGTTGCGTCTGCCATCGGCTCGCCTATGTGTGCTTCCTGAACTCGGCCACCTCGCCCACGAGGAACGACCGGGCGAACTGGTGCAGCGGGTTGAAGCCACCATCGAAGAGGCCGCGCCAAATAGTCGCGGCGATGTCACGCCGCGTTGACAACCGACCGACCTGCCTTAAGGTGAAATCCATGGCAAAGAATAATTCCTCGACGCCCGGCAAGGGCGCAAGCTCCCCGCACGCAGTCGTTATCGGCGCCGGTTTCGGTGGCCTGGCGGCGGCGATCCGCCTGGGAGCGCGTGGATACCGCGTCACCCTGGTCGAGCGACTGGACGGGCCGGGTGGGCGGGCCTACGTCCACAAGCAGGATGGATTCACCTTCGACGCCGGACCGACCATTGTCACGGCCCCGTTTCTCTTTCGAGAGCTGTGGGAACTGGCGGGGCGCCGGTTCGAGGACGATATTGATCTGCGGCTGATGGATCCGTTCTACCGGGTGCGATTCCACGACGGCTCGCATTTCGACTACACGGGTGATCCGGAGCGCATGAACGCGGAGGTCGAGCGGTTTGCGCCGGGTGATGTGGATGGCTACCACCGTTATATGGCGGCCAGCGAGGAGATCTTTCGGGTCGGTTTCGAGCAGCTGAGCAATAAGCCGTTTACGCGCATCACGGACATGCTCCGGGTCGTGCCGGATCTTGTGCGCCTGCAGAGCTACCGCAGCGTGCACGGGCTTGTTTCGCGTTATGTGAAGGACGAGCGGCTGCGCCAGGTGCTTAGTTTTCATCCTCTCCTGATCGGGGGCAATCCGTTCTCTGTTACCTCGGTCTACTGCCTGATCGAGCACCTGGAGCAACACTGGGGCGTTCATTACGTCATGGGCGGTACCGGTCGTCTGGCGCAGGGGATGGCGGATCTGATTGCGGGCCAGGGCGGCGCGTTGCGCTACAACGCGGATGTCGAGGCGATCACGGTGGATGGACACGGCCGGGCCAACGGCGTGGAACTCGCTTCGGGGGAACGGATCGAGGCGGATATCGTCGTCTCGAATGCGGATGCCGCGTGGACATACCGCAAGCTCCTTCCCAATCGCCTGCGCCGTCGCTGGTCCGATCAGCGGCTGGATAGGGCGCGCTACTCGATGGGGCTTTATGTCTGGTATTTCGGGACCCACAAGCGCTACGAAGACGTACCCCATCACACGATTCTGATGGGGCCGCGGTATAAGGAACTCATTCAGGATATCTTCAAGCGCAAGGTCCTTGCCGAGGACTTCAGCCTTTACCTTCACCGGCCCACGGCCACCGATCCCTCAGTGGCGCCGGAGGGGTGTGATACCTACTACGTGCTCTCGCCGGTTCCGCACCTGGGCAGCGACGTCGACTGGGAGGCCCAGGCCGAGCCTTACCGGCAGGCGATCTCCCAGTACTTGGGGGATACGGTCCTGCCCGGGGTGGAGGGGCAGATCGCGACTTCTCGGGTGGCCACCCCTCTCGACTTCCGCCATCGGCTCAAATCCTGGCTGGGTACCGGCTTTAGCCTGGAGCCGGTGCTCCAGCAAAGCGCCTGGTTCCGACCGCAGAACCGGTCCGAGGATGTGCCCAATCTCTATCTGGTAGGAGCGGGAACGCACCCCGGCGCCGGCCTGCCGGGTGTTGTCTCCTCCGCGCGAATCCTCGACGAGGTGGTGCCTGATGCTAGTACCTTCGCCTGATCCCGTGCTCGCGCCAGAGCCCTACTTACGGAACACCGATCGCAGCGTATGTCGGCGGCTGCTGAGCAGCGGATCGCGGACCTTCCTGGCCGCCTCGTATCTCCTGCCGCGGTGCTCGCGGGACGCGGCAACCGCACTCTATGCCTTCTGCCGAATCGCGGATGACGCCGTCGACGAGGGACCCGGTGATGAACAGGCGCTGGCCGAGCTTGAGGCTCGCCTCGATGCCATCTACTCGGGACGCCCCC